>CAUQWV010000004.1:0-174794 GCA_963522285.1 uncultured Campylobacter sp.
AATAATGAGATTATCAGTATCTGGAAAAATAATTAAGGAAATTTCAGAAAAGATTCCGAGTACGACTTATTCAATGGTCGAGTTAATAAAGAACGCTTATGAAGCTATGGCTAGTTATATTGAGATTAATATATATGATGGCATGATTGAAATCATAGATGATGGTGAGGGTATGGACTTGAGTGATATTCATGATTTATTAATTGTCAGTCATAGCAATAAAGAATATGGTGTAATTAAAAATGGAAGAATTATTTCAGGGGAAAAGGGATTGGGATTTTTTTCTGTTTTTAAATTTGGAAGTAAGGTTACAGTGCATACTTCAAAACAGGAAATAGATTATTCTTTTTCAATAGATATGAATGAGATTGAAAACTTAAAAGATATTTACAATTCAAAAGTTGATATCTCTGAAAGCGCAAGTGTTGATTCGAAAAAACACGGAACTAAAATAGTTATTGAAAATCTAAATAGTGAGACTATGGAACTATTTTGTGGAGTTTTGGATAATTCATCCGATTTTTTAAAATTAAAGAATTCAATAATTGATGAATCGTTTGAAATTAAATTAAATAATTTTACGAAAAATTCAAAAGAAATAAATTCTGATATTAGTAATTTATTACTTAAAGATAAAATTATTGCTGAAGCATTTTTTGATAGTGATAAAAATTATGCGGATGGTTGCTTTTATTATAGGATATGCATAAATAATTCATGGTACGACATTGATATTGATAAAAAATATAATAAACTATTGAATAATGATAAATTTGGAATTAATTTTCAAATAACATATTTTAAATTGAGTAGTGGAGGAGTTAAACAAGTTTCAGATTATTATAAAGATCAAAGCCTAAAGAAAATTTCACCATTAGTTTATTTTAACAACGTTTATTTTAGTAATGAGTTATATAATGTTGAAATTAATACATCTAGGAGTTCTAGTAAAGTAATACGACAGCAAGTAGGTATTATTAATGTTTTTTTACTGGAAAAGGGAATTTTGGATTTTAATTCTGATAGAACTATGTTGATTGAGTCTAAAAATCAGCTTTTATTTCAAGAATTACTAAATTATATTTCTTCCGATTCTCAAGTAAGAATAAAAGAAATAGAAGATTTAGAGATTCAGCGAAAACCTAAGAATAGAAACATAAAAATGTTTAAGGGAGAGTCGCTAAAAGATAATGGGATTGATGATTCAAATATTAAAACAATATATTGTCAAAGCAATATTGAAAAAATATTCGACTCAATGAAGATTGGTGATTGGAAAATAGAACATAATAATGGTGATACAACAAATATAAGTGTTATAGATTATCCTGATGCGAAGATGAGATTTATATTAAATGAATTGGAGGTCGCTAAGGAATATTATTTAGACGATATTTTAAGTGCACAAGATTGTAAAGGTACAAATAAAATTAAAATAATATCTATTAATATTGAACCTACTAAAAATGTTTCGTTTGATCCAAAGAATGAGAAGCTAACTGTAATGAATGCTTCAAATATCCATTTTAATATTGAATTTTCTGATAAAATTTCAGGGAAAAAGTTTAATTTTAAACAAACAATTCTTTGTATTTTAAAAAAAGATATTGATATCAAAAGATGTAATACTGGCTTTATTTATCCTTTGATTTCTTTAAATAAAACAACTACTTTAGACAATGATTTGTTAAACTTTATAGATGAATTTAACAAGTGTTATATAGATAATAGTTGTAAATTATTAAGAGTAGCTGCTATAAGAACATTATTGGAAGTTATATGCTGTGATATTTTGAATATTCTTAACGCAAAGAAAAGTGAGTATTTAAAAGATAATTTTAAAAATATTTTTTGCGAAAAGAATATTTCAGACAATTTTTTTTCTCAGATTAAAGATGATAGAGATAAGAAGGGTATAGTTAGTATATATAATTTAAATAAGGTGGATTTAATTAGTGGGGCATTTGTAGATAAATATAATTATTCTACTCATGGATTGACACGTATTATTAATGAGGAGTTTTATAAAGTTGATCAGCCAGTTTTTAACTTGTTATATTCATATTTATTATTTGTTTCTCAAGATAAGTGATAGTTATCTATGTTATTTTTTATTTGTAAAAAATTAAGCGAAATAGATAAAAGCAAGTACAACATTGATGATAAAATATTGTTTCCATATAAAATTGTGTGAATTAAATATAATAGATATATCAAATGGGAGTGGCGAGCGATACGAAACGTCTAGTGCGCTTTTATGAAAAAGCTTTAGCTACCATCGCGAGCGTGGCAGTAGAGAGGCTACAAAATAGTGGCTATGAGGTTAAATTTCACGATCTGTAAAGGAAATTTAACCGGTCTTTAGCGACGACGAGCTGTTAAAAGCGTATCAAAAAGATATCGCAAATGCCTACGGTATCGTGATCGTGCACCCAAACTGGTGGGGCGAGCCGCCCGCTATCCTCAAAGGCTGGATCGATCGCGTCTTCAGGCAGGGCATTGCCTACGACTTTGCGCCCGAAGATAGCGGCGGCGGGCTTCCGATAGGGCTCTTAAAAGCCGAGGTCGCCATCGTTTTTAACACCTCAAACACGCATGAGGCCAGAGAAAACGGGGTCTTCGGCGATCCGTTGCAAAGGATTTGGCAAAGCTGTATTTTTGATTTTTGTGGCGTAAAAACATTTGAGCGGCTGATGTTTAGAGTGGTCGCGGATAGCGACGAAGCTGAGCGAAAGGTATGGCTAAAGCAGGTAGTTCAGACGCTGGATAGATACTTTCCGAAGCAATCGTAATTGCTCTAAATTTAAAAATGCGCTATCCGAAAAATCCGTGCGGCGCAAAATTTGACCGCCTATTTTAAACAGATGCGCGCCGAATTCGCTCGCTAGACACAAAAATTTATAAAATTTAGGAGGCAATTATGCTTAGATTAATCGCAGCGATGGCGATTTTAGCGGCTCTCATATACTTCATGATGGGCGACGGCGGCAAAAAGACGATCAAAGATTACAAAAATTTCAGCCGCGAGGAGCTGGAGACTTTATGCCTCTAAAAGAACGATAAAATCGCCTGCCAGCGTATCGCCGTGGACTATATCAAAGAAAATAAACCGAAAAAATGATCTAAATTTGCGAGGCTAATTTTGCGGTTTCGCTCAAACAGCGCGCGGTTAAATTTCTTTCTAGTCCGGCCTAAACGCTGTGCGGATAAATTTCTGCAAAGCACGGCTGAAATATCGATTAAATAGGTACCGAGCGCCGTGCAAATAGCGCAAATTAAAAGCAATAAATTCAAAGATTAGCATGCGTACTGATAAAACCGCTAGCGCAAATTAAAGGCAATAAATCGCGCTGTGTTCTTTACGCGCAGACGGAAGGAGCGATGGATGAAAATTTTATGGCAAAGTAGGCTTCAAAATAGACTTCGCGATATCGGCGAAAATGTCCTAATAAAGGGCGATCACGCAGTTTACGCAGGCGATAACGACGAGCAAAAGCATATGAAGCTTAGAAAATTCTCGCTTGCAAGCGGCGAGCAGCTAGCCGGCGCGCCTTTTCGCGATTTTACCCGTGCCGCGACCTTTGACGATGACGGCTGCACGCTCATAGTTTTGGGCTTTACAGACACGATTTATAAATTTAACGCCGCGGATCTCGCGCTCATCTCAAAGCACAAAAAGGGCGTGCTAAAATATGGCAACTTTATCGCGCTAAGTAGTAAGGGCAGTGATAAAAAGGCTATTACGGCGACCGACGATACACTTTTTATTTACGATTTTGAGACGCAGGCGGGCATGCGAAAGCGATTAAAGGGCTGCGCGGCGATTTTTAAGCAAGATGAGCTAAATTTCTTAATTTTTACGCGTTCGGGTCAAATTTACGGCTTAAATTTAAGCGGTTGCGAGCTTAAAATCATCGCTAAAACTTACCCTATGACGCAGGCGCAGCGCGTAGAAGGCGGATATTGCATTCGCGCGGGCGAGGCTGGCGAAAACGGCGAAATAGAGGGTGCTAACGAGCTTGTTTTTACGGACGCAAATTTTAACGTTAAATTCCGCGTGAAGCTCGATTTTGATTTCGATAAATTCGAGCTTGCGGCAGGCGGATCGGACGGCTGGCGCGGATACTTTATAAACGAGCCGAATGAGCTGAGAGTTCTTGATCTCATGCGTAGCGAGGCGGGCGGCTTCGAGCACGGCAAAACGGGCGACCTCGAGAGCGGCGAGCACGACGGCTCGGGCAAATTTGCGCACGATAAAGCCGAGGAATTTAGATGTGACGAAGCGGACGAATTTAATCGCGACGGCTCGGGCGAATTTACGCAGGGCAAGACGAGCAAATCCGGATGCGAAGCGACGGATAAATTTGAGCGCGGCGAGTTCAGTAAATTTAAACTCGGCGAGCTCGTCCAATACCTCGCGGCAAAGTCCGTGCTGGCGCATAAATTTAAACAAAAGGGCGCGAGAATTTTAGGCGTCGTTACGGCTGCTTCTTGCCGGGCTGCGAGCGCAAAATACGAAGCGGAGCAAAAGGACGCATTTGCCGAGCAAAATTTAGTGCCCGAAGGCGGCAGCGAAAAAGAGGAGCATACGCAGCCGCATACCCGCACGTGTCTAGTGCTGGTAGATAACGCTTACGACGAGGACGCGGAGCAAATTTTAACCTGCTATGAGATCTAAGCCATGGTCCAAGCACGCCCATATTCCTGATTTAAAATTTGCAGCTATGATTTAACGCCTTTAATTAAAGCAGGTTTGCTAAAAATTTTATATAGAATTCTACCAAGGCGCGGAAATACCCGTTTAAAAATTCTACGAAATGCAGGCGAGACCGTTGCAAAAAATCGCGGCTAGCGATAAATACGGCGCGACGGCAAGGACAAATCTTAACACCCTAAGTGCGAGCAAATTTAAAGCGCTATTCAAAAGGCATGCGCGAAATTTTATCCCGAGCAGCTGGCTAAATTTCATGACTCGCGCGACCGCACTCTATCAAATTTAAAATTTCAGATCAACGACGATTTGTACGGCGCGACCGCGCCCTTTCGCCGCTATCAGCACTTGACGTTTTTTGCCTTGCTATCTTGCATCGCGCGGAAAAATTCCGCCCTGCTTAGCGGGACTTCGTCAGGATGGGCGCTTCTGAAATGGCGCAGATAGCCCTCGTAATCGCCGAGCCCGATGAGCGGTGCAAGCGCAGCATCCGCGCGCGCTAAAAACTTCGCCACGGCCTTCGGAGCTGCGAGCGGGTTAAATTTAAGCTTTTTCATAAACGCCCCTATCTATGTGCTCGCTTTCTGCCAGTTTGAAATATCCCTCGCTCGCGCCGCCCTTTGAAATTTTAAGGCACATTCGGATCGTTTGGGCGATGACTATGATCGTAACGACGACGAAAAGAGCACATAGCACGGCGTCGATGACGTTGTTTCTGATGATAGCCTGCGCCTTTTCGATCGCGGCGGGATCGCTTAGGCTAGCGAGCTTGGCGGCGGTATTTTGCGCGATAGCCACGTGGCTTACCGCGTCGTGCACGCGCTCGCCGTTAGCCGGCATCAGCTTTAAGATCGCCGCATAAAGCGTGGTTATAAGCACCCAGATCGCAGGAGCGATCGTGACGAAGGCGTATTTTTGCTTGCCCATTTTAAAAAGCACCACCGTCGCAAGCAGCAGCGCGATACCCGCGAGCATCTGATTGGACGCGCCGAAAAGCGGCCACAGCGTGTAAATTCCGCCCATAGGATCGGTAACGCCGCTGTAGAGCAGATAGCCCCAGCCCGCCACGCAGATCAGCGTCGCAATGATGCCGTAGAGGAAATTTTTGGTATCGGAAAACGGCTTATAGACGTTGCCTAAAATTTCTTGCACCATAAAGCGCCCCGTGCGCGTGCCCGCATCGACCGCGGTCAGAATAAACAGCGCCTCAAATAAAATCGCGAAATGGTACCAAAACGCCATCAGCTCCTTGCCGCCGATGATCTGATGCAGCAGCATCGTTAGCCCCATCGCAAAGGTAGGAGCGCCGCCCGTACGGCTCATCATCGTGGTTTCGCCGACGTTTGAAGCCAAGGCGCCGATCTGATCGGGCGTGATGCTAAATCCGATAGAATTTATATACGCCGCGGCGCTTACCGCGTCTTTGCCCAGTACCGCGGCGGGCGAGTTGATAGCGAAGTATTCGCCCGGGCTTAGGATGCACGCAGCCACAAGCGCCATTACGCCCACAAGGCTCTCCATAAGCATCGAGCCGTAGCCGATGAAAAGAGTATGGGTTTCGCGCTCGAGCATCTTCGGCGTCGTGCCGCTGGAGATCAGCGCATGAAAGCCCGAGATCGCGCCGCATGCGATAGTGATAAACAAAAACGGAAATATCGGGCCTGCGAAAACGGGACCCGTGCCGTCGATAAATTTCGTCGTAGCGGGCATTTTAAGCTCGGGCGCGATAAAGATTATCGCAACCGCCATGCCGATGATGACGCCGAGCTTAAGGAAGGTGCTTAGATAATCGCGCGGCGCAAGCAGCAGCCATACGGGCAAGATCGCCGCGATAAAGCCGTAGCCGATAGTAAGAAGCGCGAGCGTTTCGCCCTTTAGCGAAAAAACATCGTGCCAGTACGGATCAATCGAGACGTAATGCCCACCCCAAAGCGCAAGCATCAGCAAAACAAAGCCGATGATCGATGCCTCGCTGACCTTGCCCGGGCGCAAGAACCTCATGTAAATTCCCATAAACAGGGCGATAGGAATCGTCATCGCGATCGTAAAAAGCCCCCACGGCGAGTTTGCAAGCGCCTTTACGACGACCATCGCCAAAATCGCCACGATGATCAGCATGATGAAAAAAATCCCGATCATCGCGATGCCGCCCGTGAGCTTACCCATCTCCTCTTTGATCATCTCGCCGAGGCTCTTGCCGCCGCGTCGCGTAGATAGCACGAGCACGATGAAATCATGCACCGCGCCTGCGAGCACGACGCCTACCAAAAGCCAAATAGTGCCGGGCAGATAACCCATCTGTGCGGCCACTACGGGACCTACGAGCGGTCCGGCGCCTGCGATAGCGGCAAAATGGTGCCCGAAAAGGACGTATTTGTTTGTAGGGACGTAATCTCGTCCGTCGTTTC
Organism: uncultured Campylobacter sp.; assembly: GCA_963522285.1. Classification (GTDB taxonomy): domain Bacteria; phylum Campylobacterota; class Campylobacteria; order Campylobacterales; family Campylobacteraceae; genus Campylobacter_B. The sequence goes on from CAUQWV010000004.1 coordinate 7,120, forward strand.
GGATCACCGCAGGAGTTGCGCGGCGATCGTCCAGCTCGAATACTCGATACGCGATAAAGCGCCCGTAGAAGGTGTATCCGATCAGATAGATGCACGCGCTGGCTACTACGAGCCAGACGGCGCTGATGCTCTCGCCTTTATTTAGCGCAAGTACGCCGAAACACCACGCCCCTATGACGGCGACTGCCGCCCAAAGGATCTTTTGCCAAAATTTCATGCTCACTCCTTAAAGCTTAGCGAGCGGCTTCGGCGCAGTTTGCCGTTTAATAAAATGGCTTGCGCCTTTAAAGCGGGGCTCGTTAAATAAAATTTAGTGCGTATTTTATCGGCGTTTTTATAATTTAAAGCTGAATCGCGAAATTAAAAAGAGCTCTTTCGGCATTTAAATTTAACGCCTAAATTTTGAATTTCAAATTTAAATAGACCGCTTAGCGGCGCGCGAAATTTTAATATCTAATCGCCCAAATTTAACCCCACAGCTTTTAGCCATTACGGAATTTATCGCGGTTTAAGAAATCAAGCGATAAAATCCCATGATAACGATTTTAATTTCTTAATAAAAATCGCGAATACTTTTAGGAGGAAATTTATGCCGGATCAAGTGTGCGGCTACGTACTTTTTCGCGCTGATATCAAAAGCTATGCAAGCTTCAAAAATGATGGCGCCGGCCGTAAAAATTTCATAAATTCCGCGCGCATAAATTCCTGGCGCCGCTTAAATTTTAAAAATATCCGCCGCGACGAAATCTGCGCGTATAGTTCGCCTGGTGGGCTATGAGCTTTAAATTTTATCTCTTTCTAATCGCAGCTTTCGTCTTGCTTGCTTTAGTAGCCGTTAGCAGCGGCGGAGCGAGCATTTCGCTAGGCGACATCGTAAAATTTTTCACCTTCGGCGAGATAGACGAGACCAAGCAGCTCATCTTGCTACAAATGCGCCTGCCGCGCCTAGTAATGGGCATCTTGGTGGGCGCGCTACTGGCAACTTCGGGTGTGGTAGTGCAAAGCGTGTTTTTAAACCCGCTTGCGGATCCCTATATCATCGGCATCGCCTCGGCAGCGACTTTCGGCGCGGTCATAGCCTATCTGCTGGGGCTTAGCGACGTTTTTTACGGAATTTTCGCGTTTTTAAGCGCAAGTGCGCTGTCGATCGTGATCTTTAAGCTCGCCGCTCACACTCACTCGATCTCGACGCTACTGATCGTAGGTATCGCCGTGTCGTCGTTTTTGGGCGCATTTACTTCCTTTGCGGTTTATCTCATCGGAGAGGATAGCTTTAGGATTACGGCGTGGATGATGGGCTATCTGGGCGGCGCAAACTGGCAAAAGATCGCACTTTTGCTGCCGCCGCTACTATTTTGCATGGCGTATTTTTACGCGAAGCGCCACGAGCTAAATATCATCTTAAACGGCGACGAGGAGGCGAAGTCGCTGGGGCTCAACGTCGAGAAGTCCAAAAAGAGCCTACTCATCGTCTCCTCGCTCATCATCGGCTTTTCGGTCGCGTTTACGGGGATGATAGGCTTCGTGGGGCTCATCATTCCGCATACGCTTCGCATGGCGCTTCACACGGCGAGCAATGCCGTGCTGATCCCCGCTAGCGCGCTTACGGGAGGGCTTTTTCTTTTGTTTTGCGACGTCATAGCCAAAAACATCCTATCGCCGGTAGAAATTCCGATCGGCGTGGTGACTTCGTTTTTCGGCGCGCCATTTTTCCTATACCTTGCGTTTAGGAAGCACGCATGAAAGTAAGCGAGCTAAATTTCAGCTACGGCAAGCGGGCGATCCTGCAAGACGTATGTCTGAATTTAGAACGGGGTAAATTTTACGGGATTTTGGGCCCTAACGGCTGCGGCAAGAGCACCTTGCTAAAAAACATATTGCAAATTTTAAAACCCGCAAGCGGTATCATCGAAATAAACGGCAAAAAAGCAAGCGAATATAGCCTCAAAGAGCTTGCCGCGCTCATCGGCTTCGTGCCGCAAAAAACAGCCCTCGCAGCCGCGCTGAACGTGAATGAAATTTTACTTGCGGGCAGATTTTGCCGCCTAAAAAGCGCATTTAGCGGCTATGACGCGAGCGACCGCGACAAGGTAGAGCGAATCGCCGAGCTTTTGGACGTGAAGAAATTTTTAAATCGCAGCGCGTTTGAGCTAAGCGGCGGCGAGTTCGGGCGCGTACTGCTTGCCAGAGCGCTCGTAAGCGAGCCTGAAATTTTACTGCTTGATGAGCCCACGGGTGCGCTTGATATGAACTACGCGATCGAGGCGATGAGGATCTGCGAAAATTTAACCAAAACACTAAATTTAACGAGCGTCATCGTGCTGCACGATCTAAATTTGGCCTCGCTTTTTTGCGACGAAATTTTGATGCTAAAAGACGGCGCAGTGAGGTATCGCGGTAGCGCGAGCGAGCTTTTTACGCCGCAGATCATAAAAGAAATTTACGGCTTTGACGCCCTGATAGTCGAAAATTTGGGAACCAAATTTATCTTACCACAAAAGGAGAAAATGTGAAAAAAATTCTTATAGCTTTGCTTTCGGCGAGTTTTGCGCTCGCCAAAGGCCTGGTAGTGCTCGACCCCGCCGCAGTCGAGATCATCTACGCTTTGGGGGCGCAGGATCAGATCGCTGCGATCTCAACTACCTCGATGAGCAAGATCCGCCCGGAGGCCGAAACCGCGAAACTACCGAGCGTAGGCACCTACGTCAAGCCGAATATGGAAAAGATCGTCGAGCTTAAGCCCGATCTGGTCATCACGAGCTTTCACTCAGCGGGCGTTAGCGAGAATCTGCAAAAGCTGGGGCTTAAGAGCCTTGCGATGGATGCGAACTCCACCGCAGAGATCTGCCAAAACGTAAAGAAGGTCGCCGCGATCGTAAAAAAAGAGAGCGAGGCGGATAAAATTTGCGCGCAGATGGATGGAATTTTTGCAGACAAACCCGCTCTTCGCGGCAAAAAAGTAGCGCTATTTTTTGGCTCAAACGCCACTATGGCTTTTAACGACAAAACCCTAGTAGGCGATATCTTCGCTCGCCTAGGCGCCAAAAATATCGCAGACGGCCTAAAAGGCAGCACGCCTTCGGTATCTGCCGAATATATCCTCGAGCAAAACCCTGATATAATCGTCGTCGTGGGCGGCGAGACGGAGGATTTTTTAAAGGCAAATCCGATTCTTAGAAATACCAAAGCGGTAAAATCGGGCAAAATTTTAAAAGCTCCGACGCTCATCTTGCGGGGCAGCCCGCAGATCGGCGAGACGGTGGATGAAATTTACGCGGAGGCAACGAAATAGATGTTTAAAGAACGCATTAAATCCCACCATCGCTCCAAGCTTTTCGAGAGCGTTTCCGCAAGCGAAAACGAGCTGTTCGACGCGCTGGAGCAGCCTGCGAAAGACAGCGATTGCGTGATCTATCTGCATGTGCCCTTTTGCGACAACATCTGCTCGTTTTGTTCGATGATGCGCTCCAAACTCGGCGACGAGCTGGACGAATACGCTAAATTTCTGATCCGCCAGATCAAAGACTACGGCGAGATGCCCTACTTCGACACCAAAAGCGTTAAAAGCATCTACTTCGGCGGCGGCACGCCGAGCGTATTTAGCGAAGCTCACTTCGAAAAGGTTCTGGGTGCGCTGCATAAAAATTTCAAGATCGCGGACGACTGCGAGATCAGCATAGAGACCACCCTGCATAATCTAGATACGCAAAAAGCGCTCGCTCTGCAAAGCTTCGGCGTAAACCGCTTTAGCATCGGCGTGCAGACCTTCAGCAGACAGGGGCGCGCGCTTCTAAACCGCGTGCATAAGCCCGCTCGCGCAATCGAGCGACTAAAGGATCTTAGAGAAAAATTTGACGGCATGCTCTGTTGCGACATTATCTACAACTTCCCGGGCGAAAGCGTGGAGGAAGCGCTGGAAGACGCGCACTACGTAGATGAGCTAGGTCTAGATAGCGCCAGCTTTTACTCGCTGATGTTTTTCGAAGGCTCGGAGTTATCCAAAAAGATTGACACCTCCTACTACGATCTGCCGACTGATAAAAAGCTGCACCATGCCTTTGCAGAGGCGCTACTGCAAAGCGGGAATTTCGAGGTTTTGGAGCTTACCAAACTTGCTCGAAAAGGTCGCGATAACTACGGCTACATCAAGCTAAGCCACAAGGGCACGGATATCCTACCTATCGGCAACGGCGCGGGCGGACACGTAGCGGGCTTCGGAATTTACGGCGTGTCGGGACATAAGATGATCTCGCGAATCGATGAGCGCGAGGCAAAATATAGCGTGCTAAACAATCTGTTTCAATACCCGATCGTAAGCTTAAACGAGCTAAAAGAGGCTCTGAGCGCGAGCATTTACGACGAAGCGGTGCAAAAGCTCAAAGAATTTGAGAACTGGGGGCTTTTGGAACTAAAAGATCAAAGATCGATCTTGAGCTTGGATGGAATTTTTTGGGGCAACAACATCAACGAAGAGATAGCAAACATTATTAGAAAGGATTTTGTATGAAAAAAATCGTGCTTTACACCTCGCAAACGGGTAACACGAAAAAGGTGGGCGACGCGATCGCCGAGCAACTAGGCTGCGAGAGTCTAAATTTCCGCGACTTTGAGGGTGAGGTCGATGACTACGATTTCATAGCCTTGGGCTTTTACGTCGATAAGGGCGAAGCCGAAGCGAAATTTATGCGCTTTTTACGCAAGATTCACGGCAAGAAGCTTGGCGTTTTTATGACTCTGGGCGCGGAGCCGGACGGCGAGCACTCGCGTAAGTGTCTGGATACCTTTGAAGAGGGGCTTAAAGCAAACGGCAACGAGATTGTAAGGGAGTTTGCCTGCCAGGGCGCGATTGATCCGAATCTGCTTGAAACGATGCGCAAAATGGCGGCCGGCGGCAACTCGCCCCATCCTATCACTCCCGAGCGACTTGCGCGCTGGGCGGAGGCTGCGAAACACCCGGACGAGAAGGATCTGGCGGACGCAAAAGCAGCATTTGCGGGGATAGAATAAAATTTAAAGCAAGCCGCGCAAACAGCTGCGCGGCGAAGCAAAATCAAATAAAATTTCACACTACTTAATGCGCGATTTGGAATTTTATCTTTTACTAAATTTGGACGATAAATTTCATTACTACAAGCAAATTTACCGCTGCACGCGCAGGTCTTGCTCTAGAATTTAAACGATAAAATTTCATTTCGCGCGCAACGGATCGAATAATGCCCCCGACCTTGCGCCGCCCATGCGCGCTCTTAGCGCGAAGTCCGCTTTTGCGAGCGAGCTGCCTGCGAGTACTGCAGCAGCCGCCATTATCCAATACGCTGCCCGCCATTTTGCGACGGCCTGAGCGCGAAAAATCCACTTCTGCGAGCAAGTAACCTGCGAGCGCTACGGTCGCGATCATCGGTTATCGCCCGTCGCCACGCGCCGTAGGTCTCGCCGTTAGGCGCCGCTCTCCCGCCGCGCGATACCCATCCACCGCTACTAACCGCCCGCACGACAACCCGTCGCTGCTAATCGCTCTGCCGCTTTGTCGCAGGATCAGCTCAAACCGAACCGCTAAATTTTAAATTCCATAAAAGTCTCATCGCACATAAATTTTAATTCGGCAAATGCGTAAAATTTAGGTAAAATTCCACCCAAACGCTTTGACGACCAAAATTTAAAAGGGCGAAGATGACGAATTTCGAATACGCTAGTCGCATTCACGAGGCTGCAGGACTAGATCTTGATTTAGATTGCAAAGAGATAGATCTGCAGGATAAGTTTTATGGGCTTTTTCAGTGCTTTATGCCTGAGGGTGCGGGCGTGGAGGCAGTGTTTGCGCCGCTGCAAAACGGCGCTGAGCTACAAGCGCGCATAATGCCGATCTATGCAGTCACGGCGCAGCGGACGCGAGAGGCGTTCGATCAAGGCGTGGCGCCCGGGTATTTTTGCCCGCCGCAGGATCCGAAATTTGATGACGAAGTGCTTAAGAGCCTAGCTTTAGCGTACGTTCGAAATTTAAAAATTTTCGCCGATTTTCTAGGCAAGAACGAGCTTTTAAAGATGCTTGGCGAAACAAAATCCGCTCGCGTGCAGGAAAATTTTGATTTTAGGGGGCATGAAGACGAACTTGCGTGCGCCGTCTATGAGGCGATCACGGAGTGGATGATAGACGCGCCTAAGCTCGATATGAAGCTATGGGTGCTCGGCGAGGCGTATTATTCGATCAACTGCGACTACCTGCTCTCGGCGTACTTGCAGTATCCAAACTACGCGCAAAGGCCGCAGGAGGACTTTTTGAAGCCCTACTTCGAGCTGTATCTAGCGGGACGGCAGATCACGTTTGAGCGCGGCGAGGTCGTGGTTTTCACGCGCTAAATTTACGCAGGCAAAGGAAGCGAGCGACATCCACGAACGGCTGAAATTTAAGCTCAGCAACTATGAGCGCAACGCTTATCGCATATCCCAAAAACCTGCGTCTTAATCGAGTATCTAGCAGGTTGCCTATGTTGCGTCAAATCGCTTAAAATAATTTCTGCTTTGCGTAGCCGCTGCTTTCAGCGCCTTACTGGAGCAAAATCTCCACACATCGTTAACGTTTGGATAATTGAATTTTTTCCATCAATCTGCTCCATCACTTCGTTTGTGGCGCCCAAGAATTTACTTGCACTAACGCTTGCTAGTTAGAATTCATCTAAATTTTAAAGAGGAATTTTGACGCAGAATTTTATAGAATTTCGCTGCAGCAAATCTCACAATCGATAAAATTCTATCGATTTACGCTCTTAAATTTACTCAAATCGCCGCCTGTTTTATAAAATTCTTCAGCGTCGATCATAGTGCCGTCAGGCAGCTTACAAACGGTGTAATCCACGCCGTTGCCGTCTTTGCGGACAATTAACTCGCCGCCGTTTTTGATACAAAAATCCCCCGCAGCGCTAGCCTCTGCGCTCACCGAAGCGAAAGCACCCACCACAAGCGCCACTGCAAAAAATCTCTTAAAACTCATTCAAATCCTTTCGTTTAATTTTGCCCGTTTTTAGGGTTAAGCTTAAATTTAGATGCCAGACACGCTAAGCAACCTGCGCCTAAATAAATCATAAATCAACCGCCCAACCGCCGACCCTCCTCGAACACCGATAATAGCGTTTTAAATATTAAATCCCACCTAATAAATCCCAGCAGTGCCAAGCCCGCTCGCCGCTGTAAAATCAAAGCAATCGAACCTCATCCAATGCAAAAATTTTAACATCATAAAATCTCATCTTCAATAAAATTCTAGCGGCGAAATCCAAGCCGCATCAAAGCTATTTCTGCCGTAAAATACCGGCTATAAAAGCGAGGGCTATGACAAACACTAGCTCAGCGACAAGGTAAGAGCGGATTCGAAACAATTCCTTGTCTATAAGCGCGAGCCGCACCCAAATCCCATAAATTTAACCGCCGCTAGCCGTTTTTGCGCGCAAACTCGCTCATGAAAGCGACTAGTTTTTCAACGTCCTCGTAGTTTATCGCGTTGTAGATCGATGCGCGGATGCCGCCTAAAACGCGGTGTCCTTTAAGCCCGATCATCCCCGCTGCCTCCGCCTGCGCGACGAAAACCGGCTCAAGCGCGGCATCTGCGATATTAAAGCTCACGTTCATCAGGCTGCGGCTATCCTTTTGCGCGTGGCCGCGGTAGAAGCCGCCGCTAGCATCGATCGCGCCATAAAGTAGCGCCGCTTTGCGCTTGTTGCGCTCATGCATCGCCGCGAGCCCGCCGATTTCATCCTTGATCCAGCCGAGCATTAAATTTAGCATGTAAATTCCGAAAGTATTCGGGGTGTTGCTCATTGAATCCGCGTCCGCCTGCGTCTTGTAGCGCAGGATCATCGGCGTTTTAGGGTCTGCACGGTCCAACAGATCCTTGCGGATCGCCACCATCGTGACGCCCGCGGGGCCGCCATTTTTCTGAATGCCGCCGTAAAACATCCCCACGCTGCTAAGATCCACGGGGCGCGAAAACAGATCGCTCGAGCTATCGACTACGAGCGGGCAGCCGCACTGCGGCAGCTGCGGATATTGCGTGCCGTAGATAGTGTTGTTCGAGCAGATGTAGCCGTAGTCGGCGTCGTCAGAGAATTTAACCTCGGGGATGCGGTCGAATTTGCTCTCCTCGCTGCTTGCGACCACGCGGTAGTTTATGCCAAGCACGCCCGCTTCCTTGATCGCCTTGCTCGTCCAGTTGCCCGTGTTGGCGTATTCTGCGACGCCTCCTGCGTATAGGTTCATCGGCACCTGCGCGAACTGAAGGCTTGCGCCGCCTTGCAAAAACAAAATCGTAAAATCATCCGAAAAGCCATAGAGATCGCGCACGCGGCTCATCGCGCTATGCAGGACCTCCTCGAAAATTTTAGTGCGGTGCGAGATCTCCATTATCGAAAATCCGTGCCCCGCGTAGTTTAGCAGCTCCTCTTGCGCCTGCTTTAGCACGCCCAGCGGGATGGTGCTAGGTCCTGCACTAAAATTTATTACTCTATCCATTTTGCCTCCTTTAGATGATTTTTGCGTTTTTGCTGAGCTGCTGCGAGCAAAGGACAAACTCGTCACCCGCAGCAAGCTCACCTAAGGCCACCGTTTTGCCGTCCTTTTGGATTTGAACGAGATCCTTTGTGATCTCAAAAAATTTCGCCTTTTGCGCCAAAAGCTCATCCTTAGCACTTAGCGTATGCTCAGCGGCGCTTAGCTTGGAGTCCACGAAGCTTTTAAATTTAAGCTCGAAATTTAAAAGCCTAGCAAGCGAGCCTGAAATTTTTGGCTCGATAGATTTTGATTTAAGCTGTAAAGCTGCGAGGCTCAGCACGTTTTGTGCGGATGAAATTTTATCTTTTATCAGTCTATCAAACGCGTCGCTTATGCCGTCTAGGCTCTGAAAGATCGCGCAAATATCGGGCAGCAGATCGATCATCGCGGCGGTGGGCGTGAGGCTTCGGTGATCGGCTACGAAATCGCTGATGCTAAAATCGATCTCGTGCCCGACCGCCGAGATGACGGGCGTTTTGGCTGCGTAGATTGCGCGAGCCAAGGCCTCGTTGTTGAAGCACCACAGATCCTCGCGCGAGCCGCCGCCGCGAGCGATGACGATCGCATCGTAGCCCTTCTCGTCGGCTGCACGCAGAGCGCTTATGATCGAAGCAGGAGCGCTCTCGCCTTGCACTAGTGCGTTATACAGATCGATCTTGCAAAGCGCGAAGCGGTCCTGCGCCGTGCGAAGCATATCCGCCTGCGCCGCGGAACCCGCGCTCGTGATGATCGCGATACTTTGGGCAAATTTCGGAAGCTCTTTTTTGTGCGCGGCATCAAAAAGCCCCTCTTTGCTAAGCCTTTCTTTTAGCGCGGCAAACGCCGCTTCCAGCTCGCCCTCGCCGCTTTTGCGGATATTTGAGGCCTGGATCTGATATGCGCCCGTGGGGGCGTAGAGCGAGACCTTGCCGCTTACGATGAGCTTATCGCCGACAGCGGGGATAAAATTTATCCGCGCGGCGTTAAATTTAAACATAGCGCAATCGATCGCCGCGCTCGCGTCTTTGATCGTGAAATACCAGTGCCCGCTCGTGGTTTGAATTCTAAACTTAGATATCTCGCCCTCGACCTCGACGAAGCTAAAGCTCGTCTCTAAAAGTGCCTTGGCTTGGGCGTTTAGCTCGCTTACGCTAAGCATCGTCACTCTTTTGCGCGATTTTCTCCGCGATGAAAAGCGTGCTGACGTCGAAGCTGAAGCCCTTTTGCACGCGCAGCTCAAAGCCCGCGTTTTTGAGCTTTTCGCTAAAGCTCGCGGCGTCTAGGAAGCTGCCGATGGAGCTTGGCAGATACTCGTATGCTTCTTTGTTTTTCGAGATGAAGGCGCCGATTTTAGGCAAAATTTTGCTCACGTAAAAATCTCTGATTTTAAACGCGAGCCCGCCGCTTGCGGCTTTGGTAAATTCCAAAACTACGAGCGAGCCACCAGGTTTGATGATCCGATTAAACTCCGCAAGCGCCGCGTCCAGCTCCACGACGTTTCTTATGCCGTAGCTGATGCTCAAAATATCCACGCTCGCATCATCTAGCGTCGTGGCGCCCGCGGTTGCTTTGATAAACTCACAGCTAGGGAATTTTTGCCTCGCTATTTCGAGCATTCCTTCGCTAGGATCGATCCCCACGATCCGCTCGATCTGCACGCCGTGTTGCGCCGCGCCTTCGCGCCACGAGCTTATCATATCGCCCGTGCCGCACGCGACGTCGGCGATACTCACGAGCTTTCCCTTAAGCTTTTCAAGCGTCAACTCGACCGCTTTTTTGCGCCACGAAACGTCCACGCCGAAGCTGATGGCGCGGTTTGCCAGATCGTAGGTAGGCGCGATCTCATCGAACATCTTTATGATTTTTTCCTGTTTTTGCACGGGCTTTCCTTATTCGTATGCTTTGATTTTGCGCAGCGATCTTTTCAGCGCGCGCAAAAGAGGCTCTTTTTCATTTAAAATTTTTTCCTCCAGCTCAGCGCGGCGATCATTTAAGCGGGCGTCCAGAGCCAGCAGATACGCAAACGCGACGCTGCTTTTATCGCTTGCTTTTTGATAGATCGCGATAAAATTTTGCCACACGCTGATATCTTGCGCCGCGCCGAAATCCTCGCAGGCAGCCTTGGTGCGCTTAAACAGATCTCTGACACAGCCTTCATCAAAGCTTCTTGTAAAAATTTCAAGCGCGTATCTCAGCCTCTTTAGCCCTATGCGCGCGTCGTGAAATGCCTGCAGCGATGAGCCTTGCTTTAAATTTTTTAGCTCCGCGCGCAAGCTTTTAATCAACTTGCAAAGGCGAGCGGAGGCGAACTTTTTTGAAATTTTTTCATATTCGCTGCGCGCGTAGATGCCGTCCGCGCCATTTAAAAAGCCGTTAATAGCGCCGCTTAAATCTGTAAATTCCGCGCTAGAGAGAAATTCTAAAATTTTATCCTCCGAGCGCTTTGCGATAAGATTTAGCTGCTGCAAAAAGTTCGCAGGCGCGTCGTCGGTCCTTAAAAACTCCGCAAAAACGTGAAGGTCTCGCAGCTGATTGGTGCGGCTCATAAATTCTGCGAGCAGTTTTAAAATTTCATCTTTTTTTTCAGCTTCGAAAAGCGGCGCGGACAGCTTCAAAACGACTCTAAATTTGCGGATCTGCACGCGCAGCTCGTGAAGCGCTTCGGGGGCTAGGCTTTTTTGATACTCGCTTTTTGCGCCGCACGCCCTCGTCCATGCCAGCTCAAGCGCCAAACGCGCAAGCTTAACGCTGTCTGCATAGGGCGGTGCGAGAAATTTAACTCGGCTAAATTTTTTAAAAACGTTGCGTGCGTGCGCGAAATCAAGCGAGCGCGGCGGGATGCCGTAGCGCGCCAGATAGCGGCTTTTGTAGCGGTAATCGTCGGTGATCTCGCAAAAATCGCCGCTACCGAAGGTTTTTACAAAATCAAAATTTGCGCTTGCCGCCTCGCTTTGAAATTTCGCTCGTAAAATCACGAGCGTGCTTAGCTCGCCGCCGTAAAGCTCTAGCCAAAACTCCGCCTCATCGTTAGCAAAGCCGTAGCGGTTCTTTTGCACGACGCGAGCGATCCTGCTTTTTAAAGCCTCTTTGAAATCATCTTTTGAAATTTTAAAATTTAGAGTTTGTCTGTCGAGATCCTCTTTTCTGTGGTGCAAAGAGCACTCGTCGTTTTGGCGGATGTAGTAAATTTCGGGATAGAACGAAGTATAAAACCAAGCGATCTTTACCTTGCGACATTTCAGCCCCGCACGCTCTAGCGTCCGCAGAATCGAATCGTCGCTCAATAAAAATTTACGCTTAGTTTGCATACCCGCTCCAAAAATAAAGTGGGTAATAATAGCAGAAAATTCTTTAAACTATCTACACTTTTCGCAGTCTTCGACCGTAGCCGTGATATTTAGCTTGCGGATGAAATTGCCCGCTTTGCGCTCGATGTTTTTCAAAACGTCCTTATTAAAGGCATCGTCCATGAAAAGATCCGTGACGTTGCCGCATTTTTCGCAAACGACGTGGATATGCGGCATCTGATAGATGTCGTAGCGACTCTTTTTATTCGGCGCATTGACCTCGACTACAACCCCTTCGTCGAGTAGGGTGTTTAAATTTTTATAAACCGTCGCCAGTGAAATGGATGGATAGTCCTCTTTGATCCCCTCATACAGGTCATCTATACTCGGATGTTCGTGGCGATCCAGCACCTTTAGGATACACAATCTTTGAGGAGTTGCTTTCAAACCGCAAGTTTTGAGTAGTTCTACATGGCTCATTTTTGTCCTTCAAAAAATTTTAAAGTGATATTATCAAATTTTACTTTAAACAAAGTTGATATTAACTAATACTTTTTATCACTTAATATTCGCTCGGTTAGAGTTTGGATATCCAAGCCCAAGCTACGCTCCACGTCAGCGGTCTTGCCGTGCGGTAAAAAGATATCGCCAAACTCGAAGCTCACGATCTTTACATCCGAAATTTCATTTTCTTGCAAAAATGCACTTAAAATTTCACCGACGCCGCCCTTTTTGGCATTATCGCTAAAGACGTACCAAATTTTATCTTTGCGAGCCAAGTTTCGTAAAAACTCGGCGTCTAAAGGCTTTGCAAAGACTAGATCCACGACGTCCACCTCGATCCGTCCTTCTAATGCTTCAGCCGTTTTATACGCTCTGCCCGCGCCGTTTCCATAGCCGATGAGCGCTACTCGCGCGCTATCGCTGCGCTTTAGAAACACCGATTTTGCAAGCTCTACCGCAGATGCACCGGTCTCGTCGCAGCCCAAGATAAAGCTTCCGCGCGGATAGCGGATCGCTAAAACCCCCTCGTGCGCGTAGGAGTACTCGATGATCCGTTTAAAGCTCGTCTCATCCCGCGGCGCGCACATACTGACGTTTGGGATCGCGTTTAAGAAGCTCACGTCAAAGACCCCCTCATGCGTCTCGCCGTCCTCGCCCACGATGCCCGCGCGATCCATTGCAAGGACTAAGCTTAGATTCATAATCGCCGCATCGTGAACGATCTGATCGAACGCGCGCTGCATGAAGGTCGAATATATCGTAACATACGGCTTAAAGCCTTCGCGCGCCATCGCAGCCATAGAGCTTAGCGCGTGAGGTTCGGCGATCGCGACGTCCCAGAAGCGGTGCGGAAATTTCTCGATCAGCTTATCCATGCCGGTGCCGCTCGGCATCGCGGCGGTCACGCCCACGACGTTTTCATGCTTAGCGGCTAAGCTTAAAAGCGCCTCGGCGTAAATTTGCGTGGCGCTTTTGGCGGCGGATTTTTTCTTAAATTCTCCGCTTTGAATGTCGAAAGGCCCTACGCCGTGCCAGCTCTCCAAATAGCCCTCGGCTTTGTCGTAGCCCTTGCCTTTGATCGTCTGAGCGTGCACGACGACCGGCTTGCGCGCGCTTTTTGCCGTCTTTAGCGCCGATATTAGATCTTCTAGATTATGCCCGTCCACGGGACCGATGTAATCAAGCCCTAGCTCCTCAAAATACATCCCAGGGATGATGAGTTTTAAGGAATTTTCAAAGCGCTTTGCCATATACGTCGCGCTTTGCGGAGCGTGGGAGAGCAGCTCTCTTACGTGGGATTTAAATTTTTGATAGGTTTCGCCCGCCATTGCTTGACTTAGGTATTTGCTAAAGGCGCCGATAGGCTTGCTGATGCTCATTTTGTTGTCGTTTAGGATGATGATGCAGGGCAGGCGCAGATCGCCGAGCTCGTTCATCGCCTCATAAGTCATGCCACCGCTCATAGATCCGTCGCCGATGAGCACCACCGGCACGCGATTTTCGCGCTTTAGGTTTATCGCTTTTGCCGCGCCTACGGCTAAAGAGATCGACGTCGAGGCGTGCCCCGCCACGAAGTAGTCAAATTTACTCTCGCTAGGCTTCGTGTAGCCGCTAATGCCGCCGAACTGCCTAAGCGAGCCGAACTCCTCCCAGCGGTCCGTCAGAAGCTTGTGTGCGTAGCTTTGATGGCTTACGTCGAAGATAAACGGATCGCTCGCGGCGTCGAATACGTAGTGCATCGCCACGATGAGCTCGACCGCGCCCATGTTTGAGCTTAGATGGCCGCCGTTTTTGCTCACGACCTCGATGATGCGCGCTCTAATCTGCGTGCAAAGCTCCCGTAGCTCCTCTAGGCTTTTATTTTTAATATCCACTCAAAATCTCTCCCAAAGCGCCCAAGACGCGATCGTTTTGTTCAGGCGTGCCGATCGTGATGCGCACAGCGTTTAGCCCGTAACTTTTTAAATTTCTAATGATGATGCCGCGGCGCAGAAGTCTCTCGCAAAGCTCGCTACTATCTAGCGGCGAGCTAAGTTTGAACGTGATGAAATTTGCGTAGCTAGGGATAAATTCTAAGCTTTGCTCGCGCGCAAAATCCTCGAAGCGGCTCATCTGCGCGGCGTTGTTTTGCAGGCTCTTTTGCACGAAAGCCTCGTCTTTTAGCGCCGCAATCGCCGCTGCGAGGCTAAGCGTCGTGATGTTAAAGGGCGGTCGCAGCTTATAAAGCGCGTTTATGATTTGCCGCGGCGCGATGCCGTAGCCTACGCGCATGCCGCCCAGGCCGTAGACCTTTGAGAAGGTGCCTAGATAGAGCACGTTTTTGAAATTCCCAATTAAAAGCTTAGGATCGAGCCTCTTGCGCTCATCTTTAAACGCGGCAAATTCGTTGTATGCGGCATCGATCACCACGAGCGTATTCTCATCCACGCATTTGATAAATTTATACACTGCCTCCGCATCCAAGCACTCGCCCAGCGGATTGTTCGGCACGCACAAAAAGATGACCGAAATTTCATCCCTATGCGCGTTATAAATTTTTAAAAGCTCAGCTAGATCGTGCTCCTGCGCGCTCGTTTTGTAAACTTTAGCCTCGCAGTGGCTTGCGTAGATGCCATACATCGCGAAAGTGACGCCCGCTTGCAGTATGGCGTGGCGCGAATTGAGCTTGGCGTGCAGCGCAAACTCGATGATCTGATCGCTGCCCGCGCCGATGATGATATTTTGCGGCTCTACGCCGAATTTCGAGGCGAGCGCGCCCTTTAGCTCATACATCGAATCATCGGGATAAAGATGCGCACAGGCGGCGTTTTGCACGATTGCCTCCTGCACCACCTCGCTCGTGCCGAAGGGATTTTCGTTGCTGGCAAGCTTTAGCACGTCCTGCTTGCGGATACCAAACTCCCGCACCACAAGCTCGATCGGCTTGCCCGCTTCGTAATTGCTTAGATTTTCTACAAATTCATTAAATTTCATCACTCCCCTCCGTTTATATAGCTTCCCAGCCAGGTAATTTCGTGGCCGTTTTTCTGCGCGTTTTGCAGCACGCGCGCCACGCGCTCGTCGTCGATATGTCCCTCAAAATCGACATAAAAGACGCATTTAAAATCCCTAAGCTTGACAGGACGGCTTTCGAGCTTGGTTAAATTTATCCCCTCGTTGCGAAACATCTGCAAAAAGTCCACGAGCCCGCCCGGGCGGTCGTCGGTTTTGGCTAGGATGCTCGTTTTGTTGCGGTCGCTCTTTTGGTTTTTAAAGTCGCTCAGCACGAAAAAGCGCGTGCGGTTGGCGGAGTTGTCCTCGATCTTTTGAAACATCATCGGCACGCCGTAAAGATCGGCGGCGATCTTAGAACAGATCGCGGCGGAGTGCGGCGTGGCGGCTGCCATCTGCGCCGCAAGCGCGGTCGATTTGGTCGCGGTAAATTTAACGCCGCTAAGGCCGTGATCGTCTAAAAATTTAAGGCACTGATTGTATCCTTGCGGATGCGAGAATATCTGATCCACCGTGCTTACGTCGTCGCAGTGGCTCGCAAAGCAGTGGTGGATATCCATATAAATTTCGGCGACGATCTTGACGCCCTCGTATTTTCGCAAGCAATCAAGCGTCGCTCCCACCGCGCCTTCGGTGTTGTTTTCGATCGGCACGACGCCGTATTTGGCCTCGCCGCTATCAAGCTCCTTAAAGACCGCCTCGATGTTCGAGAGCGGCAGATAGGAGCTTACCGCGCCGAAGCGGCTCTTGGCGGCTTGGTGCGAATAGGTGCCGAAAGGCCCTAAAAACGCGACTATCTGCGGCTTTTCTAAATTTCGTGAAACCGAGAAAATTTCAAAAAATATCGCCTCGATCGCCTCTTTGCTTAAATTTTGCGCCTTTCCGCCGTCCAGCCTGCTGATGATCGAGCGCTCGCGCTCCGGGCGGTAGATCGCACTGCCCGCGGTCTGCTTCAGCTCGCCGATCTTTTTGACAAACCCCATGCGCTCGTCGATAAGGCGCAAAATTTCATCATCTAGCCTATCGATACAAACGCGCAGATCATCGATATTTTGCATCACAACCCTCCTTTTGCTCGCCCCTAAATTTCGGTTTTAGAAATTTCATGCCGCCTCTTTTGCCGCACGCTTTGAAATTCTTACCGCGCGAGCCTAAAATTTCATCGCTTAAGATTGCCGCGCCGCAACTTCCGCGCGCTAAGAAGGCGCGATAAAATTCGTCGCAGCGGGGTCTGAAATTTAAAGAGACGCGATTAAAATTTAAAATGGGGCTTTGTTTTGCCGTAAAATTTACAGGCGCATTTTGCTTGAATTTGAAATTTAAAGCGGCCGTACATTCTGGCTCGGAATTTAAGGCGGCAGTGCGTTTAAAATTTAAGGCCGCGCTCGCTATGGCGTTAAATTTTAAAGCCGCTGCGCGCTCGGATTTGAAATTTAAGATCGCGCCGTGTTTTAAGCGGCTCGCCGCGCAGATCATACGAAATCCTTTTCGAGCGCGATTAGCTCATCAAAGCTCTCGCGCTTTCTAATCAGACGGTCCTGCCCGTCGTAAACCGCGACTTCTGCGGCGCGGCAGCGGGTGTTGTAGTTGCTCGACATCGAAAAGCCGTAGGCGCCGGCACTTTGCACTGCGAGCAGATCGCCGCTTTGCAGGCTAGGCAAGCTCACCCCTTTGGCTAGAAAGTCACCGCTTTCGCAGATCGGCCCCACGACGTCGCAGAGGCTTAAGCTCTCTGCAGAGCTTTGCTGTACAGAATTATCCGCGGCGGAGCTTAGATTAGAGGAATTCTGTGGTGCGAAATCCCCTTGTAAGCTGCATGAAGCGCCGTCTTGCGGCGTGGAATTCTGCGGTGCGAAATCCTCTGAAGCGGACTTAGCCTCGATGCCGAAAGCTTTGCTATGCGCGGAATTCTGCGCCGTAGAATTCTCGGTGTCGCTTTGGCTCGCGCAGCTTTCGCAGGCGGAATTCTGCTCGCTTACAAGCTCGATTTTATGGTGCGCGCCGTAGAGGCTCGGGCGTATGAGATCGTTCATCGCGCCGTCAACGATGACGAAGCGCTTGCCGCAGTTTTGTTTTTCATAAAGCACGCGGGTAAGAAATACCCCCGCAGCCCCCGCGATGAAGCGCCCCGGCTCGCACACGATCGTGACGTCTAGACCGCTTAGGCTCTTTAAAATTCCTTGCGCGTAGTCGTAGAGCACGATCTGTTTTTCATCCTCGTAGCGGATGCCGATGCCGCCGCCCACGTCGAAAAATTTTATATCGATCTCAAGGGCTCGCAGCTCGCGCAGCAGATCGCTTACGATCTTTGCGGCGTCGCAGATCGGAGAGATGTCCGTAAGCTGGCTGCCGATGTGAAAGTGGATGCCGACGGGATTTAAAAATTTGCTCTTTTTGGCGTAGATATACATCTTGCGCGCGGTCTCGATGCTAACGCCGAATTTATTCTCATTTAGCCCCGTGGAGATGTAGGGGTGGGTCTTAGCATCGACGTTTGGATTTACGCGGATGCTGATGCGAGCGGGTTTATTTAGCTTTTGCGCGATTTGCTCCAAGCGTAGCATCTCGGCTTCGCTTTCTAAATTTATCAGCAAGATGTCCAATTGAAGCGCAAACTCAAGCTCGCTGTCTTGCTTGCCGACGCCAGAGAATATGATCTTATAGCTCTTTGCACCGATATATAGAGCGCGGCGTAGCTCGCCGATGCTGACACAGTCAAAGCCGCTACCCAGATCTGACAAAAACTTTAAAACGCTAAGGTTAGAATTGGCTTTAATCGCGAAGCAAACGAGCGACTTGCGCGCTGCGAAGGCCTCTTTGAGCGCTATGAAATTCTGTTGTATCTCGTTAAAATCGTAAACGTATAAAGGGGTGCCGTATTTGCGGGCTAAGCTTGAATAATCCATAGAATTTCCACCGATAAATTTTGCGCCA
Organism: uncultured Campylobacter sp.; assembly: GCA_963522285.1. Classification (GTDB taxonomy): domain Bacteria; phylum Campylobacterota; class Campylobacteria; order Campylobacterales; family Campylobacteraceae; genus Campylobacter_B. The sequence goes on from CAUQWV010000004.1 coordinate 25,356, forward strand.
TTCTAACAAATCAAGGCTTAACGATGCTTAAAAACTAAAAATGCTGCAAAGCCTAATAACGCTGTTATGGGCACGATAATGCCAAGTTCTGGGATGATGACGCCATTGAGAGAAAACCTAATTAACACGAAAAGCACGCCCCAAGCGCATAGCGTAGCGATAAAAAATCCAAAGCTTAGCAGCGCAAGATTAAAAAATCGCCCCGTAACGGGCAGATAATAATACAGAACCAATACCGCCAAGGGTGCAAACAACGGAAAAAATATCATATTATAAAGGCTTGCTTTTATGGTGGAGATATTCACGCCTTGATGCGAAAAGGTGCGGATCGAACGCAAAGCATCCCTGATCGAATATACGCTACTCGTATCATAAACACTCGCAATTGAGCTTGGATCAAAGCCCTTAAGCGCCTCGCTCTGCGCGCTAAACTCACTTCTTAATCCACTTCCTCCAAGCTTAAGCTGCGCTGGTAAAGTCGTGGTATTTACATCGCGCAGATGCCAAATTTTGCCTGCGTATTCGCCAGAGGTTGCATGCGAGCGTGAAGCAACGGAGTTATCACCCATATCAAAGATCGTTATATCATTTGCGTTTTTGCCGTTTAGAGCTTTGATATAGATATATTTACCCTCAAATTTCAAAAACATATCTCCCCCTGTAGGCGATAAATCAGTTAAATTCTTTTGAAATTTTAGCGCGTATGCAAACGGGGTGGAATTTAAAGCTATAAAGCCTGCAGTAATCGCAAGTGCGATCAAAAATGGAGGGATTATCAGAGCATTTTTGCTAACTCCAAGCGCATAAAAGCTCACCAGCTCGTTGCTACGGATCATATTAAAGCCCATCAAAATAAGCGCAAAAATAAGACTTAGCGGCAGCGTGTAGCTAAGCGCGACCGCTGCGGTTAGAGCGATATACAAAAGAGCGGTATTCGCGCTTGAAGGAAAATCTTTGAGATTGGTAAGCACATCGATGCCTACGTAAAAGCACTCAAGGGCTATTAGAAGGATAAAAAAATACTTCAGATAGGAAAGGGCCGCGTATTTTACGTATAACTTCACACCCTAGCCTTTTTAATCGTAAATTTTTGCGCGATCTGCTCTATATCCGAGCAAATGAGCTCCTCTACCGCGCGCGCGACGTAGGGTAAAATTTCACTCAGCTTCTCGCGCTCGCTTTCGTTAAAATTTCCGAGCACGAAATTTGCCGCATCCTGCCCTTGATGTTTTTTACCCACGCCGATACGCACGCGCTCGTAATCTGCACCGATTAGCGCATCGATCGACTTGATGCCATTGTGCCCGCCGCTACTGCCACCTTTTTTAAATTTAACGGCGCCCAGATCCAAATCTATATCGTCGTGCACTATGATGATGCGCTCGGGCTTATAAAAATCATTCACCGCCTTGACGGAGTTGCCGCTTAAGTTCATAAAAGTTTGAGGTTTTAAAAGAAGAAGCGAGCCCTTTTTAAAAAGCTCGCCTTGGAATTTAGACGAACCAAGCTCGCTAAAGCCGCCCGTCTTTAAAATTTCGTCGATTAGCATAAAACCGACGTTGTGTCTGGTGTCTGCGTATTTCTGAGCAGGATTCCCAAGTCCTGCGATCAGTATCATAGGCGCCCCTATTATTTAGCCGAAGTAACTCCGACTACCGCTACCGAGCCGTCTAGGATGATGCTGACGCCCTCTTTTACCGGAATGTCGCGGATCAAAAGCGAATCGCCTACATCAAGATCACTCACATCGAGCGTAAAATCGTTTGGTAGATCTTTGCCTGCGCATTTTACGGTGATACGGCGCTTGGATTGCACCAAGATACCTTTGTTTTTTAGTCCTTTAGCGACGCCAGTTACCTTAACCGGCACTAAATATTTGCTTACCACATCATCCTGAACTACTCGCAAATCTACGTGAGTTAGGGTGTTTGTGACGGGGTGCTTTTGGTATTCTTGCACTATGACGCGATATGTCTTACCGCCCACGCTAACCTCGAAAGGAAGGTTCTCTTTTGCACGCATGGCTTTGATAAAGTCGTTTACTTTAAACGCTGCGTTGATATTTTCAAATCCTTTCGCATAAATATTAGCGATTAGATAACCATCTCGTTTTAGGGATTTTGAAGCCCTTTTACCGATACTATCTCTAACGATACCTTCTAACATTAGGTTTCCTTTGTGAAAAAATGAAGCGTGATAATAGCTAAATGTTGCTTTAAATCTATTTAAGCGCCACTATGAAATTTAGAGGTAAAGCCGCACGGAATTTAGCCGATTAAATTTACGCTAAATCCCGCAAGCCCAAGATATACTCGCATATGCGAGAGCGGTCGAATAAAATTCCGCCCACCCAGCGGCAGGCAGAATTCTTTAAAATTTTAAATTGCAAAAATTTAGAATTTTAAAATTTACGACTTAGCGGATCTCTTTTAGCTGTACGACTTCGCCGGCGAGCATCTCCTCGGCGCTCTCTCCGGATTCTGCCGCCAAATCCCTTTTTTTGGCAAGATCCACGTTTTTGATCTGTAGATCTAGGTCGTTTCGCTTAGAGGCCTTATCCAGCGCCTCCTCACGGGTGATGACGCCGTCTCTGTAAAGATCGAGCAGGTGCTGATCGAAGGTCTGCATGCCGTAGGTGTTGCGACCATCGGCGATCGCGTCAGGAATTTCATCGTCACGCGCATCAAGTATCATATCCTTAATACGGGTGTTTTTACGTAGAATTTCAACGACGGCTACGCGCTTGCCCTCGATAGTACGGGCAAGACGCTGAGAGATGACCGCCTCTAGGACGGATGCTAGTGTCATTCGGATACGCTCCTGCTCAGCCTGCTCAAACATCGCAATGATTCGGTTTACCGTCTCTTTTGCATCGATGGTGTGCACCGTCGAAAACACTAAATGGCCCGTTTCTGCGGCGTGAAGCGCAGTCTCGATCGTCTCTAAATCGCGCATCTCGCCCACGAATATAACGTCCGGATCCTCTCGCAGCGCTGCGCGAAGCGAATCGGCGAAGTTGTTACAGTCCTCGCCGATAGCGCGCTGATTGATGATGCATTTATCGTCTTTAAATACGAATTCCACGGGGTCTTCGATCGTAACGACGTGACTGGTTCTTTGTCTATTTATGCGATTGATCATGCTTGCAATCGTTGTCGTCTTTCCGCTTCCGGTAGGTCCAGTAAGCAGCACGACGCCGCGCATAGCCGTATCGCAAATATCTTTGATCGAAGGCGGCAGACCTAAATCGTCGATCTCTGGAATTTTAACCGGGATCGTTCGGAAAACCGCGCTGATACCGTCGATCTGAAAGAAAATATTAACGCGGAAGCGATAATCTTCGTTTAGCTTGTAGGTAAAATCCACGCTCTTTTTCTCGATAAGCTCAGGAAAGCGCGTGATGAGAAGCTCCTTAGCTAGCGTCATCGCATCTTCTTTCAAAAATGGCGTTTTACTAAATTTTACTAGCTCGCCGTGGATACGACCTCTGATAACCGCGCCTGATTTAATGTGAAGGTCGCTACCGCCGTTTTGGATCAAAAATTCCAGATATTTATTCAGCCTATCTCGCTGCTTAAAATCCAGCGTGGAAGCGTCAACTTGATACTGCGAATAATCTATAGAACCCGCCATCATTTCTCCTTTTTAAGTGTTTTTATTATCTCTTTGAATGCCTCTTCAAAGGCCGCCAGTCCGTCATCTAACAGCTTTTTATACGCCTTTTTCATATCGATCTTTGCCTCCGCTACGCGAGCGAAAAATTCCTCTATCTGCGCGTCGCTAGGCGGCGTTTTGGGTTTTTGATCGCCGCTTACGAAAGCCTCTATCGTCTCAAGCGGCGCGGTGTTTACGCAGCCCGGATACATTAGCTCGCTTACGTAGTAATCCTTCGGCAGATCGTCTCCTTTTACGCCCGTACTCGCAAACAGCGGCTTTACGTAGTTTAAATTTTCTTTAGCGATGATATTGTAGCATTTTGAAGCGTTCATCGTGCCGATTTTGCCGGTAGGAAGGCCCGCCGCGGCCATTTTTTCATCCAGTAACCTATCGAAGCGGCTAACGAAGATGCTAATTACGGTTTTTGGTAAATTTGCTTTCGGGAAGTAGCGGCGAAAGCCCGCAATTCCCTCTTTTATCGCCTCGATACATTTTACGGTCTGCTCAGGCGAAAAAACTAAGGTCGCGTTTACGCTGATCCCCTTTTTTAGTAGATCGCGCATCGCCTCGTAGCCTGCCTTGGTCGCGGGGATTTTTATCATTACGTTTGGCATGCCGATCGTGCTATATAGGTGCTTGCCCTCGCGGTACATCGCCTCGGCGTCGTCTGCAAAACATGGGTCAACCTCGATACTCACAAAGCCGTCATCGCCGTTAATAAAATTTTTAAGCAGGCTCTCCGCCGCGCTTCTTATGTCCGCGGTGGCTAAAATTTCATACAGCTTTTTAGGCTCTTTTTTTCTAAATTCCTCTTTAGCCGCATCGTATGCCGGGGAGCTTAGGATCGCGTTTTTAAAGATCGCGGGATTGGAAGTCGCGCCGTTGATTATGCCTTTTTTGATCAGCTCGTCGAAATCTTTATCGATAAAATCGCGCTCCAAAAAGTCGCACCAAAGGCTGAAATTTAGGGCTTTATCATACATATTTCATAATCTCCTTCAAATCCTTTTTTTCAATGCAGACGCTCGCATGCTCTTTTAAAATTTCATTCGCGCAAAAGGCGATTTTAAATCCCGCCTCGCGAAACATAGAAACGTCGTTCGCGCCGTCTCCCACGCACATCACTTCGCTTGCACTTAAACCCATCAACGATTTAAGCTGCGCAAGCAGCGCGCCTTTTGAGTAGCCAAACATCATCTCGCCGCCGAAAAGCCCGGTTAAAATTCCGTCCTTTTCATGCAGATAGTTCGCAAAGCTCGCGTCAAAGCCTAGTTTTTTCTGCGCGGCGTCGGTAGCGAGATGAAATCCGCCGCTAAAGACGATCACCTTTATGCCTTTATTTTTCAGATACGCGATGATCTCGCTAGCACCGCAAACAAAAGGCAGGCTTTCCGCGATAGCTTTAGCATCGCTAAGCTTCATCCCTTTTATCAGCGCCACGCGCTCGCTAAGGCTCTCGAAAAAATCAAGCTCGCCCGCCATCGCTCGCTTCGTGATTTCGCTAACTTGTCGCTGTGTGCCCATTTTAGCGGCGAAAAAACCTATCGTCTCGCCGTCCATCAGCGTAGAATCAAAGTCGAAAACACAAAGCTTTATCATAAATATCCTCGCAAAAATTTAGGAATTATAGCTAATTTAAGTTTAAGTTTTTTGGAATTAGCATAAATTTTTCGCTTTTTGCGACCTCGTAAATTTTGCTCCCAGCCCCGAACGAGCACAAATTTATATATTTTTTCTCGCCGAAATATAAAATTTCATCTTGATGATAGTGCCCTTCGATGATTAAATTTGCCGCGTAAAAATCGATCTTCGGCGCGATTATATCCTTAAAATTTGGCATTTTTTTGTATAGATTTTTCCCCTCCTGCGATTTTAAGATCATCTTTGAAATTTTAAATTTTAAAGCGCGATCGAGCAGATCCATAAATTTCAGAAAAGCTCTGTTTCGTAGCGAAAGCAGCGCGAATTGCGTCAGGCGCGGCAAAAACAGATCGCCGTGCGCGATCTGCACCGCTTCGCCGCTCTCGCAGATAAATTTAGCGGGCTGCGCGGCGTTTGGATAAACTTTTGCGCGGGGGAAAATTTCGCGCAGATTAAAATCGTGGTTGCCCTCGAAGTAAAAAATTTCGCATTTTCGCGATAGTTCGTTTATTAGCGCGATCTCCTCTTCGTAGAAGCGCTGCACGTAGGTCGTGTTTGCCAAAAAATCAAACATATCGCCCATCATAAAAATTTGAGGCGGCAGGCTTTGCGCAGAACGCAGCGCGCGCAAAAATTTTAAAAATTGCGGCCTGCTTGCGCCCGCATGCGCATCGCTGATAAAGATCGCGCCGGATTTTATCGCCTGAATTTGATCATTTTGCATCTAGGCTCCGGCACGTGGCGGCTTTTGCGAAAAGCTCATCGCTTAAATCCCGTGCGCTATGCGCGGTAGCGCCGTAGCTTCGGCGAATCCGCACATTAAATTTGCGTTTGCGACCGCCTGCGACGATGCTCCGCGCAAAAGATTATCGATCGCCGAGTTGATCCAAATTTTATCGCCCGCAGTTTTTACAAAAATATCGCAAAAATGCGTTCCTACGACGTTTTTTATGCTCACGGGTTCACTTCGGACGCGCACGAAAGGCTCGTTTGCGTAAAACTCCCGCAACACCGCCTCTGCATCCACGCTCTTTTGCAGCACGCCGAACGCGCTAACTAGCATTCCGCGCGTAATCGGCAGCAAATTCGGCACGAAAAGCGTGCTAAATTCGCCGCCTCTTAAAATTTGCAGCTGCTCTTTGATTTCGTCTGCGTGGCGATGCGAGATCGGCGAATAGGCGCCCGCGTTTTCGTTCGCGCTTACGAAATGGCTACTTGCTTTAAGGGCCTTGCCTGCGCCGCTTACTCCGCTTTTTGCATCGATAAATACGCCGATACTAGGATCTAGTAGCCGCACGAACGGCGCGAGCGCCAAAATAGAGCAGGTAGGATAGCAACCCGGATTTGCCGTAAGCCGCGCCGTGCGGATCTTTTCACGATTTAGCTCGGGCAGTCCGTAAACGGCGTGGGCTAAATTACGAGGGTCTAAATGCGTGGTGTAATTTTTCTCGTAAAGCTCGCGACTTAGGCGGTAATCAGCCGATAGATCGACTACCTTGACGCTTTTAAATTTTAAAATTTCGCGGGCAAATTCCATCGCTTTTTCATGCGGCAACGCCAAGAAAATAAGATTGCATCTTTGCGCTGCAACGCGAGCATCCGCGGCTTCTACGCTCATCTCAAACACGCCGCGCAGCTGCGGAAAAATTTCGCTTATTTCACCCTGCGCCGAAGCTCCCAAATATGAAATTTCAAAGCTCGGGTGGGAAAGTAGAGCCTTAATCAGCTCAAGTCCCGTATAGCCGCTAACGCCTATGATGCCTACTTTTTTCACGCTAATTCTCAAATTTTATCGGCTTGTATTCGACGCTTAAAATTTCCACATCGCGCGTGCCTGATGGCAGCTGAAGCACCACCTCATCGCCCTCTGCTTTGCCCAAAAGCTGGCGCGCGAGCGGCGTATTGATATTGATGAGCTTGCGCGAGATATCCGCTTCGCTAAGCCCTACGATCGTGTAAACCTCCTCCCGCTCGGTCTCTACGTCCATAAAGGTAACGGTAGATCCGAATTTTACGCGGTCGTGCTCGTATGTCGAGGGATCGATTATCTTTGAACGAGAAATGATGTCGCTAAGCTCGGCGATACGCGAGAGCAGAAACGCCTGCTCCTCGCGCGCCGCGTGGTACTCGGCGTTTTCTTTCAGATCGCCGTGCCCGCGCGCGATGTCGATCTGCTGCACGATGTGAGGCAGCTTCACGCTCTGAAGCTCTTTGAGCTCGGAGGTGATCTTTTCATATCCGTAAAGCGTCATTGGTTCGGTCGTCATAATCTTCCTTTCTTTTTATCAAATTATATAAGCTTTAGCCTTAAAATTTTAGCTCGCAGGCTGCGTTAAAATTTTTGCCACGTTTTCGCTGGAGCCGAATTTTAGATAATCTCGCAGCTTTTCGCTCGCAAGTTTAAATTTAGCGGCGTCGCGGCGCTCGTATGCGGCGAGTAGGTTTTGCGCGCTTACCTCGGATTGCAAAAGCTCCTCATGTAGCGGCTCCTCGCCCAAAAAATCAAAAATAATATTCGCAAGCCCCACGTGCTTTAGCTTTACGAGCTTTCGCGCGAGCCAAACGTCAAACGCGCGAGCCTTGTAGCACAGCACGAACGGAGTGCCGATGAGCGCCGCCTCAAGCGTCGCCGTACCCGAGCAGATGAAGGCAAAATCGCAATCTTTAAGCGTGGCAGGAGTATCGTTTGCGATGCTAAAGTCGTCCAGAGGCCCGTAAATTTCATCTCTTTGATCCATCAAATGCGGCGGGATTATTAAGGTTCGCTCGCTATTTTCAAATTTAGGCGCAAGTGCTCTAAAAATCGGCATTAGCCTTGAAATTTCAGCCCTGCGCGAGCCTGGCATAAAGGCGATCTTGCCCTGTTTTTCGTAGCTTGTTTTTTGGAATTTTATCTCGTCAAGCAGCGGATGCCCCACGAAAGAGTATTTCGCCGTTTTGGCGCTTGGGCGCGCGGCATCCTCTTTCGGCGCAGCATCTTTATCTTTTGTTTCTTGTAGCGCAGAGTCTTTGCTCTCCGCTTCTTGCGGCACAGCGCCTTTATCTCCCTCGCCATCCGCGCAGAAAAATTTTGCCTCAAAAGGCCAGATGGAGAGTAGATTGTCGCAAAACGCCTTTAGCTTCTCCGCTCTGCGCGGCTTCCACGCCCAAACCTGCGGCAGAATATAATATGAAATTTCCGCGCGCGCGCCGCTTTCTTTGATCGCGCGAGCAAGCGGCAGATTAAACGCGGGCGAGTCGATCAAAAGCACGCGATCGCACTCCGCCGCAAGCCGCGTCATCTGCGCTATCGCGCGCTTGGCTTTTAAAATTAGCGGTAGAATTTCTATAAAACCCATCGCAGAAAATTCGCTGCTTTTGTATATCGGCGAGCCCAGCTTCTCGTCGAAAATTCCGCAAATCTCGCAAGCAGGATCAAGCTTTTTAAGATGCGCTAGAACCTCTTTGAAATGCAGGTTCGCAGAGGGCTCTAGGCAAGAGATTAAATATTTCAAATTTGGCCTTTTGAATTTTTGTTAATTATAGCAAAATGTGCTAAAATTAAGCCGACAAAGGATTTAAGATGAGAAATTTTAAAATTTTAGCGCTATGCGGCGCGTTCGTGATGTTGCTAGGCGGTTGCGGCGCGGCTAAATATCAAAAGCGTCAAGTTACCGAGGATCCCGCAGTAACAGCGCGTTTTGAGGCGCTTAGTAAGCTAGGCTCGCCCGCACTCGTCGCTAAAGCCGCAGCTAGCGAGATTGCAGCAGACGTAGGCGGCGCCAAGCCCCACGTTAAGGTCGCGCAGTTTGCCTTCCTCGAAGAAATTAGCGCACAAGGAAGCGATCTGATCTATGCCTACTCGCTAAGCCCTGGCTGGGCGAGCCTGAAAAGCTCCGATCGGCAAAAATATCTCAAATTGCTAGCCAAGGATATTACCGAAAATGACTGCAATGCACCTAGTACGCGAGCTTTATTGCGAAGCGGAGTGCGTGAAGTGCACCGATTTTTCTACGATTATCCGAACTCGCATCTACTTGATTCGCAAGTAAGTGAGGAGATATGCCGTAAAGCGGGGTTGTAGAAGACCTCGAATAATTTTATGCCGCGGATTTACATCAGCGCGAAAATTCAAAAGGCGAGATTTTGCGGCGAGTTGCGGAGTGCGGTCGCAAAATTTAATTTAAGGAATTTTGTAAGCGAAATTTAGGCGATGAAATTGCATAGCAGACTATAAAAATTTGTAGCGAAAAAAGATAAAATTTCGTAGCATAAAGGCAGAATTTTTCTATGAATTTTGCGATCTAAGTTCGTGATGGAATTTTTGCGAAAAAATTTGGCACGATGAAATTTTACGCCGCGCAAGCTAAGTAGCAATTTTTGCATAGTAAAGAATTGAGCGCTAGAATTTTGTAGATAGAATTCCGCCCCGATAGGTCTGTCATGAAATTTTAGCTAAAGAGAGAATATGAAAGAAATTTTAATCACCAATGACGATGGATTCGAAGCGCGCGGGCTTTTGGAGCTCGCGAGCGCGCTAAGATCGATCGCAAACGTCACAATCGTAGCGCCAAGCTCCGAAAAATCGGCATGCTCGCACTCGCTCACGCTCACGCGCCCGCTTAGATTTGTAAAGCTCGACGACGGATTTTTCAAACTCGACGACGCTACGCCTGCAGACTGCGTGTATTTGGCGCTCCGCGCGCTGTATAACCGCAAGCCCGATCTTGTGATAAGTGGCATAAATCACGGCGCCAACGTCGCGGAGGACGTGACCTATTCTGGCACTTGCGGAGGCGCGATGGAGGGGGTTTTGCAAGGCATTCCCGCGCTTGCGGTGAGCCAGTTTTACGTCGCGGACTCGCTGCAGCGATACGGATTTGATCTCGCGTGCGAGCTTGCGGTTGATTTGGTGGGAAAAATTTTCAAAAACGGCTTTCCACTGCCGCCGAAGCAGTTTTTAAATTTAAACGTCCCTGCCGTTTCAAAGCAAGATTTCAAGGGACTAACGGTTGCGCCATGCGGCGAGAAGCTCTACGACACCGACGCGCAGCTAAATCGCGATCCGCGCGGGATGGAGTATTATTGGCTCGGCAAATCTACGCTCAGTTTTGATGCGAGCAAAAACGAAAACAGCGACATTTCGGCACTTTTTGAGGGGCGGGCAACGCTAAGCCCGATTAAGTTAAATTTGACCGCGCACGAGCAGATGAGCGCGCTAGAAAGGTGGATTAGAAACGATGAGTGATGTCGTAATAGACCGCTTTTCGCGCTCGCGCCTGCTTTTCAGCGAGGATTTTTCAAGGCTACAAAGCGCTAAAATTTTAATTTGCGGCTGCGGCGGCGTGGGCGGAGCGGCGATAGAGGCACTATACCGCAGCGGCGCGGTAAATCTAAGCGTGATCGATTGCGATCGCTTCGAGATCACCAATCAAAACCGCCAGCTTGGAAGCGAGCACGTAGGCGAGCTAAAATGCGAGGTTTTCGCGCGCAAATTTAAAGGCGTAACGCCGATCGTCGCTAGGATCGGCGAGGAATTTTTGTCGGAATTTGATCTGGCGCAATTTGATTTCGTAATCGATGCGATCGACGACGTGAATGCTAAGATCGCTCTTGCGCTGCGCTGTAGCGAGGCGGGCGCGGGCTTCATAAGCTCGATGGGCGGCGCAAAGAGGCTTGATCCCGCTAAAATCGAAATCCGCTCAATCTGGCGGACGCAAGGCGATCCGCTCGCGCGCAAGATCAGATATGAGCTGCGAAAGCGCGGCTTTGCGAGTGATTTTGACGTCATCTGCTCAAGCGAGCCGCCGCGCGTCAAATCGATGGGCAGCTTCATGGGCGTGACCGCTAGCTTCGGGCTTTTCATCGCAAGCTACGTCGTGCGCAGATTGATAGGCGAGCAGGCTTAGTGCTTAAAATTTTATAGCGTTTCGGCGTGCGGCTCCGCCTGATCGTGTTTTGCGGTTAAATTTTAGATATTTTGAGCTTGTGATCCGAGCGCGCTTTGCGTGAGGTATGGCGCGGCGGGTAATTTGCAGCGCGCATGCGGTTAAAATTCAAAGCGGCGAAAGTGAAATTTTACCTAGCGACGAAGATAAAATTTGCTCGGCGCGCAGGCGAAATTTCGTTCTCCGTGAAGAATAAAATTTTATCCGTAAAGATCGGCGCAGGCTCGGCTAGAGATAAAATTTAAAGATCACACAAGCTACGCGCGCATATCTATAGTATGCGGTGCGCCGTTTTAGCGGGCGCCAAATAGCGGTCTAGGATTAAAATTTAAATGGGCGGGTCGCGAGCTTGCTCGTGAGCGAAATTTAAGCAAGCCAAGTTTACGCAAATGTTCTTTGCGGCGGATTTTTATAGCAGTGTGGTAAAATTTTATCGCGACTTCACGCTTTCCGATGCAAAAAGAGGCGCACCCGGGCAAATAAACCAAATCAGCGCGCATCGGCCGCCGCGTAGCGCTTAAATAGCGCAAAGTGTAAGCAAGGCTCAAGCAAACGCAGCGGCAAGCTTACTTCTAAATTCCATTTTTTACCGCTCGCAAAAAGTGGAATTTAGAAATTTAATTTAAAGGAGCAGCGATGAATGAAATTTTTACACGCACGAGCGTGCGAAACTTTACCGAGAAAATGCCGAGCGACGATCAGATCGAGCTCGTGCTAAAAGCCGCGATGCAAGCCCCTAGCGCGGGCAACCAACGCTCATGGGAGTTTTACGTAGTGCGCGACCGCACCGCGCTTGCACTACTTAGCAGCGTAGGCACCTACGGCGGCTGCACGAAGGACGCGCCGCTTGCGATCGTAGTTTGCACGCGCAAAAGCGGCTTAAAATTCCAGCCCTACGCTCGCTACGACTGCGCTTGTGCGGCAGAAAATCTTTGGCTGGCGGCGCACCATTTGGGGCTTGGCACCACGTGGCTGGGCGTAGCACCCGATATTTACGCGATGGAGCGCGTAAGAGAAATTTTGGATCTGCCTGGGCATTTAGAGGCGTTTTGCATTATGCCTTTGGGCTTTCCGTCTCGCGTCACAAAGGCACACTCGCGCTTTGAGCCCGCTAAAATTCACTTCGTAGGCTAGAGATGTTTATTTCTCAGAGTAAAATTGACGATCTTATCGCTAGCGACGGCGCGTTTTTGGACCTTACGACCGAGCTTTTGCAAGATTTCGTGGATCTAAACGCGCCCGCGCGGCTTTCGATCGTAACGAGGCAGGATCTGATCTTTAGCGGCGGGCAGATCGCGCGCGAGGTAGCGGCGCGCCTAGGCTGCGAGACGCAGCGGCTAGCGCGCGAGGGAAGCGCATTTTGCGCAGGGGATGAAATTTTTAGCGCGCGAGGAAGCTTCGAGAACCTCCATAAGGCTTGGAAGATCGTTCAGATCGTGTTTGAGTACTCCTGCAAAATTTCTACTTACGCGCACGAGATGGTTGCACTGATGCGAGAGGCAAATCCGCGCTGCGTGCTGGGTGCGACGCGCAAGAGCTTTCCTTTTGCGAAGGAGCTTTGCGTAAATGCGCTGATCGCGGGCGGCGGGAGCATGCACCGCCTGGGGCTGCACGACAGCGTCCTGTTTTTTTCAAATCACATTCGCGCGTTTGCGAGCTTTAGCGAGTTTTGCGCGCAGATCGCTAAATTTAAAGAGCGCGCGCCCGAGCGAAAGATCATGATCGAAGTGGCGAGCGAACGCGAATTTAGCGAGCTTTTAGGCTACGCACCCGATGCGATAATGTGCGATAAGATGAGCCTTAGCGAGCTTAGAGCTTGCGTTTTGAGGCGAGATGAGACGGCGCCGCAGATTAAAATTTGCGCCGCTGGCGGTATAAATAAAAATAACTGCGCAGAGTTTGCAGCTACCGGCGCGGACGTGCTCGTAAGCTCCGCGGTTTGGAATCAGGGCGTGTGCGATCTTAGCGGAAAGATAGAATTTATATAAATATTAAATTTTAAATTTTAAGACGAGAAAGTCTAAAAAAAGGCATAAAAACGCGATTTATTAATAAATAAGAGTATATTTTGTAGAATTCTTAAAATTTCAAAAAAAGGATTTTCATGAAAAAAATTGCTTTTATTTTAGCGCTTGCGGCAAGCGTTTCGTTCTGCGCGGATCAGCTGATAATCGCGGCCGGCGGCGGATACAAAAAGCCCGTCTCGGCCGTGATCGAAAATTTGAAAAAAGAGGGCATGGACGTGGCGGGATCGTTTGCCAACCTCGGCCAGCTCGTCATTCAATCGCGCGAGAATAAAATTTCATTCATCGTGGGCGACGAGACGTTTTTGAAAAAAAGCGATCTAAATATCACTAAATTTGAACGCATCGGGCGCGGCACGCTAGTTTTAGTAACGCCGAAAAATATTAAAATAAACGATGTCTCCGAGATCGCAAAATTTGATAAGATCGCGATGCCAGATCCTAAAAAGGCGATTTACGGTATCAGGACGAACGAGTTTTTACAAAACGCCAAGATGGAGCCGGTAAAAGATAAAATTTTAGCCGTCGCGGGCGTGCCGCAGGTGGTCGCATACGTCATCAACGGCGAGGTGCAAGCAGGCTTTATCAACAGCACTGAAGCGGTCGCCAAAAAAGATGAGTTCGGCTCGATCATCTACATCGACGAGAGCCTCTATAGCCCCGCATTCATCGGTATCGCAAGGCTTAGCGCGTGCGGCGATGAGACGCTTTGCGAAAAGGTGATGGAGGAGTTTAAATCGGACCGCTCAAAAGAGATTTTTTCAAAATTCGGTCTTAAATGAGCGACATAGCTTGGATCACGCATCCTTTGCTTTTAAGCGTCAAAGCCCTGTTTTGCAGCTTTTTACTGCTGATTACGGCAGGGCTTGCGATTGCGTATTTTTTAGCTTTCAGCAAAGCCAAATTTAAAAAGATCGTCGAAATTTTAGTGATTTTTCCGCTCATCTTCCCGCCGATCGCGACGGGATTTTTGATGCTTTATGTTTTTGGAAAGAGCGGATTTATCGGCTCTGCGTTAAATTTAGACATCGTTTTTAACTTTTCTTCATTGGTAATCGCCGCATTTTTGGTGGGACTGCCGCTGTTTGTAAAGCCCGTGTGTGCGAGCTTTGAGCTATTTCCGAAAAGCCTAATCGAGGCCGCGCAAATTTTAGGCAAAAACAGAGCTCAAATTTTCCTCTTCGTCATCCTTCCGAGCTCGCTTAAAACGCTAGGCTCCGCGCTCATTTTAGCGCTCTCGCGCGGGCTTGGCGAAGTGGGTATCACGCTGATGCTGGGCGGAAACATCGTAGGTAAAACCGACACACTAAGCCTTGCGATCATGGGCGCCGTGTATGACGGAGAAAATGAGCGGGCGCTGATTTTAAGCGTTTTACTCGTAATTTTCAGCTTGATCTTATTCTTCGCGATAAGCCTTTTAGATAAAAAGCAAAATTTATCTAAATAAGAAAAATTATTTTTTAAGTATTTTTGGATAAAATTGCACTCGCATTTCATTTTAAAGGATTTTCATGAAGAAATTTTTAATTTCATCAATTTTAGTCGCAAGCGCCTTGATCGCTCACGAGCACGGCGATATGCAAAATTTCGACCCTAAGACCGGCAAGCACCTCGTCATCGCAATGGAGCAGCTAGGCGAGAAGGGCAACGTAAGCGTAGGCGAGGTCGTAGCGGTCGAGACGAACTACGGCGTGGCGTTTTTCCCGAATTTAAAGGGTCTTACTAGCGGCGTGCACGGCTTTCACGTACATCAAAACGCCGACTGCGGCGCGACCGAGAAGGGCTTGGGCATGAAAGCTGGCGGCCATTGGGATCCGAGCGATACCAAAAAGCACTCGTTTGCTTGGGACGATAGCGGCCACAAGGGCGATCTGCCTGCACTTTTCGTGGATGCCGAGGGCAATGCGGTCTATCCGGTGCTAGCTCCGAAGATCAAAAGCCTAGATGAGCTAAAAGGCCACTCGCTGATGGTTCACGTCGGCGGCGATAACCACAGCGACCATCCGAAGCCGCTCGGCGGCGGCGGCGCTAGAATGGTCTGCGGCGTTATAAAATAGGCTTCGTTGCGGATGAAATTTAATCATCCGCGATCTCTAAATTTACTCGCCCTGCGGTTAAATTTACGCGACGAAATTTCGTCGTCCGTAGCGCCGAGATACGCCCGCTTTGCCGTTAAATTTACGAATGGCGGACTTTTAATGCAACCTATGCAGCGCGAATTTATGCTAAATTTACGCGCTGCGCACCTCTTGCCTTCCGCTTAAAATTTTAAAATTTAGCCCCGTTTGCCCACATCGTACCTCCGCTCCGTATTTGTAGCAGCGGCGTAAAATTTTCTAAATTTAAATCAAAGCTTTAAATTTACGGCGCCGAGCTATTTTGGCGGCGCGGCTTTACTTAACTTTTTCTTCACGACTTTTTCCTACAATTATGCCAACTTTCACAAAGGAGAGAAAATGAAAAAGATTGTTTTAGCAAGCGTTTTAGTTGCGGGCGTGCTGTTCGCCGCAGATTTTAGCTCAAGCACCCCCGAGCAGATCAATGCCGCAGTCGCTAGCGCGGATGCCAAGAGTTTAAGCGAAGCGGCGTTTGAGATCGATAAACGCGCAGGCGAGCTAAGGGCGCAGGCAAGGGATCTCAAGCGCGGATTTAAGACGGAGTTTAAAAAGAAACTGGACGCTATGAGCGTCGAGGATCGCGAGAAATTCCTAGACGAGTTTAGAAAAAACTATAACGTCCAGGCGGGCAAGCTAAGCGTCGAGCAGGCGGATAGACTGGATATCGAGCTTAAAGACCGCGGCAATTTCGGCAAATTTAAAAGGCCCGCTCATGGGTTCGGTCCGCACAGATCGCAGATGGCACCCGGCGAGTGCGGTCATATGCCGCCTGAAGGAATGGGCGGAGGTGCGGGGCGGGCAATGCCGCCGAGAGACGCGATGCCGTGTAATCAAAACGCCAGCGCCGCTGTGTGCCCTATGACGCAGCAATAGCCGCCCACGCAAACTATTTAGTTCCGCGCGATATTTGCGCGGAATTTTACTTTATCAAATCGCGGCGTATAAATTTTAAAATTTAGCTTTGAAGCTTATGCGGCATAGCGCCGATAAAATTTCGCAAAATTTTATCGGCGCAGGCGAGGTTTTGAAATTCTGCGCGGCGAAATTTTAGGACGTGAAATTTTAAAATTCCGCGGCGCGAAAATTTAATATCGTAAAATTTTAGCCTCTTGCGCCGCGCCGCGCGAATAATATACTGGGCGAGCAATGGCGAGCAATCTTATAAGCCTAAATTTAGTAAGCATACTTTTGAGCTAAGACGCGCCGTTTTTGCCACGATAAAATTTGCCGCGAAATTTTGCAATTAAATTTTACGTGGAATTTCACAGGGTATAATTTCAAAAATTCTACGCGAGGAGGCGGGCTATGGCAAGAGTTTTGATCGTCGAGGACGAGGGGATGCTGCTAGACATGATGTGCACCTACATGCGCGGCGCGGGGCACGAGGTAAGCGGCAGTAAAAGCTACGACGAGGCGCTTTCATTAGCATACGAAAAGAGCTTCGATCTGTGGATCTTCGACGTCAAAATCATCGGCGGCAACGGCTTTGCGCTACTTCGCGAGTTACGCGAGGCAGGGCGCGGCGCACCGTGCATTTTCACGACGTCGCTAAACACTCTGCAAGACGTCGAAAGCGGCTTCAGAAGCGGCTGCGACGACTACCTCAAAAAGCCTTTCGAGCTAAAAGAGCTGGCTCTGCGCGCGGATAATCTGCTAAAGCGCACCTTCGTCCACAACGCCGCCCTGCGCGAAAATATCGGCGGAAGCTTTAGCTTCGATATGGCTCAGCACGCGCTTTATCGCGACGGAAGAGCCGTGCCGATGCCGCAGAAGCAGGCGCGGCTTCTTGCTCTGCTTCTGAAAAACCGCGATAAGCTCCTTAGTAAAGATGAAATTTTCGCCGCGCTGTGGGACTACGACGAGAGTCCGAGCGAACTTAGCCTGCGCGTTTATATCGCGGAGCTGCGAAAAATTTTGGGCAAGGATCGCATCATAAACGCTTCCAAGCTCGGCTACAAATATCTCTAGGAGCGCGCCGTGTCCAAAATGCGTCAAATTCTACCGATTTTTTTGCTCTACACGCTTACTAGCGTCTTGTTTTTAGCGCTGGTAAGTAGCGTATTTTACGAGCGGGAGAAGTTTTTTATCGCGGATCGCGATGCCTTTGCGATCAGGGATTTCAAGCACGGCTTAGAGGCTAAGCTCGCGCGCGGCGGGCGCCTAAACGAGGGCGATTTCGACGCCATGCAGGCATACGCGGCGGATCTGAATAGCAGCGATGAGATCGCGCGGGATTTCGAGCCGAGGGACGACGCGCCGCGCGTGTATATGGAGGGGTCTGGCAGGATCGAGCAGTTTAATCTCACCGCCAAGGACGGCACGGAGTACTACGTAGCGATCAAAACGGAAGCGCTTGAGGGCAAGCTCGCGGAGCTGAAGCTTAAAATTTTAGCCGCGAGCGCGCTTGTTTTGGCGCTTATTTTGCTGATCGCATATTTTATCATCCGCCTTTCGCTACGCCCACTTTATGAAAAGATCGAATTTTTAAACGGCTTCATCCGCGACACGACGCACGAGATAAAGACTCCGCTTAGCGTGATTTTGATGAGTATCGAGCTTTTTGAAACCGAGCCGAAAAAATATCTAGGCAATATCAAGGCGGGCGCAAATACGATAAACGCGCTCTTTGAGGATCTAACCGCGCTAAGCTTAAACAAAAGTGGCAGCGGACGAGAGGTAAATTTAGGCGAGCTGGTGCAAAGCCGCATCAGGTATTTCGGCGTCGCTGCGGAGCAAAAGTGCATAAGCTTAAGCGCCGATCTGCGCCCGGTAGCCTTTTGCGCGGATGAGTTTAAGCTGCGAAAGATCATCGACAATCTGCTTGGCAACGCGATAAAATATTGCGACGAGCTCGGCTGCGTCGAGGTGAGCCTGCGCGAGCGTTCGCTTCGCATCAAAAACAGCGGCGCGGGCATCGCACGGCAAAATTTGCCGCATATTTTCGAGCTTTACACCCGCTTTGACGAACGTAACGGCGGTTTTGGCATCGGGCTTTTTATCGTGAAAAAATACTGCGACGAGCTCGGGCTTAAAATTTCGTGCAGAAGCGAGCCTGGAGAGACGGAGTTTCGGCTGGAATTTTAACTTTACCCAAATGAAATTCTGCGCGAATAAAATTTTAGCAGGCGGGCTTGCTAGGCTTAACCGCGTGGGTTTAAATTTAGCTAGCGATTCCGTCCGTAAAATTTGCGCCAGATTATAATTTGACGGCGGAATTTACGCATGTAATTCGGTCGCGTCCGCAAAATTTCGCCGATCGGTTTGCAAAATACGCAGCTAAAATTCTATAAAATTCCGTGGAATTCTATGTGAACTCAGGCAAGATTGCGGCGGCTAGGGATAGAATTTAACGGCAACTTAGATAAAACCGCGCGCGACAATCGGCGAAATTCCGCGAATTTCGCCCGCGCACCGGTTGGGTTCGCCCTTGCTCTGCTACTTCATACACGCGGTATTCATAGCTAGTGCAAAAGGCTGTGTCGCTTTGGGTTTTGATACCTAATAAAAACAGCTATTCGGCTTCTAATTCTTGCCGCTCGGTGCGTTGGCGTGGACTACGCGCAGGTAAATTTAAAATTTAGACAAGCTTTGCCCCGCCGAAATGAAGTAGAGCTTTATTAAAGCGGGCGGTGCAGCTATTTTAAGCGCGCAGATGTTCTTTAAAACGCACCGATCTTTTAAAGCGCGCGATAAATTTTAAAATTTGCGCGGGCTTAAAGAGCAAACGAGACAAAAGAGGCTAAATTTGATCATCTCTCGCTGGGCACTCCTACGACCTTCGCGTTATCCGCTGCCTGCTTAAATTTTTATCATTTCTCGCCGAGCGGCCAGTAAA
The DNA here is from genome assembly GCA_963522285.1 of uncultured Campylobacter sp. Taxonomy (GTDB): domain Bacteria; phylum Campylobacterota; class Campylobacteria; order Campylobacterales; family Campylobacteraceae; genus Campylobacter_B. Next base: position 44,557 of record CAUQWV010000004.1, read on the forward strand.
CGATCGGTTTGGCTCCGAGCCTTGCTTCGCCGTGATACATTCCGAGCTTGTCTTTCGTCCACGCAAAGCCCGTGCGTCCGTGCTTGTCGATAAAGATACCGCCCGCCGAGCTTTGCCTATCCTCGTATTATGCGGGTGCTTTTGCAAGATATTGCGGCAGGCTGCGCTTAAATCAATGCTGCGGCTGTCCGTGTTTAGCCAGGATCACAAATATCTTGCGGCGATTTGCCTTTGCCCTAAAATTTGCACGATCTCATCTAAGCTTAAAATTTTGCCGTGCGAGTCAAAGCCTACGTTTAGTATACGACCCTCTAGGCTGGAAGCGCGGTCGTGCAAGTGTCCGTGAAGCATAAAAGAGCCTTTCGAGGCGTGGTTGTGCTCCTCTACGGGATAGTGAAACATACAGATGCTCATACCCGCTTTGCCGTCCTTTATCGCGCCCGCACCGCCGTCAAAATTTAGCTCCTTGTAGTGCAGGATATCGCTAAAAATAGGATTTCCGTCATCTTTTAGCTCGCGTAGCAGCGCTTCTTTGTTTTGGCTGATGAGCGTATCGTGGTTGCCTAGAATCAGCACATGCGAGCCGTTTAGCCTACGTGCGACGCTTTTTAGATCCTTCAATTTATTACAAAATGCAAAATCGCCTAGATCATAAACCGTATCCTCAGGCCCCACTACGGCATTCCAGAGCTCTATTAGCTTTTCGTTCATCTCGCTTATGTCGTTAAAAGCCCTAAATTTAGGGCAGTATTTCATAATATTGGCGTGATAAAAATGCAAATCGGAGGTAAAAAATATCATCATTTTTCCTTTAAGCTTTAATCGCCGCTTACGTAAATTTACGCGGCGTCAAATATTCGCACGATAATCGTTAAACTTTTTCTAAAAATTCTTTTATAAAGCCTAGCTTGCCCTGCTCGTCAAGGGATTTGAATTCTCGCTCATTTGCTTTGATATGATCGATCAAGGGGTGAAATTCCTCATCGAGCTTGGTTTTATCGAGTTTGCCGGAAAGCGCCTCGTTTTTACTGCGAGCGAAAAATTTATTCACGAGATAATAAGGCGTTTTCATCTTAAAGCAAAAATCGTCCTGGCTTGGGATATACACCATAAAGCCCTCGAATTTCGCATCTTTGACTATATTTTTAAGCTCCGCAAAGCTCGTTTTTAGATACTGCTCGTCCTTTTTATAAAAAGGTCTTTTTAGCGCTCCGGCAGTGCTTGCGGCGATTTTATCCAGCTCGAATTCGCTCTCTTGCGCGCCGGTTTTAGCGTCGATAAGCCCGATAAAGGTTTCGCCGAGCTCCTCTTCTACGATGTGCGGATCGCTCTCGTCGGTAATCTCAAATAAAAAAGTTTTATTTGGATAGCGTTTGAAAATTTCTTCAAATTTACAGCAGTGCTCGCGCGCCATCTGCGCAAATCTACTATCGGTCGATCCCGTCGTGGAGTAGATGACGCGGCGGTTAAAGCTCGCGCCGCTTTCGTGGGTATCTACGTAGGTGCAACACCCCAAAAAGCCGTTTACCTTTCGCACGGCAAGCACGGGCGTATCGTCTGTGATATCGATAGGATAAAGGCTTTTGCGCGAGGTAAATTCCGAATAGTTATAGACTTTTTTAAATGGACGCACGATGATATTTAGATACTCATCCATTATGAGCCCGCGCATCTCAAGTAGTGCCTTGTCCCAATCGGCTTTGAAAAAGACGCGTTTTGAGTATTTGTAGGTGCGAAGCTCAGGATAAAGTTCGCTTTGACGCGCGCTCCAGAGCCTTTTATCCTGCGTAGCGGCGATATATTTTTTCGTTACGTAGGTATTTTGCGCCGCATCAAAGGGTAGATCGCGCCTGTTTAGAGCCGCCGCGTCTTTAATCTTTTGCGCTACGCTTTCGCTCATAGGATTAACGGGCGGGATCAAAATTTCGCCCTCTATTTTGTTGTTTGCGACCTTGATAAACATAGCTATCACGGTATCTTCATCGACGCCGTGCTCGGAGGCGAAGAAATTTTGCATTCTAAAGCATTCGAAAATAAATCCATTTTGGGCGGCTTGCTCTTTTAGGCTTAGCAGCTCTTTGGTGCGCGCGCTCACGTTGCTAAGCACGATAAGAACGTCTTTGGTTTTGTTTTCCAGGGCAAATTTATACGCCTGCTTTATCTCGCGGGCGACCTTGCGCTTCGCGTCCTCCAAAAGCTTCGGCGACCAAGTATAAACCCCCACCTCATCAGTTAAAAACATATCGTTTTCCAGATGATAAATTTGCGCCTGCGGATATTCATTTTTAAATTCTTTAATTTTCTCTTTTGCGAAAGTTGTTTTACCCGAGCCCGCGTGTCCGCGAACGACTATAAATTTTCTCATTTTACCGCCTTGATTTTATGTGGCGATATTCTACCTGAAATTTGAGCGCTTTGGTATCAAGAAATATGGATTTTGGTAAAATTCAATTTACAGAGCCGAATTTCGCCGCCTAGCTCGCGCAGTTTTGAGGCACGAATGAGACGGCGCAGCACCCGTATCTACAAGGGCTTGCTGTCGATGCGCTTTCGGGCGCGAAATTGAGCGAGGATAAAATTTGCGGCGAAGCAGCTGGGCGGTTTAAATTTGAATCTCAAAGCCCAAATTTACAGAAGGATCAAATTTGATCTCTTTATGGGCTTATCGAAGCATAAAAATTTATTGTTTTGACTGATTTGAATACGATAAAAAGATGGCGATATATGTTAGGTTTAAAATTTTAAATAAATAGAAATTTACGCTTTGCCGAGGTGCTAAATTAAAATTTGACCGAATTTAACCTCGCCGAAGCGCTTGATCGACGAAAGCGCCAAATTTGATAGACATGCGATAAAAAGCGTATTTATCCTCGCTATTTGATTTAAATTTAGCCCCGCAAAGGGGCTAAATTTACGCTTATTTTTCGCCAAGTGGCCAATAAACGATTGGTTTGGCTCCGAGTCTAGCCTCGCCGTGATACATGCCGAGTTTGTCTTTCGTCCACGCAAAGCCCGTGTGTCCGTGCTTGTCGATCGAGATGATACCGCCGCTACCGCCGAGCGCTTTAACCTCTTGTACCGCTTCTTCGGCAGCCTTTTGCACGTCGGAGGTTTTGTATTTATACAGAGCCGAGACCTCGTGTGCGGCGTTTACGCGCATGTAGATGTCGCCCGTGCCGGTGCAAGAAACCGCCACAGAGTCGTTGTCGGCGTAGGTTCCCGAGCCTATTATCGGGCTATCGCCGATGCGACCGGTCATTTTATTTGTCATGCCGCCAGTGCTGGTAGCCGCGGCTAGGTTGCCGTTTTTATCCAGCGCGATCGCGCCCACGGTGCCAAGATATGGGCGCTCGTATAAATTTAACGACGTCTTTTTCGCCTTTTCGCTATCAAGTAGCAGCTTTTGCTTCTCTTTGGCTTTTTGTAGCGCATCGTATCTAAACTGCGTGAAAAAATACTTCTGATCGACCATCTCTAGGCCGTTTTCTTTGGCGAGCTTGTCGGCTCCCTCGCCGGCGACTAGCGTATGCCACGTCTTATCCATCACGAGTCTGGCGCCTAGGATTGGGTTTTTGATATGCCTTGCCATCGCGACCGCGCCCGCTTTTTTGGTCGAGCCGTCCATGATCGAGGCGTCGAGTTCGTTAAATCCGTCGGCGGTAAAGACCGCGCCCTTGCCCGCGTTGAAATTCGGATCGTCCTCAAGCACCATAATGGCCGCCGTTACGGCATCCATCGCGCTGCCGCCCCGTTCAAGCACGGCTTGACCCGCCAAAAGCGCCCGGTTCATCGGCTCTTCGCGGATTTTAAATTCCTCCTTGGTTAGATCAAGCCCGCTCGTGCCGCCGTGAATGACGATAACGGGGGAAAATTTCTCCTGCGCATTCGCAACCGTTAGCCCGAGCAGGGCCAAACTCGCCGCCATAAAAACGGCCTTTGAGAGTGAAAAGTGCTTCATATCTCATCCTTTCGAAAAAATTGGAGAATTTCTAAGGAATGATATAACTTTGCGCTTTTCGTTTCGCTTAATCAAATGCGAATTCGGCTGGATCTAAATCTAATGCTTTGAGCTTAGGATTAAGCTTTCGCTGCCAAATTTAACGCGACTCAATTTGTGGCATAATCTGATAGGTCGATTTAAATTTTATAATTTTGAGTTTGAGCGTTAGTAAAATTTAATTACCGCGGCTCGATAAATTTCAACCGCACGTCATAAAATTTTAGTGCGCGGTCGTATTTTAAACGGCACTACGCAAGCAAGCTCAAGCACGCAACCGCTAGCAAAGCAGGCTTTAAATCAAAATGCCTCAAACTCGCCGTGCGCGATCATTTAGTGTTGCGTCGGAACCGACGCCAATATGTTTTGACGGCTCAATCGCAGCTTTTTTCTCCGCGGCAAAGGCGCGCCAGGTCGTATTTTAGCAGCACCAAGCCAAGGCCTAGCAAGAAAAGGTCTTTAAAGATAAAGCCGTCGATCTTGCCTAGCTGCGGCAGCAAGCTGAGCGTGCTCAGCGCCATGACGATCACGATGAGATCGCCCACGATACCCGCCTTCGGCTTGAAAAAGCCCGCGATGAGCGAGAGATAGCCCACGGTCTCCACCACGCCCAAAAAATAGCTCGCACCGGCGTCCCCGAGCGCTGACGGCAAAAACGAAAGCCACGTCTGCGAAAAGAGCGGCTTTAAAGCCTCCACCTCGAACTCAAACCACTTGTAGTTGCCCATCACGGCAAGCACGATGATAACGGAAAGTCTAGCGAATATAATATCCGCGTCGCCTGCGACAAATTTTTTTACGATCTCCCTCATACGGCTCCTTTGTAAATTTTGTAGCGGTATGATAGCGAGCTTGCGTGTAGGCTACGTGAAGGGGTGAAATTTCAAATTCCAAATTCCTCGGCTTCATAAAATTCTACGCCTCCACAAAATTTCGTGGCTCCGCAAAATTTGAAATTCCATGCCGCGCACCGTAAAATTTTAGCGTGCGCATCATATGTTTTAACGTGCACGCCGTACAATTTCAACGTGCATACAAAATTTTAAAATTCGCGCCCAAATTTGAGCTATAATCGCTTCAAATTTTAAGGAGCCGCAAATGCTAAAATCATATCCTCTTACGATGCAGGGCGTGGAGTTTCGCGGACACGGCGTAACGGTAAGGGCGGGCACCTATACGCCTTGGCAAACGACGGAGCTGCGATGCATGCGGTCTACGCGGATTTATGAAATTTAATCGCAAGGCTCGGGGCGCCGCGCGAGCGGTAAATTTTAAATTTTAATCGGCTTGCCCGCTGCGCGATAAAGCGATTTGCTACTTTGTGTGCGAATTCCCCGGAGAAATTCAAACCCCTCGCCTTAAAATTTAAAGCGAGCTCGGCAAAATTTCAAGGCGCGAAGTGGTGTGAGCTGCCGCGAAATTCCATCGAGCTTTGCGGCGTGCGCGGGCAAACCTCGGCGATGATATTGATCGAGACGCCCGTTTTAGCGGCAATCGCGTAGATTTTGGGCAAAAACTTCGGCGCGAAGCTGAACAAAATCTCGTACTCCTCGCCGCTTTGCAGCGCAGCCTCGCTAGGGCGGGCGATCCAGCGCGCACCCACGCCGCTAGCCTCCAGCAGGCGGGGCAAGTCCTGCGCGAGCCCATCGCTAATGTCCATCGCTGCTCTGATGAGCTTCGCCGCCTTGTAAAAAAACTTATCGCGCAAGACGGGCCTAACGAAGCGCGAATTTTTCGAAATTTTTGCGCGCAGATCTTCGCGCAAGCGGTATGAGCTGCTACCCAGCGTAGGATTTTTGCACGTAGGGCTTTGTGGCATGGAATTTTCGCATGCGAGGCTTTGCAACGTAGGGCTCTTGCGATCCTCTCCGCTTCGTGACACGGAATTTTGCACCGAAATTTCGGCATCCAAGCTCGGCGGCTCTACGTACGTAGACAAAATTTTATCGTCCAGACTTTGCGGCTCAAGATCCAAAATTTGCATTGCCGAAGTTTCAGCGTCCAGGCTTTGTAGTTCAGCGCGTGCAGGTGAAATTTTATCGTCCGGGCTTCGCACCTCATCGCCAGGATTTTGTGCCGTCGAAGCCTCGGCGTTGAAACCTTGCGGCGCGGTGCTTGAGTTTTGTGCCGACGAAATTTTATCGTTTCGGTTTTGTGTCTGCGAGCTAGCGGGCGAAATTTCATCTCTTAAAAGCACCGCCAGATCGCGCCCGACGCTGCCTAGCTCGCCCGTATGCGCGATGAGATCGCCCACGCGCGCGCCGCTGCGAAACACGGGGCGCTTGCACTTGCCGATCAGGCTCACGCTAAGCGCGATGCGATCCGAGCCGATCGTATCACCGCCGATGATCCGTATGCCCCACTCCTGCGCCGTCTCGCTCACGCCCGCGCACAGCTCGTCGATCTCGCGCGTGCCGATCTCGCGCGGCAGCGCAAGCCCCAGCAGTGCGTATTTAGCGCGCGCATTCGTCGCGATCATATCTGAGATGTTTACGAGCATCGCCTTTGCGCCGATCTCGCGCAGGCTCAGCCAGCCGCGGCGAAAGTGCACGCCCTCGACGAAAAGGTCCTTGCAATACGCCCGCTCGCCGATTACGGCGCAATCATCGCCGTTAAGTTTCGATCTAAATTTCTCAAAAATATACCGCTCTTTATCCATACGCCCTCCGTTAAATTTAGCGTTACGCCACAGCCGCGCGAAAGCTAAGAAGCCCTAATTTGCGGGCCTTTGTTTAAATTTCGTCGCATACGCACAGCAGGAGTTCTACGCTCCGCTTTGCAAGATTATAGCGTAAATTTAGATTTTCGCCGCGCGAGTTTGGCTGTAGTTCGGTGCGGCTCGATAGCGAAATTAGAAATCGCGTGAGTTTGAGGCTTGGACGTGGTTCGGTACGACTTGATGCGGACGGAAGTCTGCGATAAAACTGCGCCCGAGGCTGTTTCTTGCATGCACCCGCCTGCGCGCACTTCCGCAGATGACGGCTCTTTAAAACGGCAAGCTTGAAATTTTAAAATTTAGCCGTAGCCGCTGGCAAGATTAAATTTAAACGCTGCGTAATCGCAGTAAGTCAAGTAAGGTCTTTTATCAAGCCGCCCGCGACAAAAGTCATATCGAACGTTTGAACGCACGCGGCTGCAAAAGCTGCAATGAAATTTGGAAAAATTCTGAAGAATTAGAAAAAATTGAAACTACTTAATGTTCGCCATTAAGAATTCTATTCTCTTTCTCTCTTTAAATTCCACTTCAGGGAAAACATTATTGGCGCATTTGCGCTACTACTTTCAGAAATTTGATTATTTTAGTTTTTACTTTGCTCAAAGCCCAAAGAAGCGTTTCTGCAATCTTTGTCAACCTTTTCGCTTCTGCGCTCCATTTTTTTGCATTCAGCAATACACTCTTGTGCTATTTGCGGATTCTGTTTAAAATAAGAAATTGTTCTTGGTTCTTTTTCGTCCTCTCCGCATCCTGCAAGACCTAAGCCTACGATAGCCATAAGGCTCAACAAAAAAATTCGTTTCATTTCTTCTCCTTTTAAATGGTGACTAATTATATATTCGTTAAACTTAATTTTCGTTTTTTATATCGTCTTTTAAAGTAGAATAAACTCTCGGGCGGTGCAAACCGCCCGAGATACCCCTAAGCCCTTACTGCTCGTAAAAGCCGCTCGGTTTTGAGATCGTGTCGATGTAGATGTTTTTGGTCTGGGTGTAGTGCTCCAGGATCATCTTGTGCGTCTCGCGACCGATGCCCGATTCTTTGTAGCCGCCAAACGGCGCGCCCGCGTGGATCTGGTTGTAGGTATTGACCCACACGCGACCCGTCTCAAGCAGGCGTGCGACCGTGAGCGCTTTTGCGATGTCGCGCGTAAATACGGCGCCGCCTAGTCCGTAGAGGCTGTCGTTTGCCATGCGGACGAGCTCGTCTTGATCTTTAAATTTAATCACGACGCCCACAGGACCGAATATCTCCTCCTGCGCCACGCGCATATCGTTGCGCACGTCCACGAGTAGCGTAGGCTCGACGAAAGCCTCTCCCGCGCTATGTCGCTTGCCGCCCACGGCGATCTTAGCGCCTTCTTCTACGCCGATTTTTACGTACTCTAAAATTTTATCGGCTTGCTTTTTGTTGATCTGACATCCCATCTGGGTGTTTGGATCGAGCGGATCGCCCACCTTGATGCGCTTAAATTTCTCCACGAGCGCCGGTACGAATTTATCGTAGATGCCCTCCTGCACGAAGATCCTACTTCCTGCGCAGCAGACTTGGCCTTGGTTGAAAAGGATCCCTAGCTGCACGCCGTCGATCGCAACGTCGAAGTCGCAATCGTCAAAGATGATATTCGCGCTCTTGCCGCCAAGCTCAAGCGTGGCGGGGATGATCTTTTGCGCTGCGGCTAGCGCGATGCCTCTGCCGACCTCGGTAGAGCCCGTAAACGCGAGCTTATCGAGCCCTTTGTGAGTGCGGACGAACTCGCCTGCCTTGCTTCCTTTGCCGGTTACGACGTTGATGACGCCCTTTGGAAGCAGCGGCGCGATTAGGCGGATGAACTCCAAAATGCTAAGGCTGGTTTCGGAGCTTGGCTTAAATACGCACGTATCGCCCGCGGCAAGTAACGGAGCGAGCTTCCACGCGCCCATCAAAAACGGGAAATTCCACGGCACGATCTGTCCTACTACGCCGATCGGCTCGCGCAAGACGACGGATAGATAGCGCTCTTTTAACATATTGGCGCTGCCCTCCTCGCCCAAGATCACGCCCGCAAAATAGCGGAAATGTTCGATCGACCACGCTACGTCGACCGCGCGCGTCTCGCGGATCGGCTTGCCGTTGTCGATAGTCTCTACGGTCGCGATGAACTCGGCGTTTTGCTCTAGGACGTCGGCGATCTTATTTAGCAGCGCGCTGCGCTCATAAACGCTGGTGCGACGGAAGCTCTCAAACGCCTTGCGCGCCGCGGCGACCGCTCTATCGACGTCCGCCTTGCTAGCATCTGCGATCTTTGAAATTTTCTCGCCGGTAGCGGGATTAAAAACGTCTAGGCTCGCGCCGCCTTCGGCACCCACAAACTCGCCGTCGATGAAAAGCTTATAGCTTGGTTGGATTGTAGCCATGCTTACTCCTTACGTGAAATATGACATTCGCTATTATATATCCGCGGCGGTTAATGCGGCATAAATTTCGGAGCGAAAATCGGTTAAAATTTCGCGGTGTGTAAATTTGAGAAGCAATGCGGCGCTCGCGAAATTTTAAAATTTGATCTGCGTGCGCGACAGCGGAGGTTTTGAGCGGCTTTGAAGCGGCGTGAAATTTAATCGGGTGCGAGCGGCGAAATTTCAAAATGTATCGTTTATGAAACGAGAGCGGAATTCGGCCGCGCGAAATTTTAAAATTTCGCTCCGATAAAATTTTAAAATTTGGCTCCGCCTGGATTTTGAATTCGGCTTCGTTAAAATTTTAAAATTTTGTGAAGTAAAATTTTTGAAACATTTTGCGGAGCGGGCGAGCGATTTAAATTTACGGTGCGCGACGATAAATTAGCGAGCGCGACTCAAGCTATACGTAGCCCAAACTATAGCCTGCCGATAAATTTTAAAATTTTGTGGGGGAAAATTTCTACAACTATCTTTCGCGCAAGCTTTGCAAGCCCATAACGCTTGCTCGCAAAGCTCCGCTTGGTACGGGCGGCTTTTGAGCAAGACGAGAGGGCGGCGCCGAAAACAGCCGCGGCTGTTTTGCAAAAACAGATACAGACTGCACAATCCGCTCTCGCTCGTAGCTTCTCAGACGCAGAAAGTATAACCCGCTCATGCGCACGGCTCGGACGCAGAAGTACAACTACTCGTGCATACGGCTTCGGACGCAGAAGTACAACTACTCGCGCGCACGGCTTCTTAGACGCAGGGGGATAGCTATTCGCCGCGGCTCGTGTACAACTCATACTCAGAAGCGCAATCGCCCGCACCGCAATTTAGACACAGTGATCCAACTGCTCGCGCTGCGGTTCGCGGCTCGTTTGAGCACGGGGGAGGATAACTGCTCTGCGCGCGTCAGGCTCATTCAAGCCAAAAAATCGAACTAGGCGCACCAAACTCATGTTATCGCAAGAACTGCGCGCTTTGAATTCGTTTGAGCGAGGGAGTGCAAACCGCTTAAAATTTTAAAATTTGGGCTCGAAAAAGGTATCTTCGTGGATGTTGGCGAAAGCGGCTTGCAGGCTGATAAAAAACCTCGGATGGGCCTTTTCATACTGCGCCAAAAGCTCCTTCGTAGCGGCGCGCGCGGTGGGTTCCTTGCCGCCGTATTGCCTCGCGGGACAGACCTCCTCCTCGCGCATGATCGGAAGCTCGTTATCTCTGGCACAGGCAGCGATTTGGCGCTCGCGCGTGAGAATAAACGGACGGATGATCACAAGCCCGTTTTCGGCGACATAGCGCGGAGCAAGAGTGCGAAGCGCGCCGTTGAAGGTAAAATTCATAAAAAAGCTCTCCGCAGCGTCGTCGAGGTGGTGGGCGATGGCGATCTTATTAAAGCCGTGCTCGAGCGCGTAGGAGTAGATGTATCCGCGCCGCATACGCGAGCAAAAGCTGCAAAACGTGGTATTTGCACGGATCTTTTCCTTGCCGAATTCAAAAATTTTAGTATCGATTATCTCGTAGGGGATCTCGTGCTCTTTAAAATGGGCGCTTATCTCGCGCAGGTCCTCGCCGATACCGTAGGTGACGGTGACGGCTCTAAACTCCCAGCTAAGCGGGCTTACGCTTTGGAAGTGCTTCAGCACGTGCGCCAAGCTCATACTGTCCTTGCCGCCGCTAAGAGCTAGCAAAATTTTATCGCCGCGCTCGAACATCTTGTATTTGGCGTTGGTTTGTCCGACCCGGCGAAGTAGTTTTTTGGAGAGGTTTATCATAGCCTTTCGATCATTTTTAGGACGAAATTTGCGCTCGTCTGCGCGCTTTTTACCATAAACTCGTCAAAGTCGAACTCGGCTTTGTGTCCCGCCTCGTCGCTTATCGCGCGCAGCACGCAAAACGGCACGCCCAGCGCGTCGCACACCTGCGCCACGCTCGCCCCCTCCATCTCGACCGCGCTCGCATCAAATGTCCGCTCGATCCAGCTCTTGCGCTCCTCGCCGCTTACGAACTGATCGCCGCTAGCGATGATGCCCGATTTTAGAGTGATGCCAAGCTGCTCGGCGACGGTTTGCGCTATGGAATTTAGCCTCGCGTCGGTTTGGACCGAAATTTTACTTCCCGGCACGAATCCGTGCGGATGCCCAAACGCCGTGATGTCCAGATCGTGCTGCACGAGCGAGGTAGCGTATAAAATTTCGCCGATCTTAATGCCGCGCTTCAAAGCCCCCGCGACGCCCGTAAAAATGAGCGCGCGCGCACCGAATTTCTCGATCATGACCGTAGCCGTTAGGGCGGAATTTACCTTGCCGATCTTCGAATATGCGATCACTAGATCGTGACCGTTAAGCTTGGCGGCGTAGAATTTATTATTCGCATGCTCCACGGCCTCCACGCTCACGCCTCGTTCGCGAAGTGCGGATAGCAGCGGCTCGATCTCTTCGGGCATAGCGCCCAAGATCGCTACTTTCATCCGTTCTCCTTTGCAAATTTCAGAAACTCGTCTAAGCTTGCAAGATCCGTGATGCTGAAGGTCGGCTTCTGCGTGATCTTTTTGTTTATACCTTTTAAAACCGCCGCGCCGAACTCGACGAAGCAATCCGTCTCGCTCTCGTAATTTTTGATGCTTTGTTTGTAAAGCACGGGACTGATAAGCTGGGCTTTAAGCAGCTCCAGCGCTTCGGATTTCGTCCTGTATGCGCGCGCCGTGGCGTTAGCGACGACAGGAGCGAAGCTCTCTTTTAGCGCGGGGCGTAAAAATTCCAAAAGCTCGTCGCTAGCACTCCCTAACATCGGGCAGTGGCTTGCTACACTCATATTTAGTAGCATCGCACGCTTTGCGCCTGCGGCCTTAAACTCGCCCTCGAGTGCTGCGAGATCATCTTTTTTGCCCGCAACTACAATCTGTCCGTCGCAGTTATAATTCGCCGCCCAAACCTGCCTACCTGCGCTCTTTGCATTCGCGCAAATTTTTTCAACCGCCTCGTCGGCAAGAGCCAAGATCACCATCATTCCGGCGCCTTTGCCCTCGCAGGCGTTCTGCATGAGCCCGCCGCGAATATTTACTAGCTTTAGCATCTGCTTCGGCTCTATGCCTCCCGCAGCGCTTAGCGCGCTAAACTCGCCCAGCGAATGCCCGAGCAAAAACTGCGGAGCGATATTAAGCTTTTCTTGATCCAGCCTTTCTTGCAGCGCCGCAAGCGCCATCATGGAATTTAATGCAATCGCAGGCTGCGTAAATTCCGAAACATCGAGCTTGTCGCTAGGTTCAAACAGTAAATTTTTAAAATCGATGCCGGTAAATTCTGAAGCCTCATCCAAAAGCGCGCGCGCAGAGGCGGAGTTTTTGTAAAACTCCCTGCCCATGCCTACGCTTTGGCAACCCTGTCCTGGGAAGATAAAAGCAAATTTCATAAAAAATCCTAATGCTCGTGGTGGTGCCCGCCGCAGCACTCGTGATCTTTTCCGTGATCGTGACCTCCGCAGCATTCATGACCGTCTGCATGTCCGTGACCTCCGCAGCACTCGTGCCCCTCGTGATGATGGTTGTGTCCGCAGCCGCAGCTGTGCGCGCCCTCCGGCTGTCCGGTAAGAATTTCATCCGCCGTCGCTTCGCGATTCTCGACGATCTTTATATTAAATTCCAGCTCCTTGCCAGCAAACGGGTGGTTAAAGTCGATAGTGACGTCCTGCTCGCCGATAGCTTTGACACTCACACGGGTAGTCGCGCCGTCCTCCGCCTGACCGAAAAGCTCCATACCAACGACCAGATCGATGCCCGCGAACTGCTCTTTAGGTAGGATCTGCACGGCGTCCTGCTTATACTCGCCGACCCCGTCGCTCGGGCTTATGCGAACCGTTTTGCTCTCGCCCGCTTGTAGATTTAAAATTTCATCCTCCAGCTTTTGGATGATTTGATCTTTCCCGCTGAGAAAGGCGATCGGGTCGGAGTTTAAATTTGACTCTAAAATTTCGCCTGTTTTACCGTCTTTTAGCTCATAATGCATCTTTATAACTCGGTTGTTAGCCATAGTTTTCTCCTGTTTAGAATTTTATTTTTGAGTTTGTATTTAAATTTAGGTTATCTAGTGGGCGCGGCTTTAGCTTCTTTGGAATCCGGGTATGAAGCCTTTAGCGCTTTGTAGAATTTATCTGCGCTGTCTTTATCGCCGATCTTATCGAAGCTGATCGCGGTGTGATAAAGAAGTTTTGGGGTGTAGTCTTGGCTCTCATTGTGCGAGATGCTCTTTTTGTAGTAGTTTATCGCTTCTGCGTATGAGCCGGAAAAATATGAAATTTCGCCCAGCATATAGTTTGCCTTAGCGGGCTTGTAATTTTTAGATACTAAATAATTGTAGCGCTCTTTTGCGCCGGAATAGTCTTTTTTGGCATATAAAGTGTCAGCCTCTTTCAATACTGAAGCTTGATCTTTTGATTTAAAATCGGAATCTGATTTTGTACTAGCAGGGACTGAAGCAGTGCCTGCGTCTAATTCAGCGTTTTTTTTTACGCCGCCACTACTGCCTAATTTTTTATTGATTTCAGCAATTTGAGCTTTTATAGTTGCGATATCTCGTTTCATCTGATCTAGCTCGCTATTACCTTGACTTTTGCCCGTAGCGCGAATTTCTAGATCCGCCACCCTGTTTTCCAGGTTAGAAATTTTAGAATTTGTTCCTTCAAGGACGCTTCGCAAACCTTCGACGCTCTCGCGTGTATTATCTACACTAGTTTGCATCTCGCTTATACGCTTGCGGTTATCGCGCAATACTTGTTCGTTTTCGGTTAGTCCATAAGAGCTGCCTGAATCAATATTGCCAGCATCAAATGCAGAAGTTTCTGCATTTAAAAAAGTGGCGACTCCACAAAGAGCCGCCACCGTGAAATTTTTAAATTTCAAATTAGAATCCAACTTTGAATTCGTCGCGTCTGTTTTGAGCGTCGCACTCTTTAGAATGCTCTGTGCAAGCCATATTGCTCTCACCGTAGCTTACTACGGAAATTCTGCTCTCATTTACGCCTTGAGCAACCAATGCGTCTTTAGCTGCAGTAGCTCTCTTTAGACCAAGAGCATAGTTGTACTCATCAGAACCCCACTCATCGCAGTTACCCTCAACTTTAACAGTTAGAGACTCTGCGCCTGCTTGATTGAATAGAGCTGCGTTATTATTGATTGTGCCTTGTTGATCGGCTCTAATATTAAATTTATCAAAGTCGAAATAAACAGTGCCAACTTCACTTTGGATCTGAGATGCCAAAGCAGCTAGTCTATCTGCATTACTTGTGCTTGTAGTATCGGCCTCTGGGGTCTTTTTAGAACAACCGCTCAATAATAGAGCAGCAACTGCTATCGAAGATAAAACTAAATGTTTCATTTTCTATCCTTTCAAAAAAAATTGAAGTCATTATATCACGAGATTTTTTAATATTTTACCAATCAACCGATTGAATTTTACCCACTCTTAACGGAAATTGGAAACTTTTGTTCTCGTTAACTCTGATAATACCTACCGAGCTTCCGCCGCTGTCTTGCTTGATAAACATAATGCTACCGCCATCGCTAGAAAATCTAGGAAACATATTTTTGCCGCTAGCCGTTAACTGGCGAATCATATCGGTTTGAGTTGAGATTAAATATATATTAAATCCGCCCCCGCCGTCGCGACTAGAGTAAGTAACGTAATTGCCATTTGTGCTTATGGAGTTATTATTCTTGCCGTGATAGACGAGCTGCTGAACGTTGCCGCCATTTATGCTAGTGGCAAATACGTTTGGATAACCCAGACGGTCGCTAACAAAAGCTATGCGCGAATCGCCGTCGATAAAATTTCCATTTACATCAATGCCAGCATAATCAGTAATTTGCTTGGCGCTGCCCGAGGCTATATCATATAAATAAATATCGGGTTGATCTTTAGGCGCATTGGTGATTAAAAGCTTTCTGCCGTCGGCGCTTACATCTGAAGCTATCGTCATGCCATGACCGGTAAAAATTTTACTTTTGCTACCGTTGGATAGATTAAATTTATAGATAGCGGGCGTATTTTTATTAACATAGTAGGTATAATAAAATTCGTTCTGCGCCGCGCTTGCCCATTTAGGGAAGATATTTAATCCACCGCGAAGCACCACCTGCTGGTAGGTAAGCGTATAGTCAGCCACCATGATCTCGCTCTCACGCGTCGAAGTGTAGCGAGAGAGCAGAATCATCTCCTTCATCCAATCAACGTTTGAATAGCCTAACTGCTTGACGATCTCAGATACCGCCATATGTGCTAAAAACGGATACTTTTCGGCATTTGAAAGCGTAAAGCTCTTCTCATACATCACCCTGCCGCTGTTCGCTTCAAGTACTTTGGCTTTTAGGCTCATCGGCGAGCTTTTATCACTTACCGCGTAGCGCACGATAAGAGCGGCACCGCTAGAGCCTAGATTATCGGAAGCACCCGCATCATAGCTGCTTTGTAGATACTCGTCGCTGACTTCAAAAGTCGCGCCGACCTTTAGATCACCTACCATAAGTTTAAAGAATTTGTTGCCAAATTCTGAATTTGCAAGGTTCGATGCATCTTGAACGACGATTTTAGGTAGATTTACCCCTTCGTTTGTAATGGTCGTCGTCGCATCCGCCGCAAAAATACTCGTACAAAGCATAAAAACTAAAAATAGTTTTCTCATTTTCTCTCCTTCAATGATTAAAAATTAGAATTTTAATAGAAATTTGTAAATTTTAAAATTCAAAATCCGCTGCGGATTACATCATTCAAATTTACTTCATAAATAAACGGCTTACCGTCGGGCGACTTAGGAAAAGATTGGTTTTGCAAGTTACTCAAAAAGTCTCTTAGTTTTTGGTTAAATTCCGTATTAAGTCCTAGTTTTTTTATCTCATAATCACTAATTCTTCCGTCTGCGCCAAACGTTATCAAAACGGTAGAATCGTCGTTTATAGTGGTGTTATAGCGACTCCATAGCTTTTGTAGAATTTTATTTATCTTTCCTCTATAGGCGTCGAATTCTCCAGTTAGCTTGGTCCGGCCGGTAACCACGTTGGATTTCACTAGGGCATTTTTGGAGGTAGCCTGCTCTTTGGTGCTCGTTCTGGCGGTCTCTTTATCCGATTTTTTACTACTTTGGATAGCGTTATCTTTTTTAGTGCTATCTTCTAAAATTTTATTATCCGACGTAGTATCCGAAAAAAGATCGTTCAAACTAGGTTTATCTTTTTTTTTCGGCTTGTCTTTTTGCGTATCTTCCTTTTTTGGCTCAAGTTCTATCTTTTTTTCGGCAGGGACGTCGTTTATTTTTAGCTCGGGCTTTTCTTTGGGTTCTTCTTCCTTTTTAGGTTCGGAATTAGGCTCCTCTTTCGGCTTTTCGGGCTCTTTTGGCTTTGTCTGCGTCGTAGGCGGCGGAACGGCTTGCGCCGTAGTTTTTATTTTCTCTTCCTCAACGGGTTTCTCTTTTTTCTCCTGTGAATCGCCCTCTTTATCTTCTTTGGCTATATTCGGCGCAGTAGGTATAGGCGTATCGTCTATATCAATGGAAATGGTATCAAAAAGAGCATCTTTATCGTCGGTAAATTTTTTAGGCTTATTTTTTAAGTCCATCATTTGATACAAAAGAACAAGGACGGCTAAAGCATATATAAAAAGAGCGATTAAAAACGATTTGAAATTATCGTATTTAACCCCCGTAAAATTTGAATAATTAGCCATTTGTTTGAAGCGCGACTTTTGTAAAACCCGCCTGCTTTAGGCTCTTTAAAACAAACATTACATCGTCGTAAACGAGTCTCTTATCGGCTTGGATATAGACGGGTTTTTCCAAGCTATACTTGCCGGTGCCTTTAAGCAGCACGAGATTATCCGGGAATTCTGCCAGACTCATTGAGCTTTTATCGATATAAACCTTGCGATCTTCGCCGATACGCACAAGCAAGAATTCCGCGGTATTTTCCGAAACCTGTGCTTTTGAGCCACTAGGCAGCTCGATCTTTTCATCGTAGATAATCGCCGTTTGCGCGACCATTAAAATCGCTAGCAAAACAAGCATAATATCGACGAGCGGAGTGATATTTAACTCTGGATTTTCGTCGAAATTATACATTAAATAGCTTTTCCGGTGTTTGCTTTAAATAGCAAAATATCCGCTGTGCGATTTATAATGCTCATAACTTCGTATGCTTTGCGTTTTATAAGTAGGCTAAAGGTGTATGCGGGGATCGCTACAAAAATTCCACATCCTGTGGCAACCAGCGCCTCGCTGATCGCAGGAGCGATGGTGTCGATGCCGGAATTTCCGCCGCCAAGCTTGGAAAATGTGTGAAGTATACTAACAACCGTACCAAATAGCCCGATAAACGGCGAAGTAGAGGCGACGATAGATAGCCAGGTAAGTCCGCTAGTGGAGTCGCGTTCGGCTTTGCCTTTATAAATTTCCAAGGCTTCTTTTGAAATTTTATCGGTATTTACTTTTTGAAAAATAGAGCCCGAAAGCGAAATCCTACCGCCCATCAGCAAGGATTCGAGCGCCTTTGCTTCGCGGTGTTGCCACGCACTAAGCCCTACAAATCTGGAGATCAAAATCGTAAAAGTGACGATAAAATAGACGGATAACCAAGAAAGCACGAATATCGTAATAAATGTGCTTCTCGTAAAATAACTTAAAATTATATCTAGCATATTTAACTTTGCCTTGCGAATTCGTCAACTCTAGCCATTATCGCTGCGGAATTTGCCGCATCGGAGCTAATGGACGCAAGCATATCTTTGGCGCGCTGCAAAGACTTCGCTACGGCGCTTTCGCTATCACCTCCGATAGCTACAGCTTGAGTGGCTAGAATAGTAGTTTTTTCTTCTGTAACTTCCAAAAATCCGTCGTTTACCAAAACAAGCTGCTTTTTGCCGTCTTTATCTACGATCTCAACGACTCCGCCTTCGCTTTTGTCTTTAAGTCCCGTTAACAAGCTCGCATGCCCTGGCAAAATACCCATTTCGCCAGTAATGCCGGGGAGTTGGACGGATTTGACTTCGCCCGAAAAGACCATCCCTTCGGGCGTAACGATCTCTAAAAGCAAAAATTCTTTCATCTTAAAATTCCTATGCTTTCATCTTTTCAGCTTTTGCTACTACCTCGTCGATATTTCCCACCATATAAAAGGCATTCTCCGGCAGATCGTCGTATTTGCCCTCTAAAATTCCCTTAAAGCCGGCGATAGTTTCCTCTAGCGAAATATATTTGCCCGGACTTCCGGTAAATACCTCGGCTACGAAAAACGGCTGAGATAGATAGCGCTCGATCTTTCTAGCGCGCTCGACTACGAGCTTATCCTCTTCGCTAAGTTCGTCCATACCCAAAATCGCGATAATGTCTTGCAAATCTTTGTATTTTTGAAGTACTGCCTGAACGCCGCGAGCGACCTTATAATGCTCCTCGCCGATGATTTGCGGATCGAGCATTCTTGAGGTCGAATCAAGTGGATCGACGGCAGGATAAATTCCCTTTTCGGCAATCGCTCTGTTTAAAACGGTCGTCGCATCAAGGTGCGCAAAAACGGTCGCAGGAGCCGGGTCGGTAAGGTCGTCCGCAGGCACGTAAACGGCCTGGACGGAGGTAATAGAGCCCTTTTTAGTAGAAGTGATGCGCTCCTGTAATTTACCCATTTCGCTAGCAAGCGTAGGCTGATAACCGACCGCGGATGGAATTCGTCCCAAAAGCGCGGACATCTCTGAGCCCGACTGCGAAAAGCGGAAGATATTGTCAATAAACATCAAAACGTCAAGCCCTAGCTCATCGCGGAAATACTCAGCCATCGTAAGACCTGTTAGCGCAATACGGTTTCTCGCACCCGGCGGCTCGTTCATCTGGCCGTAGGTCAAGGCGACTTTATCCAAAACGCCCGATTCTTTCATCTCGTTATAAAGGTCGTTTCCCTCTCTCGTTCGCTCGCCGACACCCGCAAATACGGAGTAGCCACTGTGTTTGAAAGCGACGTTGTGGATTAGCTCCATGATGATGACGGTCTTACCGACGCCCGCACCGCCGAATAGGCCTACCTTGCCGCCCTTTGCGTAAGGGGCGAGCAGATCGACTACCTTAATGCCAGTTTCAAAAATTTCGCTCTTCGTGCTTTGATTTTCAAAGCTAGGCGGATCTCTGTGGATCGACCAGCGGGTTTCAAATTTCTCATCCTTGCCTTCGTCAATCAGATCGCCCGTGACATTAAAAATTCTACCCAAAACCTTCTCGCCCACAGGCACCGTAATAGGCGCGCCAAGAGCCGTAGCCTCAAGCCCTCGCCTAAGTCCATCGCTCATATCCATAGCGATCGTGCGGACGCGATTATCTCCAAGGTGCGCGGCTACCTCTAGGATCAGCCTGCGATGAGCGCCTTCGACGTCAAATTTAACCTCGATAGCTTCGTTAATCTTCGGTAAATAGTCCTTGAAATCGACATCGACCACGGGACCCATTACCTGAGAAATTATTCCTTTCATCCGTTTTCCTTTCATTTCATTGATTCGACGCCGCTTATGATCTCGATAAGCTCAGTCGTGATAGAGCCTTGTCTGGCTTTGTTGTATGCTAAATTTAACTGCGATACGCGTTCTTTGGCGTTATTTGTCGCATTCTCCATCGCATTCATTCTCGAGCAATGCTCCGCTGCCAAAGAGTCTATCAGCGCGTAATACATGCTGTAGCTAAGATAGCTCTGGATTAAATTTAACATCAATGTTTCTTCGTCCTCAGGGCTTTCAACCTCTACTTCCAATGTAGATGTTTTTAAAGCATCCTCGTTAATCGCAGGCTCACCGATTGGCACCAGCGTATTTACCCGCATCTCTTGAGTAATCATATTCAAATAGCCGTTGTGGACGAGTATGACTTCATCGGTTTTGCCTTCGTTAAAATCCTTAACTGCGGCTTGCACGATTTCATTAGCTTTCTCGGACGATGGAGATGAGCTCACGCCGATATATCGCTCCAAAAGCTCAATGCCTTGAAAATCAAAATACTCTATCCCCTTTTTGCCGACGGCGCGAAGGCGAACCTTGATCTTTTTCGCTTTAAGCTCCTCGATCAAAGCTTTGATCTTTTTGATGGTATTGATATTAAAACCGCCGCAAAGCCCTTTATCTGCGGTGATAAACAGCAAATCAACCACCTTTACTTCCCGCGTGGTATCAAAAATTCTAAGTTTTTCGTCGTTGCCTGAATTATTGCCTACGTAATTTTTAACGCGCGCAGAAATTTCACCCAAGACCTCGTTAATCTTCACCGCATAAGCACGCGAGCGTATCGCCGCCTCTTTAGTATTTTTAAGCTTGACGTTGGAGACCAGCTTCATAGCTTTGGTAGTCTTCTCCGTATTTCTGACGCTTTTGATTTGAAGCTTTATATCCTTTAAATTTGCCATAATTTAGCCTTCTTAAGCGGCAAAAGTCGCTTTAAAGTCATTTAGAGCCTTGATTAAATTTTCTTCCAAATCCTTCTCGATGGTCTTTTTGCTTCTGATCTCTTCAAAAATTTCAGGATATTTCGCCTCGATATACGGATAGAGCTCAGCTTCGAATTTACCAATTGAGCTCGTAGGCACGTCGTCTAAAAATCCGCGGCTTCCTGCAAAGATG
Source organism: uncultured Campylobacter sp. (assembly GCA_963522285.1). Taxonomy (GTDB): domain Bacteria; phylum Campylobacterota; class Campylobacteria; order Campylobacterales; family Campylobacteraceae; genus Campylobacter_B. The sequence continues at coordinate 65,314 of CAUQWV010000004.1, forward strand.
ATCACTACTTGATTCTCGACCGGAAGCGGCGAATAAGGAGGTTGCTTTAAAATTTCGACCATTCTTTGTCCGCGATCCAGCTGCTTACGGCTGCTCTCGTCCAAATCGCTCGCAAACTGCGCAAACGCCTGAAGCTCACGGTATTGAGCGAGATCTAGGCGTAAGGTTCCCGAGACCTTTTTGATCGCTTTAATCTGCGCGGAACCGCCGACGCGGCTAACCGAAAGACCTACGTTGATCGCAGGACGAATTCCCGAATTAAACAGACCCGACTCCAAGAAAATTTGACCGTCGGTAATGGAAATGACGTTTGTAGGGATATATGCCGAAACGTCGCCCGCCTGCGTCTCGATAATAGGAAGCGCCGTTAGGCTGCCTGCGCCGAGTGCGTCGCTTAGCTTACTAGCACGCTCAAGCAAACGAGAGTGCAGGTAGAATACGTCGCCAGGATACGCCTCACGTCCCGGCGGACGACGCAAGATAAGCGACATCTCGCGGTACGCAACCGCGTGTTTGCTAAGATCGTCATAGATGATAAGCGCGTGGCGGGAGTTATCTCTGAAATACTCGCCCATGGTGCAGCCCGAATACGGAGCCAAATACTGAAGCGCAGCCGCCTCGCTAGCACCCGCCGCAACTACGATCGTATAATCCATCGCACCGTATTCTTCAAGCTTTTTAACGACTTGTGCGACGGTGGATTGCTTCTGGCCGATTGCTACATATATGCAAATGACATCCTGGCCCTTTTGATTGATAATGGTATCAATAGCGACGGTAGTTTTGCCTGTTTGGCGGTCGCCGATGATGAGCTCGCGCTGTCCGCGACCGATCGGCACTAGCGCGTCTATCGCTTTAAGACCAGTTTGAAGTGGCTCATGGACGGATTTACGAGCCATGATGCCTTTAGCCTTTTCTTCAACAAACCTAGTATCGCTAGTCTCTATCGCGCCCTTGCCATCGATTGGCTCTCCTAGGGCATTTACTACGCGACCTATTAGCGCATCACCTACCGGAACGCGCAAAAGCTTACCCAGCCTTTTAACGCTACTACCTTCGTTAATGCCGCTAGTATCGCCTAAAATCACAATGCCGACACTGCTCTCCTCTAAATTTAACGCGATACCACGAGCTCCGTTTTCGAATTCGACCATCTCGTTAGCCATTACGTTTTTTAAGCCGTAAACATTAGCAACGCCGTCTGCGACCGAAACGACTTTACCGGTTTCTTCGATATCAACGCTAAGATCGAAATTTTCGATTCGCTCTTTGATTATGCTGCTAATTTCGTCTGCCTTAATTTTCGCACCCACGCTTTACTCCTTTAAATTGCTTTTAAAATATATTCGCTCATTTTTTGTTTCAATCTATCAACTGAAAAACTAATCTCAAATCCAAGATCCTCGACTTCGATCTTAATGCCTTCAAGCTCGCTTTTAACGGGTTGCAGAGTAATATCTGCATTAAATTTCTTTGAAATTTTAGTCTCTAGCTCTTTTATTTTCGCGGCGTCTATTTCGGTAGCGGAATAAATTTTACCCAAGTATTTATTATCCAGCGCCGCAATATTCTTGCGCAGTTCCTCGACTATCTGCGGGATTAGTGCAATACGCCTATTTTTAGCTAGGAGTTTAATAAAATTTACGATTTTTTCGCTTGGATTTTTTATAAACGACGCAATAAGTTCCACTTTGGATTCCTCTTTTAGCGTCGGGGATTTTACAATATCTTGGAATTTTGGAATTCTAAATCCACTCGCAACGCTCTCGAGCGTCTGCAAAACAGAGCATAGTTCATCTTTTTTATAGCTCAGTATCAGGGCGTTTACATATCTTTTTGAGGTGTTATTTATCATCATCCGACCTTTTTCTCTACGATTTTAACCAGCTTATCTTGACCGAATTTAATATCATCCGATGCAAAAACATCATCCAGTATCTCGCTTACGACCTCTTTTTTGATCTTACGCGCCTCAAAGCTCTTCTGCTCGTCGAAAGATTTTTGCAAATTCGCAATCTCTTGTTCGGTCGCATTTTTTATCTTTTCGGCAGCGAATACGATCTCTTTTTTAGCAGTTTCGATTAAAGCTGCGCCTTGAACCTTAGCATCTTGCAGATCTTTTTTAGCTTGCTCTTTGCGAGCTGCGGACTCTTTTAAAATTTTTTGATTAGCTTCAAGCCTAGATGCGATGCCGTCGATTCTACCTTGATATGCTGCTTTTGCGGGACCTTTTAAAAGATAAAACAAAATTCCGAAAAACAAAATGAAATTTATGCTTCGCCACAGCACGTCGTAGTCTTTGACTCCATCGTGCACACCGCTTGCTAAAACAAACGCCGGAATTATAAATAAAAATAGATATTTTTTCATACTAAAATCCTCATACTTTAGCCACGGCAGTGCTTAGAGCATTTTTAAATTCCGGAATTTTGACTTGCAAATCATTTCTTAGGTTACGTTTTTGCTCATCTAAACCGCCTAAGAATTGATCGAAATCCTCCTCCATCGCGGTTCTTTTCTCGGCTATTTCTCTGGCGGCAGCCTGCTTCGCGCTATCCATCGCCTCTTGCTTTATTTTAACAGCTTGCAACTTCGCAGCATCCATGATTCTTACGATCTCTGCTTTATCGGCATCTGCATCCTGTGCATTTTTCATCGCATTTGCCTCATCTTCTTTAATAATAGCCTCTCGCTTTTCCATATGCAAAAGTAGCGGTCTATAAAGCTTGATATTTAAGAAGTAAATCAAAGCTAAAAATACGACAATGGTCGTTATCATGGCGGTCAAACTTACGTCTAGCATCGCACCTCCTCCATGTTAGTTTTAAACAAAATGCGTATTTTACAATATGAAAAATTAAAATACACTATAAAAAATCATCCGATTTTCTTTAAAAACTCGGAAATTTGTAAAATTTCGTTAAATTCGATCGAAATTTTACGCTCTTTGATACTTATTTTACCAAATTGATCAAGCTTAGCCTTTAGCTTTAAAAGCTCGGGCTTGAAGCTTTGAAATTCCACGCCAGGCTTTTTCTCTTTTGGAACGGTTTTATCTTTGAGCTTTTTGACTAAAGTTTCGGTATCTCTTACGCTTAGGCGCTGTCCTAAAATGGTATTTAGCGCTAAAATTTGATCCTCTTTTTCGAGTCCAACCATTATCTTGGCGTGCCCTTGCGAAATTTTATCTGCGCTTATAGCGTCTTGCACCTCGGAGCATAAATTTAAAAGTCTTAGCGTGTTGGTAATCTGCGTGCGGGACTTTTTGATGATGTCTGCCAACTCCTCTTGCGTGATCCTATATTCACCGATAAGCTCCTTATAGGACTTAGCAAGCTCGATAGGATTTAGATCCTCGCGCTGTATATTTTCGATGAGGGCAAGCTCTCTTAAATTTTGAGATTTTATGTCCGCGACTACGGCTTTGATTTTACTCTCGCCCAGAAGCTTCGTCGCTCTTAGACGTCGCTCGCCGGCGATAAGGACGTAAGAATCATCTTTTTGAATAACAATGATAGGCTGAATAAGCCCGTGGCGGGCGATGCTTTCGCTCAGCTGCCTAAGTGCCTCCTCATCGAAGCTCTGCCGTGGTTGATATGGATTTGGCTCGATCTTATCGACATCGATTTCGATAACTAAGCTATCGGCATTTCCACTTTCTAGCTCCCTGTTATAGGAGCTTTCTACGTCGTCTAAAATCGCACCGAGCCCGCGCCCGAGCGCTCTTTTTACCTTGCCCATTTTTGCTCCATTATGGATTTAGCGAGGTCTTGATAGGCGATGGAGCCGGCGGATTTTATATCGTATAAAACCACCGGCTTGCCAAAGCTTGGGCTTTCGGCTAGCTTAATATTGCGCGGGATGATAACTAGATCATCACTCTTACCGATACGAAAGAGCTTATCATCAAAATACTCGCGTAAATTCGCGACTGTCTCTTTGGCGAGGTTGTTTTGCAAGCTGTACATCGTAGGCAAAAATCCGCGAATTTTTAAATTTTTATTGAGCGTTTGCTTGACGACTTTTACGGTATTTAGGATCAGCGCGACACCTTCAAGCGCATAGAATTCGCACTGAATCGGGATAATTACGCTATCGCTTGCGACCAAGGCATTTACCGTAATGCTACCGAGCGTCGGCGGCGAATCGATGATGATGAAATCATATCTGTCCTTAACCTCGGAAATTTTATTTTTTAGCATTAGTTTGAAGTCTTTCTCTTCGCTTACTTCGCGCTCGATACCTACAAGTCCGATGTTTGACGGCACTAAATCCATAAACTCAAGCTCAGTCTTTTGGATCACTTCGGACATGCTCTTACGCCCCGTTAGGACGTGATAAATGTTAAATTCAAAGTCGCTGCGGTTAAAGCCAAGCCCTGTCGTAGCGTTCGCCTGAGGGTCTACGTCGATCAGTAGGACCCGCTTTTTCTTTATCGCTAGCGACGCAGCAAGATTGACCGCTGTGGTCGTCTTTCCGACGCCGCCTTTTTGATTGGCAATCGTAATTACTTCACTCATCTTAAAGCATAAACCCTTTCTTCATTTATTATGATCGATCCGTCTTCGCAAAGTTTAGCCTGCGCGAGTGAAATTTTTTCGCCGCCTAGATGAACGCTAAATTTTTGCGATTTTTGGAATTGTAACGAAAAATTTCTAAAAATTTGCTTCCACGAGATTTTATTTTCATATAGCGCAAAAAAGCCCTCTATAGCGTCTTTTGCGCTGATTTTTATATCTAAAATTCCCGCATATTCGGGCGCACCGAGCAGGTTCATGCCAATGCCGCAGATGAGAGTATTTTTGATCTTATTCGTCATCGCTCCGCCGATTTTGCGCTCATCTACATAAAAATCGTTGGGCCATTTTAGCCAAAGCTGCGAACCGAGCGATGCGAGAAGCTCCTGCATTATCATCGCAAAATATATGCTCGCCGACTGAGGTGGCACATCTGCGGGCAGATCGCTCTGCGCGACACAGAACGAAAATGCGAGATTGCCGCTTACGCCCTCCCAATCATTGCCGCGCGAGCCGATACCGGCGCTTTGGCGATTTGCGGCGATCGCAAAAGGCGGCGTTATCCTGCCTTCGCGCACGGCGCCCACCAAAAACTCCTGCGTGGAGGCTATCTGCTCTACAAATTTTATCTCCATAACTCACTCCTTGCGTAAGGTGAAGGGCTCGCCTTGAAATATTGCAAACGTTTAAATTCCTCATAGCGATAGAATTTTGAGACAAGATAAAATTTAGCACGATTAAATTTTACGACATAATGAAATTTTGTGCGATGAAATTTTGCGCTCTTGCTAAATTTTTTGGTAACGCGGATTTTCCCAGCGGCATTTCGATAAAATTTTAAAGCTTTATCTCGCAAAAATTCTGCGGCACAATTATGGAATTTTAAGTGGTGCGTGTTTGGCGCAGCGCCGTAAAGTCCACAACCGCGGCGGCGAAATTTAAAGCTCCTGCGAGCGTAAAATTTTAAAGTGTAGAAGCGAGGTTTTAAAATTTTATAAAGCCTTGATTTTGGAGCTTTGCTTCGAAATTCCGCGCAGCAAAATTTTATTTCACGATCGCAGCGATACCTGAGGCAAAATTCCGTCGTAACGCCAAAAGTACGGCACAAATAAAATCCCCGCATAGCATCAAAAGCGCAGCATAAAACGCGAGAATTTAAAATCCCACTTAGCATAGTAGATCGCCGATCTTTAGCCGCTTACCGTTTAGATACGCGCTAGCGTCTACGGGCTTTTTGCCTGGCTCTTGCACCTTTATGATCTTAACCGCGCCCTCGCCGCAAGAAACACAAAAATTGGGCTTATCAATGTGCAGAATTTCGCCCGCGCGCTGAAATTTGCGCCCGCAGGATTCGCGCAATATCTCTAAATCCAAAATTTTTAACCCGCTAGTTAGATAAATCCCGGGCCATGGACTTAGCGCGCGAAATTTATTATAAATTTGCCGTGCACCTTCCTCAAAGCTAAAAAGCCCGTCCGCTTTGTTTATCTTCTTACAGTGCGTAGCCTGCGCGTCATCTTGCTTTAGCGGCGTTAAATTTGTAAAATTTCGCAACACTCGCACTATCAGCTCGCCCGCTAGATCACCCAGTTCGTCAAACAGCTGCGCCGCCGTTTTATCCTCGCAAGGCGTGTAGGCAAAATCGAGCATATCGCCCGTGTCAAGCCCTGCATCCATCAGCATCGCCGTCACGCCCGTCTGCTTTTCGCCAGCTAGTAGCGCGCTTTGAATGGGGCTTGCGCCGCGGTATTTAGGCAGGATCGAAGCGTGCAAGTTTATACAAGGCGCGATATCAAGCACGCTTTGCGGCAAAATTTTACCGTATGCGGCAACCACGATGAAATCAGGCTTTAGCTCTTTTATCTGCGCAGCGACCGCCTCGTCTTTCAGGCTCGCAGGCTGAAAGATCGGCACGGCGGGCAGATACTGCTGCGCGTAAACTTTAACCTCGCTAGGCGTTAAAATTTGCTTCCTGCCGACGGGCTTATCGGGCTGCGTAAAGACGGTCGCGATCTGAAATTTCGCCCCCGCAAGCGCGCGCAAAATTTTAGCCGCATACCCAGGCGTTCCCATAAAAACTATATTCATTCTTTTCCTTTAAATTTAGCCACATCACGGCACGAGCAATCATGCAGGCGCCGGCCGCAAGCGAAATAAATTTTACGCAGACCGTGAGGTAAAACCTGGTTCATGCTCGTGCGCCTTATTTGACGGCGGATTGATTTTTATCCTCGGATCCGTCCGGCCAAGGCCAAAAAGCGCACGGATCTTCGGACCAATAAATCTTTGCAGACGGTTTCGCTTCCAGCTCGTCAAGGCTAATCTTGCCGTCGCGATTAACGTCTAACCTCTTAAATTCCGAGCCCGAGCGCAAATCTAGCTCTACTCTTAGCCCAGACGGCACCTCGCTCGCCGTCCACTCCTGTAAGCTCAGCGCGCCGTCACGATCCTTGTCGTTAAAGTCCATAAAATTCGGCACCGGATCGGCGGGATCGCAACAATACGCGCCGAAACATAAAAATACTAGAATAAAAATTTTATTCATTTCGCCTTCTTAAATTTTATCTTTTTGCGGCGTTTGCGAGCGATAAATATAAAATTTACCCACATATTCGGACGCGCTTAAGACCTACGTTCGCAAAAGCCCTCTGCAGCGCAGCTTTGGCAAAACCTACAGCTCCTTTTTAAGCAGCTCAAGCAGGTTAAATTTTAGCTCGTTTATATTTTGTCCCGTCGCCGAGGATATCGGCATTACGAAAAACGGCTTGGCGGCGTCAAACTCATAAATATCTTGTTTAAATTTCATCTCGCCCGCCGTGCCCGCGAGCCCCAAATGCGACAAAAACGCGTCAAATTTTTCCTGCAAATTTTCGGCCGCGTCCGCGCGAGTTAGTGCGATCACGTAATCTCTTTTTGCTAGCCCCTCTGAAAATTTCGCCGTCTCTGCCCTCAGCGCATCAAACTGCTCCTCAAGGCTGCGGTAGTTTGCAAGATCGAGCATAAAAAGTAAAATTTTAGTGCGCTCGACGTGTTTTAAAAACTGCACGCCAAGCCCGCGCCCTTCGCTAGCCCCCTCTATGATGCCCGGGATATCGGCCATGGCAAAGCCGCTGTATTCGTCAACCTCCACGAGACCGAGCTTTGGCGTAAGCGTGGTAAACTCGTAGTTTGCGATCTGGGGCTTTGCATTTGAGACGGTCGAGATTAGCGTGCTTTTGCCCACGTTTGGAAAGCCTATGAGCCCCACGTCGGCGATGAGTTTTAGCTCTAGTCTCACCTCGCGCGTCTGCCCCTCTAGGCCTTTTTGCGCGTATTCGGGAGCTTGGTTGATCGAGCTTTTAAAGTGCACGTTGCCAAGCCCGCCTTTGCCGCCTTGCAAAAACAGCTTCGTCTCGCCGTCATTTAGCATATCAAGCACTAGCTCGCCGCTAGCCTCGTCATAAACGCTGGTGCCGGGAGGCACGATGAGGTAGAGATCCTCGCCGCTTTTGCCCGTCTTTTTGCGACCCTCGCCGGGCGAGCCGTTTTGCGCTTTAAACTCACGCTTGCCCTTGTAGGATGAGAGGGTGTGGGAATTTTTATCTACTTTGAAATACACGTCGCCGCCGTCGCCGCCGTCGCCGCCGTCGGGACCGCCTAGGATGACGAATTTTTCGCGGCGGAAACTGACGCAACCTGCGCCGCCGTCACCTGATTTAACGCTAAGCTTTACGCTGTCTATGAACATAGCTATCCTTAAATTTAAAACGGCAATTATAGCCAAATGAGTTGAAGATAATTTTTAAACGGATGAAATTTAAAAGAGGGGCTTGCGCCCCCGAAGATTTAGCTGTAATTACGCGGCTGGATAAACCGATACTTTTTTGCGGTTTTTGTCTTTTCGCTCAAATTTTACGACGCCGTCGATCAGAGCAAAAATCGTGTGATCGCTACCCATGCCTACGTTGCTGCCCGGGTGCGTCGCGGTACCGCGCTGGCGAATGATGATGTTGCCCGCGCGAACGAACTCGCCGCCGAATTTTTTGACGCCCAAGCGGCGTCCGATACTATCTCTATTATTTTGGGTTGAGCCTTGACCTTTTTTGTGTGCCATTTCCTATCCTTTATGCGTTAATCGAAACGACTTTGACGCGGGTATATTGGCGTCTGAAGCCGCGTTTTACTTTTGAATCTTTACGTCTGCGTTTTTTGAAGATAACGACTTTTTTATCCTTGCCTTCGCAAACGACCTCCAAAACCACCTTGGCACCCTTTACGAACGGTGCTCCTACCTTTAACTCGCCGTCGTTTAGCGCTAAAACTTCGCTAAGCTCGAGCTTTGCTTTCGGCTCAGCATTAAAATGGTCTAAATTTAGGTAGTTGCCCTCTTCGACCTTATACTGCTTGCCGCCGTGTTTGATGATAGCATACATCAAAAATCCTTTAAAATTTGGTAGCCAAAAAGGCATTTGCCGTGCAAAATTTAAAAGCCCGTTTGGTATGAAAGGTTGCAATATTATCTCAAATTTTATAAATTCCTACTGAAACGCCTCGCAAAATTCCTGCGAAATTTCAAATTTCAAGGGCTCGGATTTATTTTAAACTAAAGATAAATGTGCTACTATCGCAACGAAATTTTTGAAGGAGAATTTTATGAGAAATTTAATAGCTGCGCTCGTAGCAGCGGTATTTTTTATCGGTTGTTCCAACTGGAATATATCCAACGAACCAAGCGGAGTACGCAATCAAACAAAATCCCAAAGCAGCAAAACAAATATCGGCGGCGTAAATGATAAAGTCCAAGAAGTCTCCACCGCAGGCACCACCGATATGGTCGAAACGACCTTGCCCGACAGCACAGGTATGACTAATGCGCCGAAAGATCGCAGCGATGCATTCCACATCAACCAAGTAATTTCTGCGTGGAATAAACAGCCAGACTCCATCAAAACAACCGAAGACAATGGCAACATCTACACCTGGAAAAACTATAAGCCGGGCTGCGACGTATCGCTTACCAGCGACTCGGAAGGCTACGTATCAAAATCCGCTATCAAATCAGCACTGTCTCAGTGTCTATAACCAACTTATCCGCGACGCCGAAATTTTAAAATTTCGTAAAATTTCGGCTTACGAGCGGGTCTGCTTCGTCAAATTTAATCCTAGAATTATATGGGTTCGCTCTTAAAAATTTACTATTCGTATTGTATAATCGAGGACTTTTAATCACTGGAGTAAAATATGAAGAAAATTTTATTTACAGGTGCGCTTTTAGCGGCATTAGGTAGCTATGCGGCGGCGGGCGAACACATCAAGGTCTATCACGGCGAGAGCTGCGGCTGTTGTCACAACTGGGCAAAATATATGGAGCAAAATGGCTTTGAAGTCGAGATGATTTCGCTTGCCGACGAGCCGCTTATCCAGAAGAAGAATGAGCTCAAGCTTCCGCTGGAGCTCGCTAGCTGCCACACCGCGATCATAGATGGGTATGTAGTCGAAGGGCATATGCCAGCAGGTGAGATCCGCACATTACTAAAAAATAAGCCTAAAGACGTCATCGGCATAGCAGTGCCTGGCATGCCGCTAGAAGCGCCAGGTATGGAGCAAGGCTCACAGCCCGAGGTCTATGATGTGGTAGCGTTTAAAAAGGATGGCTCGTATCAAAGTATCGCCACTTACAAAGGCAAAGAAAAAATCAAATAATCCGCCGCTTTAAAGCGGCAACTTACTTATTAGCTCGATAAAATTTTGCCTATTTATGGCTCGACGCAATTTACTTTAGCCGGCGAATACTTTGCCACTATCTGCAAAAATGACGCGCAAATTAATTTCAAATGCTAGCTATGATAAAGGGGATTAAAAATTTAAGTGGATGGGCTAATAGGGGTCGAACCTATATTCACAAATCCAGAGTTTGTTGTCCTGCCATTAGACGATAGCCCATTGCGGAAGCGATATTTTATAGAATTTTGCTTTAAAAAAGCATAAGAACGGGCGGAATTTTAAAATTTTGTAAAATTTTAGATTAAATTTAAAGCCCTGCTGCGCCTAAACGATAAAATTAAAAACGCAAAATCTAACGCTGCTTTCATCGGCTCCGATAAAAGAATATGGCTGTCGCCGCGGAGCTAAATTTTAAAATTTGGCTAGTTCATCCTATATTTGCGCCTTTGCGAGCTATTTGTCGCAGGATGAAATTTTAGCATATAAGCCTGCCTTCAAAACATATATGTTTAGTGCTCGCTAGGCGGGCGCGACCTTAAATGCTATAAATCGCACCGAAAATCCACAGCAAGCATAATTGCGACAAAACCTGAATACAGCGCCTAAATAAGCGTCAAATAGGCTTACGATAGGATCGCTCAAAAAAAGTCCTACCAAATACTTGCCTCAAGCGTAACATAGAATTTATCGCGATTAAGTTAGGTTTAACTAAAATCAAAGCCAAAATTTGAGCGCGAAGCTTGTATAAAATTTATTGCAAAAAGCCTTTTGTAGGCTCAAAAGACATTATGAAATTGCATAAAATTTGACTGCGGTAAAATTTTCTCATACATTGTGTTAATACAAACCGAAAATGAATAGAACACAATTACTCGAGGTAGCAAAATTTTCCCATACGCTGCTAATACCGAATATTAAACGAATCAAATCAAGCACTATGGACAAAGTGAAATATTCTCGTACATTGTTAGTTCGGCACAGGCTATATTACTAGACCAGAGCAGAAATGTGCGAAATTTAACTTCGCGTATCGTTTGAACACCTAGAAAGCACCTTGCTCCCCAGCTAAATAGCGTGGACAAATTTTATATTGCGCGCTATTTAAAACTCAAAATTAATTGAAAATTTCAAATTTTAAATTTCGGGCGCGGGTTTGCTTATAAGTATTTGCAAAAATAGCGCATCGAAACTGGATAAAATTTTGCTCCGTCGCGCCTAAAATTTCGATGAAATTTCGCGTATCAGCTCAACCGCCTCTTTTGCGTCCGCGCATACGAACTCGAAGTGCGCCCGTAGCTCCGAGGCATTGCCGTAGCCGCAACTTACGCCCACGCTTCGCACCGCTGCCGACTTTGCCGCGATGGCGTCAAGCGACGTATCACCGATCATAAAGATATTTTGGCTTACAGAAGGCAGGATTTCGTCACTGCAAATTTTGTCATAACAAGGAGTGGAATTTAGCTCATATGCATCATAAATTTTACCGCCGCGCGCTTCGCCTTTATCGCTCTCTTCCTCGGTGCCGATATTGTCCTTTCGGTTCTTATCGCCAGCCTCATGTCTATCGCTCTTTGCTTCGCTTAAATTTTTAAACGAAATTGTATCGGAATTTTGACTCGCGATGCTGCTTAAATTTTGCTCGTAAACTTTGCTAGGATCAGGATCAAGCGTAGGAAGGCTCTTTAAATCAGGCGCCGAAATTTCACTCAAAATCGTGTTCCTGCCAGCAACGCTTGTGTTTTCATCGGCAGTCGCGTCGTGAGTTTTACCGCGAGCCACATGCGGGCTTTTGCTAGCAGTCGCGCCGCAAATTCCTAAATTTTCGAGCGCCTTTAAGATCGGTTCGGCGCTTGGTTTAGGATCTTGTACGTCCTCTCGCCCGACGATGGTGCCGAAAAATTCCGCGATACCCAGATGCTGCAATAAAATTTTAGAAAATTTCGACGTCTTGGTCGTCACGACGCCTAAATTTGCAAACTCGCTCGCCGCACGAACCGCCTCGAACACACCGCTTAGCAGAACGGTCTGATCCAAAAATATCTGCGCGTATCGCTGTTTGTAGGCGAGCACGAAATTCTGCACATCGTGTGTCACTCCTAGACGCTCAAACATCACCTCTAACGGATGCCCGATAAGTCTTTTAATCGCTTCGTCGCTAGGGTTTGCCATGCCCAAATGCGCAAACGCGTAGTGAAAGCCCTCCAGTATCGCGGGCGTGGAGTCTATGAGCGTACCATCGAGATCAAAAAGCAGAGTGGTTTGGAATTTTAGCATTTTAAAATTTAATTTGGATATAAAAAAAGCGGAGCCGAAGCCCCGCTTACGTGGATCTAGAAAAGATTATTTTCTAAATTTAGCATCTACGCGTCTATTTTGAGCGCGGCCTGCTTTAGTAGCGTTTGTAGCGATAGGCTTAGTCTCGCCGTATCCTACAGTGGTGATTCTGCTAGCATCTACGCCGAAGCTCTTAAGCGCACCTCCAACAGCAGCAGCTCTGCGCTCGGAAAGCTTTTGATTATATGCATTCGAGCCGGTGCTATCGGTGTGACCCTCTAAAATTACTTTGTAATCAGGGTGAGCCACTAGCACGTCGCTTACGTTTTTGATCTGGTTCATAAACTCAGGGGAAATTTTTGAGCTATCTGTAGCAAAATTTACGCCCAAATTTAATCTAATAACTTTTTCGCAGCCATATTCATCTACAACTACGCCAGCAGGTGTGCCTGGGCATCTATCGACATTATCGCATACGCCGTCGTTATCTGCATCTTTGCAGCCTGTAGGAGCCGGAGCGGCAGCTGGGGCTGCGTCAGCATATCTCTTGCCAAAATCAACTGCAAAGCCTAGAGTATAGAACAATACGTGGTTGCCGTCGTCAAATCTGATAGCATCGCGTGCTTCAAGTTTTGTAGCGAAATTGTCGGTAATGTAGTATTTTAGACCCAAGCCGTATTGACCGAAGCCGCTATCTTGATCACCATCGTTGTAAACGTCTTTAGTGTAATCCATATAACCAAGACCTAGTAAGCCGTATAATTTGAAATTATCGGTGAAATTTACTAAGTCTTTTACAGCATTGATGTGATAGTATTTAGCGTCAGGCTTATCGTTACCTACTCTGTGAGCTAAATCCTCTACGCCAATATTGCGAGAGTAATCAAAACCAACCTCTACTTGATCGATAAACGAATCTTGTAGATTTTTGGCAAGACGTAGACCGAACATAAAATTCGAATCCAAATCCATATTGCCCTCATGAGTCATTCCGCCGATAGTAGGGGTGATCTCCCAGTGATAATCAGCATCGCTAGCGAACAATGCGCCGGATGCACACAAGCTTAATGCAAGTAGAACTTTCTTCATTAAACATCCTTTCAAATAAAGTTGTAATTCGATATTACCATAAAATTTTTAAAGAATTTACAAATTTGCGACAATTTCGCCACAAATTTGTAAAAAACATTATCTCTTAGAGAACTGCGGACTTCTACGCGCTTTGCGGCGGCCGAATTTCTTTCGCTCGACCACGCGACTATCGCGAGTTAGCAGACCTTTTGGCTTAAGAGCCGCTCTAAAATCCTTATCCATCGCGGCAAGCGCTTTTGAAATTCCGTGCTTTAGCGCATCCGCTTGAGCCGAATATCCGCCGCCTAAAGTTTGCGCGGTAATGTCCATCGAGGTCTCTTGTTTAGTCGCCAAAAGCGGCTGAACGACCCTTAGTTTGATCGCTTCGTGACCGCCTAGCCAGGTGTTTAGATCCATGCCGTTTACTACGATCTTGCCGCTTCCAGGTTTTACCCAAACCTTAGCTACGGCAGTTTTTCTCTTTCCGGTTGCATAAATTGTCGCCATGATTATTTTCCTTTTTTAGTTGTTTGCGCAGTATGAGGGTGCTCGCCGCCTTCATATACGAATAGCTTTTTGATCATCGCCTTGCCGAGCTTCGTCTTAGGAAGCATGCCGCGAACCGCAAGTCTGTAGAGCTTTGCAGGATTGTTTTTAAGCAGGTCTTGAAATTTCACGCTCTTTACACTTCCGAAATAGCCCGAGTAGCTGTGATAAAGCTTGTCGTCGCCTTTGTTATTACCGGTAAATACGGCTTTTGAAGCGTTGATGATAACGACGTAGTCTCCGCAATCCACGTTTGGAGTGTAGCTTGGTTTGTGTTTGCCGCGTAGCAATACCGCAACTTCGGTAAGCATCCTACCGAATCTTTTGTCGGTCGCGTCGATAACGACCCAGTCGCGCTTAACTTCGCTCGGCTTTGTAATTTCTGTCATGGTTTCCGCCTTATTAAAATTTGAGCTGTGATTATATAGAAATATTCTTACGTATAGCTTAATTTAAGCTATCTTTAATCTATCTGCGCTCAAATTTCATCTAAGCTTTAAAATTTTATCCCTCCTCGTTTACTTCGATCAGCTTAGCGCCCGCAGCTTCGAGAGCCAGCACGAAGGCGCGCACCCGCGCATGCGGATAAAATTCGCGGATCACGCTTTTATACCGCGCCACTTGAGCTTTGTTTTGCGCGAGGTATTTTTCGGAGCTTTTGTAATCAAAAAGCAAAATTTCATCCTGCCCAAAGCACGCCAGATCCACGCGCAAAAGATCACCCTCCGCGCTTTTGATCGACATCTCTTTGTAAGCTTGAGCGCCCTTTATCAGAGCTAAAAATTCCTCGTTTTTGCTTAGTCCTAGCGCCCGCGCCGCGATATTTTCAAAATCCGCATCGTTTAAAAATTTAGCGTAGCGACCTCTTGCCATGCTCACTCCTCGTAAAATTTCATCTGCTGCAAAGCCTTCGCTCATCTCCAGAGCATAGTGCAGCGCCTCGCCGAAATATATCGCGCTTAGCGCCTCCGTTTCGCCGCCACCTGCTTTTTCTTGCGCGCCTTGAGGCTCGCCCGCTACAAGCGCGATCTTTTTGCGCGGCGGCTGCTCTTCTGATTTTACGGAGCTTGGGATTACGTAGCCGTATTGAAAATCCGGGATATCCAGCCACTCCACGACGCCCGCGCCCTTGGTCTTTTTGGCGTAAGGCGAAAAAAAGCTATAATTGTATTGATCTATTTTTGACTCGGAGCGTTTTACGATGATGAGCGAGCGTTCGGCGCGGGTAAATGCCACGTAAAGCTTGTTTATATCCTCCTCGTGTGCAGAGAGATCGTTTTCGTCCATTAATGCTGCAAATTCCGCATCCAAGCTCTTTCTGCTCGCGAATTTATAAAAAATCCTCCACTTATGCGTGGCAAAATCATAGTCCGTTGCGAGCTTTGAGCTCTCGCCCCGGTCTTTTCCTCCGATGCGGTCGCAAACGATTACGTGCGGGAACTGAAGCCCCTTGGACTTATGCACGGTCATAATTTTAATGCCGCTTTCTTCCTTAGCGAATACCTCCGTTTCGTCGTTTGCAAACAGATACTCGCTAAAACTATTAAATTTTGCCAGCGTCTCAAAAAACAGCAGCAGATCTGGATCGACAAAATTTAATTTCAGCGAGCTAGCTATAAATTCTGCCGTTTTTTGCGCATTTTTATGCAGATCGACCACTATCTTTTTAAGCCACCTACCCAAAATCGCTTCGGCGTTTCGTAGATAAATTTCATCGCCACCTACGCAAAATTTCGCGTATTGAATTACGGCATTTACCTGCTCGCTGCAACGCAGGGCCTTATTTGAGCCGCTGCAAACCTCGCAAAATTCCGATAGCATCTCTTTTAGCGCGCTTACGTGCTCGTTTTTCCAACACAAAATCGCTATATCATCGGCTCTCACGCCGCACTCCTCAACAAGCCTGCGCGCTTGCTCCGCAGCCCCCTTTAGCACGTCGTCGTATGAAAATGCCGCTACGTAGCCGTAATCGTCGCTTTGCACCTCAAATAGCGGCATTTGCGGATGAGAAAGAGGATAATCCTTGATTTTTTGCAGTACCGAAGCGGGCAGATCGTTATCTAGCTTATTTGCCGCGATTTGATCTTCATAAGACGCAAATTTATCGCGCAAGATCTCATTTACAAATTTTACTATGAGTTTTAAGCTACGATAATTGCGCGGCAGACTCTGCGTTTTGATTTGACTAAACTGCTCGCGCAAAATATCAAAAATTTTTCTCTCTGCGCCGCGAAATTTATAGATGCTCTGTTTTTTATCGCCTACATAAAAAAAGCTACCGCAGCGCTCTTCCGCCCCTTTGCCGGCAAGCGCCTCAGAGATTAGCGGCAGCATGATTTCATACTGGCAAATGTCGGTATCTTGGAATTCGTCTATTAAAATATGCGTGATTTTAGAATCGAGCCTGAAGTACAAAAGCTCGCGATTGCCCTGCAACGCCTCTGTGCTTGGATTTAGCAGCGAGTGCACGGCTGCGGTGACATCGCCGAACGTAAGCTTGCCACTTTTGCGCTGCACCGATTTAAGTGCTTCGGCGTAAATTTTAATTAGTCCTGCTAACTTAGCCGCATATGTTGCATCCATCCACGCTATTTCGCGAGCTATGGCGTCTTTTAGCCTTGCTAGCTCGCCGTCAAGATGCGAAATTTTTTTAAGCTGCGAGCGCGGATAATCGAAACTACCGTTGGCAAGAGCCGAAAGAATGAAACCAGAGGATAATTTTGACAGATCGCTAACAGGGCTTAGCCCATTTACGGCTCCAGCGCTTACGCCCGCATCTCTTGCCGTTTTTTGCAAGCGAGATAAAATTTCATTTATCTTTGCTAGCGCAGAGCTTGCGGGAAGTGTGGGCGGATTTATGCTTATATCGCCTCTCCAAATGCTTTGCAAGCTATTTAAAAACTCGCTCTTTGTCATTCCTGAGTCGCTTACATAATCTACGACCTCTCTTAATAGCGCTTCGTTTTTACAAATCGCGCCTAAAAACGCCGCCTGCTGCACACCCAAAATCCCTTCATCGTTTTCAAAGCTCGGATCGATGCCGCTGTTTAGCGCAAAGGAGCGCAGAGCTTTTGCAAAAAACGCATCGAAGGTAAAAATATTTAAGCTTTCGCTTAAAAATTTTGGGCTCAGCCGCTCTTGAGCCGCCATAACCTCATCCGCGCTTAGCCCTAAATCAGTGCAAATCTGCTCCAGCTCGGCGCTAGGCTTTAGCGAGCCATCCTGCAAAATCAGCAAATTTTGAAATTTCTCCACGATGCGCGTTTTCATCTCAGCAGCAGCTTTTTTGGTAAAGGTAAGCGCTAAAATTTCATTGATCGGCTCGCCTTTTAGCACCAGCTCGATGAACCTTACTGCGAGATTAAAGGTCTTGCCGCTGCCCGCGCTTGCTTCAAGCGCCAGATAATTTTCAAATTTTGCCATCAATCTGCCCCTTGCAAATGATTTTATAATCGCAGTATTCGCAGCTTTGCACCGCTTCCGTGCGCGTAAAAGCGACCTCGCTTGCAAATTCCTTGCCGATAGAGCTTAGCGTCTCGCGCAGATTTTCTAAGCTAGGCGTTTTGTCGCCAGGAGCCGCAAACGCGCAGTCTTTTAGCGACAGATAGGCGCATTCGCACTCCTGGGTTAAAAGCGCGCGATAAAACGTAAGCTGGAATTTTTCCATATGCTTTTTAGCCGAACCACGTTTGTAATCGATGATGAACTTCCGCCCTGTCTTGTCTTCGTCGATACGGTCGATCCGTCCGCTCAGCCGCACTCCGTCAAGCTCGCCTTTTAGCGATACTTCACTACCGCTAAAGCTCCAAATTTGCTCATGCTCTTCTAAAAGCCTAGCTAGCTTTTCTACAGCTTTTAGCTCAAGCTCTGCATCAAAGCGCGCGATGCCCGCTTCTCGCGCAAGCTGCGAATAAATAGAGCGAAATTTTTCCATGCTAAATTTCATCCCCGCTCGCTCATATAAACGCTGAAAACTCGTATGTAAAATTTTACCTAAAAGCGCATTATCCTCGCCGAATTTTAGCCCCTCCCTCAGCCCTAAAACGTAGCGGTAATAATACTTCCTCTTGCATTCTAAAAACGTATCCAGCCGCGAAAACGACAGCTCCTCGGCAAAAAAATCATGGCGAGCCACGGGGTCTTCTTGTCCGCATAAGGCGGGCTTAAATTCCTCCCGCCCAAAAAGCCGCAAATAATCCTCCTGCGAAAATTCCGCGTCTTGTTGCACTTCAAAGCTTTTCAAAAACCGCGAAGGCAATTTCTCGACGCTTTGCAGATAGCAAATCGCGCTTTTTTTAGCGCCTCTTAGCAAGCCGTCGTAGTAAAATCTTTGTAAATTTTCGCGGTCTGCGTGGCTGATGAGTCCTGCTCTAGCGCGCAAAGCAGAGTTTAAAAATATCTCTCCGCTACTGCGCTTAGGCACCAGATCATCGTTAAAATCGGGGATTATCACGCCGTCAAATTGTAGCCCACGGCTCTCTAAAAGCCCCATTACCGTGACCTTTCCGCCACGAACATCATCGAGCTTAATGCGCGAAATTTCTAACAAAAAAAGATCGATCAGATTGCCCAAGCTTAGGTTTTCGTCCTTAAATTTTCGAAGTAAAATTTTAATTAGATATAGCGGCTCTTTTAGCTTTTCTTGCAGCAGCGCGTCGCTAATTTTAGGTAAACAGGCGAGCTTGGTAATTAGCGCCTCAAAATGCTCGAAGCTTACTTGCTTTGAAAAATCGCGCGCGAACTCGCCAAAAAGTGCCTCATCCACTCCCACACTCGCAAAAAACAGATCAAGCTCCTGCGGGTTTGGGCGTTGCGGATACTCATCTGCGCCCTCGCGTATTTTAGAGCACCTAAAGCGATCGCGCTGCTTAGGGCTTTTTGAATGCCCATCTTCTTCCTCAAGTTCTATATGCTCCTGCTGCATAGAGTATCGTAGGCTCTCTTGCTGCTTCTTTGAAAGCTCCTGCCGTTTTGCACTAACCAAATAATCGCGCTGCTGCGCACACTCCAAGGACTCTTGAAACTCTGCAAACTCTACCGAAAAGCTTTGCTCCTCCGCGCTATGCGTGCGTTCCGCCGAAATTTCGCACAGAATTTCAAAATTTTCCGTATTTTCAAACGCCCCTGCAGACATAAAATTTAAATCAGTTTTAGAATTTGAAAAAATTTCGTAATCAAACGCGGAATTTTGCTGTGCTAAATTTTGCGAAATAGAATTCTCCGAAGCGAAATTCCCAAGCGCTAAATTTTGCTGTATCGCGGAATCCCCCGTATCCAAAAATTCTCCGTCCGGGCTTTTAAATGCGCGGTAATCTACGCCAAATTTCGGCGTGCGCGCCTCTTTTAAGCACTGCGAAATTTTCTCTAGCGTTACGTAAAATAGACTATCTTTAAGCTTCTCTCCCATCGCAAAATTTAGCAGCCTGTGCGAGCCGCGAGCCCTTGCGATGCGCTCGTCGTAAAGCCGCAGCGTGCCGGCAAAGCTCTCGTCGGGCAAAATCACCGCGATGCGCTCCGGCGCGATACCTGCACGCACGAAGGATGAAATTTTTTCAAAAACGTAGCTCGCCTGCAAGCTTCGCAGCTCAAAGCCTCTACACACAACCGCCCCACCAGCGCTTAGCGGCTCTCGGCTTAGAATTTCACCCTTACCAAGATTTACGCGGTAGGCAAAACCTAACTCTAGACTTATGCCACAAAGCTCCTCCACCGCGCGCACGGGCTTGGAATTTAAAGT
Organism: uncultured Campylobacter sp.; assembly: GCA_963522285.1. Lineage (GTDB taxonomy): Bacteria > Campylobacterota > Campylobacteria > Campylobacterales > Campylobacteraceae > Campylobacter_B. The sequence goes on from CAUQWV010000004.1 coordinate 85,162, forward strand.
CGTGGCTCTAAAGCTCAGTACGACCTCGCTAAGCTCCGCCGCACGCTTAAAAACCTCGAACTCAAATGCGCTAGGATTGCCGTCGATTTTGATTTCTATCCGCTCAAATCCGCGCAAATAGGACTCGTTTAGCTCATAAAGCGCAGGCAGTGTGATCTCGTCGTAAAATCCATGCTCGCGCAAAATCCTTGCATACGCCCCCGCTAGCTCTCGCAGAATTTCAAAATGCTCGGCGTACCACGCGTAGGTGTCGCTAAGATCGAGCGCATCGATACTCACACGCTCCGTCGCAAGCTCCTTGAAAAAGCCGAAAAGATACTCGCGGTTGCGCATAAACTCGTAAAGCTCGCTAGGGAATTTCAGCCTCTCGCCTGCGCGCTTGCTCTCGCTCACCGCCTGCTTCATAAAAAGCGCGCGATCTATCTCGCCGCAAGCGACAAGATCCGGCACAAAAAGCGCCTTTTCGTAGAATTCCGCCAAAGTAATCCTGGGCGCCAGCACGCCGCCATTCTCGTTTTGCAGCGCCGCGCGTAGCGCACGCGAACTGGTGTAGACAAAGAGATTTTTAGAGGGTAAATTTTTCAAAACAAATCCTTTAGAGCGATTCGCAGAACGCGGAATTTCGCGATATTTTAGCAAGAAATTTTTAGTTTGGGCTTTTAAGCAAAGAAGTTTTTGAAAAGCTTGAGAGGCTAAATTTTATCAAGTCAAATTTAGCAAATTGGACGAGCGTAAAATTTTAATCTGTTGCGCTTTGAGCGCGGAATTCTACCTCGCTCCGCATTAATCGCGGCATATTTCGACGCAAAATTTTACGAGTGCAATTCCGTAAATTACAAAGCGGCAAAAAAGCGACGGAATTTAAGCAGGCTCAAGCTCGATCTTGTATCCCAGGCTTGGGACGTTTTTTATGATTTCACCACCCACTTTATCGCGGATACGCTTGACGAAGGTGCGAAGCGCCGTATCGCTCACGGCTCCTTCGGTCCAAACATAACGCTTGATCTCCTCGTAAAGCACCAGCTCGCCCACGCGACTGGCTAGCAGCGAAACGAAAGAAAGCTCCTTTTTAGTAAGCACGATCTGCTCGCCATCCTTCAGCAAAATACGGCGAAGCCCGTCAAATACGTAGCCTGCGCCCATATTTACGACTCGTACAGAGTCCAGCTTAGACTTCATCAGTGCACTTATCTCTAGCACAAATGCGGCGATATCTACCGGCTTAAAGTAATACCGCTCGACGCCAATCTCCATAACGCCTTTTAGCTGCTCCTCCCTACTAAAGCCACTAAGCACCACGATGGGGGCATGCGGAAAGATCTGCTTAATCTGACGTATCATCGCTAGCCCATCTTCAATCGGCATTAGAATGTCGGTAATGACGAGATTAGGACTAAATTTTTTGAATTTTTTCACACCTTCAAGCCCGTTTTGGGCATTGTAAACGTTGTTAAAAATACCCTCAAACGCCTTATGCAGCGAGGCTAGTAATTTAGTATCATCCTCGACTAGCAAGACGTCCAGCTCTTTTAAAGCGCAGCTCATAGCAGACCCCTCAAGGCGAAATTTCAAACGAAATTCTTTCAAATTTTCTCTTTTATTGAGCTTAAAATAATGTTAAGTTAAAAATTTAATTTCATAAAGTAACACAACTCTTATTTTAGGTGCAAATATGAGCGGGATTAAAAAAGAAGCGTAGATAAAAACCGCAGCCTAGGAATGGGGCAAAATTTAAAATGACGCAAGCTAAATCTTATCGGTGCGAAAAAGATTTAAGAGCGGCTGAAAGTAAAATTCCAAAGCTGGCGCAGGTAAAATTTCACTACGCGGCGGAGTGGAATTTTATTTTAGGCAAATGGCTTTTAGAGGGAAATGAAACAGCGCTGATAAGGTTTGAAGGGTAGGTATAGTTTATCAAAAACTAGGGCATAACTGGCAAAATTGCGTCAATAAGACTTTAACGGGCGGGCGACGTTAGATAAAATTTTACGGACGACAGGGCAGCTTACTAGCGCAACTTTTGACGGCAACAAAACGGTTCGTCAAATTTAAAGGGCTTGAAGCTATGAGAAATGTGCCACAGGATCTGTTTTTTGAAAGGACTAAGCGTAGCAAGCCCAATTTGTAAATTTAAAACGCATGAAATTTAGCCGAGAACACGCTTATAAGCTAAGCGGACGCAAAAATCACATGAATGAAAAGCATGCGGCGCGCAGCCAGTTTAAATTTAAAACCGCGACTAGCACAGATCGCTTCATCCAAAAACCGCTTAGTTCAAAATCACTGCGGCAATCCTTAGTTCGCAAAAGCGTGCTTTACACACTACTCTAGCCTGCAAATTATCCAGGCTGCGACGAGCCTTAAATTTACAATGCAAAGACCGCGTTAGAATTTAAAGCTTGCCGTAAATTTAAAATTTTACCGCAGGGCCGCGGTAAAATTTCATGCGGGCAAAATTTCAAAAATCATAAAATCTCAAGAAATTCTTTAAAGATATATTTGCTCTCTGTTGGCCCCGCACTGGCTTCTGGGTGATGCTGCACCGAAAATACGGGATAGTCTTTGTAGCGCACGCCCTCGATCGTGCCGTCGAAAAGATTTCGGTGCGTGATCTCGCAGATCTGCGCGATCGTTTCGGGGACGTTGTAGTTGTGGTTTTGCGCGGTGATCTCGATCGATTTGGTGCGCAGGTTTTGCACGGGGTGGTTTGCACCGTGCTGGCCGAATTTCAGCTTGTAGGTCTCATATCCCATCGCGTTGCTTAGCAGCTGATGACCCAGACAAATTCCAAAAATCGGCACGCGCGCCTCGACCATCTTTTTGATCTGCGCGATCTCCTCTTTAAGCATGCGAGGCTCGCCCGGGCCGTTTGATAAAAACACGCCGTCGATCTGCCCATCTTTAAATTTGGCGATCAGCGCTTCCGCTTTAACGTCGTGCGGGAAAACCTCGACGCCGAGCCCCAGATCGCAAAGCTCGTTTAGGATGTTTCGCTTGACGCCGTAGTCGATCACGGCTATCTTTTTGCCGCAGCTTGCGGGCTGGGCGTAGCTTCCGCGCTCTGCGTTCCAGCGACCCGATGTGTGCTTGTACGGCGCCTTCGTGCTTACGATGCTTACGTAGTTGATCTCCTCTATGCGCGCAGACTCGCTAAGCGCCTTTTTAAGAGCAGCCTTATCGCTGATCTCGGTAGAGACGAAAGCGCGCAGACTGCCCTCGTCGCGCAGCATTTTAGTTAAAAATCTAGTGTCGATGTCGTAAACGCCGAATTTTTCGTTTTGCAGAAAATAATCCTCCAAGCTCATCTGTGATCGGAAATTTGAAGGCTCGTTGTTAAAATTTCTTACGAAAATTCCGCTTGCGTGGATTTTGGAGCTTTCCTTGTCGTTTTCGTTGATGCCTACGATGCCGATTTCTGGCATCGTAAAGATAATAAACTGCCCCGCGTAGCTAGGATCGGAGATAATCTCCTCGTAGCCCGTGGCGGAGGTGTTAAACACGAGCTCGCCGAATGCGCTACCGCCCTTGCCGAACGCCTTGGCTTGCAGGTAGATGCCGTTTTCTATGTAGATATACGCGTTCATTACAGCATGCCCCGTTTTCTTAGCTCCTCTTCGTAGAGCTTTTCGAACACAAGCTCGTATTCTTCGGTACCCGGGATCAATTTTTGCTTATAGCCCTCGATCTTTTCATAGACCTCGTCCTCAATCTTTTGATAATTTTTAAGATATTCGTCGATCGCGTTATAAATTATCGTCTTTAGCCTGTTTTCCGAGACTTTGTAATCGATCAAATTTTTCTTCCAAACGGTTTCTAAAATTTTATGCGATATGGTGCCGTAGCGATCCTCAAAATTTAGCTCGAAATTCTCGTCGTTTGCGATGTGGCGTTTGATGAGCCAAAACATATCTTTTTTATTCACGCTCATCTCGTCAAGCTCGCTTATGCGCTCATCTATCAGCTCGTTTGCGCGCTCGTCTATCGCTCTTTCTTTTTGCAGATCGCCCCTTATGATCTCGTCAGCTTCCTTAGCGACGGGCTCTATGCCCGCACTAAGCGTAACGCAGCCCGAGTTTAGCAGATCCAGCGCTATTTTATGCGCGATATATGGCACGTGTGGTAGTCGTATTCGCATGATCGTTCCTTTAAATTCAGTTCTATGAGCGGTCGCGCCGCCCGCGTTTGCAAACGGCGGAATTTTAAAATTCTTAAAATTCCGCCCGATTTTATAAAATTATCGTGTCGCTTCTTTCGGGACTGGTAGAGATAAAGCCCACTTTCGCGCCGCTTAACTCCTCTATTTTGCGGATATAATTTTGCGCGTTTTGCGGCAGATCCTCAAATTTTGAAATTCCCTTGACGCTGTCCCAGCCCGGCATCTGCTCATAAACCGGCTCGGCTGCTTCCAAATCGATCGGGAAATAATCGATCTCCTCACCCTTGTAGCGATACGCGCGGCAAATTTTAATGCTCTCAAAGCCGTCTAAGACATCAAGCTTCATAAGCGCGAGCTTGTCGATGCCGCTAAGGCGCACGGCGTATTTCGTAGCCACTCCGTCGAACCAACCGCAGCGGCGCGCCCTGCCCGTCGTGGTGCCGTACTCTTTGCCGATCTCGCGCATCGCCTCGCCCTGCGGGCCTTTATCCTCGGTAGGAAACGCACCGTTGCCCACGCGGGTGGTGTAGGCTTTTAAAATTCCCATCACCGTACCGATATCTTTCGGCGCAAGCCCGAGCCCGCTGCAAGCTCCGCCCGCGATAGTCGTCGAGCTCGTGACGTAAGGATAGGTGCCGTGATCGATATCAAGCAGGCTTCCTTGCGCGCCCTCTACGAGTACGCGTTTGTCGTAATCAAGCGCCTTCCACAGCATGTGCGTCGTATCGGCGATGTATGGCTCGAGCGCGCTTTTATATCGCTTTAGCTCATCATAAATTTCAAGCTTACTAGGAATTTTAACCCCCGCTTTTTCAAAAACGCTCTCATGCGAGGCGAAATCGCGCGATAGCGCCTCGGCGAGCCTTTCGGGCTCCAAAAGCTCCGCTACGCGGTGTCCCGTGCGCGCGATCTTATCGGCATATGCAGGCCCTATGCCTTTGCCGGTGGTGCCGATCGCGAGCTCGCCCTTGCTCTTTTCGCGCGCCTGATCGATCAGCGAGTGGTACTGTAAATTTAAAAACGCCTTCTCGCTTATGAAAAATCTGCCCTTTAAATTTTCAAACTGCGCCATCTCGGTAATCAGCACGTCGGGATTGATCACGACGCCGTTTCCGATAATGTTGATGATATTTTTATGAAGCACGCCGCTAGGCACCAGATGCAGCGCAAATTTTTCGCCATTTATAACGATAGTGTGGCCTGCGTTGTGCCCGCCGCTGCTGCGACATACGAAATCGTAATTCGCGCTTATCATATCTACGATCTTGCCCTTGCCCTCATCGCCCCATTGGGCGCCGATGACTACGTCAACTTTACTCATTTCTCATCCTTTTGCATAATTTTTTCTATCAAAGCATCCACTAGCAGCGCAAAGCCGCTGGATTTTAGCCCGTCAATCTCGTAATTTCCGCCGTTGCAATACACCGCGCCCGCGTCTAAAAATCTAAAAAATAGCGCGTCGTAATAGCGCATTTTAGAGTAATACAGCAGCGAAACACAGATACGCTCATAATCCACGCCCAGGCTTAAAATTTCATCTAGGCAAGGCGCAAGCTCTTCAGGCACCTGCGTGCGCAGAGCCTGTACGTCCTTTAACGACGTAGCGCGAGCCGTAGCATCCAGCCAAGGCAAATTTTGCTCAAGCAGCGTCTCTATCTTGCCCTTTTCAAAAATTTCAAGCGGCAAATTTAAAATTTCGCAGATTTTTTTCGGAATTTCGATGTTGCTTAGCTGAAGCGCGGGCATAAGATCAAATTCTTTAAAAAATTCCTGCGCGATTTTAATCGCAAGGGGCAAATTTTTCTCTCCGATCAGCTCCGCGCCAATCTGATAAAACTCATCGCTTGGGTATTTGAAAGTAGGCTGGACATAAAATAGCCGCCTTAGCTTATCGTCTTTCAGCCGCTTGCGCACGATACGTACAACGTCCACGGTGCTGTCTGCGCGAAGCGCGAGCTCGTGGTTCGTGGGATCGGATAGCTTGAGAAGCTTTTGCGGCGCGACGCTTAGGTGTTGATGATATGAAAAATATGGCGTTAAAATTTCGCTAAAGCCGTTTTTAACGAGGATTTCGCTCGCTTTATTTTCCAGCTCGCGCTTGAGCTGCGCGCTCTTTCCGAAATACAGCCTCGAGCCGTTTGGTATCTCGTGATCGAAATCGGCGCTAACGCTATCTATCATGCTGCCTCCAAATCGCTTATGAACTGATCCAACCGCGCTTTAAAGCTCTGAATGAAGCTTACTAAAGCGCGATAATCAAGCGAAAGAATATCTAAAATTTGCTTACGTATTTCTGTAGTTAGCGCAAATTTTTCGCTGCCCGCGCTTTGAGTTTTATTTAAAATTTCGCCGAATTTCGCTCTAAAGCCTTCAAACTCTCCGGGGCTCAGATCGCCCGCATCGGCGCGCGAAACGAAGCTTAAAGCAAGCTCTTTGTAATCAAGCGCGTTTAAAAAGCTGATAAACTCATCTTTGTCGATGGCTGCGAGCTTGGGCGTATCTTTAAAGCGTGCGATGAAAGCGTCTATCTCCCTGCGATCCAGCGCTTTTGCGATAAAATTTCCCTGCAGATAGTTAAATTTTAGATTCTTTAAAAGCCGCAGCGATAGCGCGTTTTCGACCCCTTGAGCACCGAGAGCAAATCCAAACTCCCGCTTTAGCTTGCCCGTGATCTCCACCATCGTTCGGATAGCATTTTTTTTCTTGCCTATGTCAAGGCAGAGCTCGCGGTCGATTTTAACGATATCGAAAGGCTGGGCATTCAAGAATGGGATATTGCTTTTATTTGCACTATTAAGGGCAAATTTAACCCCAAGATCTGCATAACGCCCACGCGCAGGGGCGAATTCCTTAAAATTTTGCTCGCTAAAATCGGTTATCTCAAACATCAACTCGCCTTTTGCATTAGCCCTGTCTCGCAAGCTATGAGCTACGAAATCGTAAAATTCGTCGTTTGTAAGCACGGCTAGACTTACGTTTATAGAGCAGTTTGCGCCCGTTTGAGCGTTAAATTCCATCATCTTTGAAAACGCAAATTTTGAGATTAGCAACTCAAATCGCGGCTCGCTTAATATCTGCGCAAAATCCTGCGGGGCAAGAATTCCGCGCTTTCCGCGATCCCAGCGTAAAAGCAGCTCATATCCGTAAATCTGCGCGCCGCTAATGATCGGCTGATAGAGCACGAAAAACTCTCCCTCTTCGATCGCCGCAGCAATCCCTTCTTCGCTAGGTCCGTCTGCTTCGGCGCGCTCAAAGATGCAGTAGCGGTTTTTGCCGCTCGTTTTAGCGCGATACATCGCTCTATCCGCGCGCGATAAAAGTCCTGGAAAATCGATCTTTTCGCTGCCGTCGTAAAACGCTGCGCCAACGCTGATGCTTGCGCTGATCTCGTTTCCTTTAAGATTAAATTTCATCTTTGAAATTCCAAGTAGGCGATCTAATAGCACATGCGCGGCATCCTTGCTTTGCAGATCGCCAATGATAGCGCCAAACTCATCACCGCCTAGGCGCGCTAAAATATCGCCTTTACGCAGTAGCCCGCTCATCGCTTTTGAGATCGCTTGTAAAAACATATCGCCGACCTCGTGCCCGTAGGTGTCGTTGATCGCCTTAAAGCCGTCAAAATCGATGAAAAGCACTGCCATAAGCTTAGAATTTTCGCCCGAGTTTGCGGTAAATCTCTGCGCAGCCTTCATAAAATACACTCTATTTGGAAGCCCGGTAAGCGCGTCGTGATGAGCGATCTTAGCTAGCTCGCTCTCTTTTTGCTTGATCTGCGAAATTTCGGTAAACATCAAGATGAAATTTGAAGTAAGCGAAAAATCATCCTTTATCGCAATTGCCGTAAATAGCGCAGGAAAGGTGCCACCACCTCTTTTTAGTCCGTAAATTTCATCTTTGTAAGAGGTCTGTTTGCCGACGAGATTTTTTCTAATCCTCTCCATCACGTCTGCTCCGCCCTCCGTAGGAGCGAAGAAATTTGGAATTTTGCCGATGGTCTGGCTTTCGCTATAGCCGGTGATTTCATAAAAGGCGTTATTAGCGCGCAGCACTCGACCGCTCTCATCTGTGATTAAGATTGCCTCTAGCGAGCGCGAAAAGACGTTGGCGTTTAAATTTAACTCCAGCTCCGTCTGCTTGCGCGAGCTAATATCTTCGAGCGTAGTTTTTACAAGGCGAGAGCGAGAGCCATGCTTTTCGGTGACGTAGCCTTGCATACTGATCCAAGTATAGGCATTAGCGGCGTTTCGCAGACGGAATTCGCAGCTAAAATCGCTCCTAAGCCCGGCGGTACATTCGCGGATCATTTTATTGAAATTTTCTAAATCCGCGAAGTAAATTTCATAACTAAACTCCCCAAAGCTCATCGCAGTGTTTAGCCTTTTGCCGCGATATTTTAAAATTTTAAAGTAATTTTTATCAAACGATAGCGTCTGCGCATCAAGATCGATTAAGCAGGTGCAAAAATTTCTAGTCTCGATTACCGTGCGGTAAAAGTCCAAATCCTCCTGCAAGCCGCGGATCGCCTTAACATCGTCATCGATATTTTGAAAATAAAACGCAGCCCTAGCGGCGGACTTTTTGACATAGATGCTCACTTCGTAGCTATAGCGGATATTGTCATTGTGGCGAATTTTATAGCTTTGAGAAAAGCTTAGCTCTTCTGCGGGCATATCGGCTAAGCGGTTTAAAATTTCGTTTTTAGCCTCATTCGCATCCTTTTCATCCAGCAAATCCCATAGCCTTATCTCGCCACTTAAAAACTGCGCCGCTTCGTAGCCCCAAAGCTCTTTTATATTTTTGCTAGCATCTACAATCTTGCCCGAAGTGTAGTCAAACACGAGCGTAACGATAGGCGCGTGATTTAAATACTCATATTTTTGCTTAGTCTCATCGTAAAATCTGCGATATTTTGACGCATCCAGCACCACAAAAAGGGTTGAAATTTTACTTCCGTCGCGGATATAAGATTTTTTTACATAAAGGTCTTTGACGCCATTTTTGGTTTCTTGGCGGGTTACGACATAGTTTTCTTTGACATAATTTGCGCGCTGGGTTTGATAGGCGTGATCATAAAACGAGCCTGCTTGCAGCGCGAATATATTCCGTCCTACGACGTCATCGCCGTAAAGCTCGCGCGCGCCATTACTAGCGCTTTCGATCGTGCCTGCTACATTATCGATGCTAAGCACCGAAAGGGAACTATATTTTAGCGCATCTTTAAAGCTGAGGCTAAAATCGCCGTGGCGCAAATTAGACTTCAAAACCTCATCTATGGATTTAGAAATTTCTAAGACGGAGTTTAGCGGGTTTAGCGCTTCTATATCGCGGATTTTGGAGTGGTAATCCCCTTGGCGCAGAGCATTTTGAACTGCCGCAAGCGGGATAAAAACGCGCTTTTTTAAAAACGTAAAATTTGAAATTAGAAGGATTAAATAAGCTAAAATCGCCGTTGCTAGCGCTACGACGATAAAATCGTCCGCGCCTAAAAAATAGCCGGCTCGTTCGCGAGCCATTACGAAATTATCGCCAAATTTCGCAAGGTATGCAAAGCCTAGCCCCGATTCGTCTTCGAAGCTTACCACTTCGCCTAGGCGCGAAAAATCAAAATCCTGCCCCAATATATCGGTTGCGCTGCCAGGAGCGTTAAAAAATTTGCCTTCGGCGTTAAAGACCAAAATATCTCCCAGCGAAGAGAGCCTGGCAATCGGCCTAGCGGTGTTAGCAAAGCCTAGCAGATATGAATCAGCGTTTACGCGCTTGATTAAAAAATACCGCCATGCCCCATCCATCATCATATAGCGCGATACCCATTCATCCTTTTTTAGCTCGCTTGTGATATCCGCAAGCCGTATCTCGCCAAGATCCGAAATGCGCGCATCCGATGAAAAATACGCCAAGCTCTCCTGCTCCGCACCGCGGGCACGCAGATAAAAGATAGCGTCAAATCTATGAGAAGATTTTACGACGTTGCGGATCAAATCCGCGTAAAGCTCGCTTTGTGCAGCTTCGTGCCTTGCGTCCAGAGAAAGGATAGTTTCTTTTAGTATTTCAAGCTCGCTAAAAAGCGACTCGTCGGTATTTTTAAGTAAAGTAATCGCCGTGCGCGTCCGCAAATCAAGCTGCGTAGCGATCCTGGTGCGCAAAAAGCTAATCTCACAAACTACTACAAGCGTAAGTAGCGCAGCGCCTAGAATCAAGGCGGCGTTAAATCTTTCGGTAACGAAGTCTTTTTTGTTTTTCATGCCAAATTCCAAATTTTGCGGGATTTTAGCAAATTTCGTTTTAAAGCCTATTTAAGCTTCGATTTTTGCACCGCGCGCGCCCAAAAAATGCATGATTAAAAGCACAACGAAGCTAAAGATAAGCATCAGTGCCGAATATGCGTGAGCCTGCGCAAAATCGAGCGTCTCAGTCGCTTCATAAATCGCAATGGAGGCGACTTTGGTCTGCTCGCTCACGCTGCCGCCGATCATTAGCACGACGCCAAACTCACCCATCGTATGCACAAAGCAGATCACCAAAGCGCTAAGCAGGGAGTGACGAATCGCAGGCAAAGCGACGCGAAATAGCTTGGAAAAATAGCTCTTATCCAGCGAATCGCACGCCCAAAAAAGCGAGCGCGGAAGCGCGCGGAAGCCCGAAACCAGCGGCAAAAACATAAACGGCAGAGAGTAGATACAGCTCGCAATCACGAGCCCGCTAAAATTAAATACGAGTCTAAGCCCGAAGTGTTTGTCAAAAAACTCGCCCAGCGCCGAATACGGCGATAAAAAAACGAGCAGGTAAAACCCTAACACCGAAGGCGGCAGCACGAGCGGAAGCGAGATGATCGATTCGATCACGCTTTTGCCGCGGAAATTTTTTCTCGCCATAAAAAACGCAAGCGGCACGCAGATGATAAACAACGCAAATGTCGTTAAGCTCGCAAGCTTTAAGGAGACGAGAAACGGCGTGTAATCGAGCCCCTTTAGAATTTCAAACATTTATCCTCCGAGCCGAGCCACTGGGCCCAAACTATAAAATTTTAAAAGCCTAGCTCTGCTTTAAAATTTAGAGGCAAAGCTAGATAGAATTTGCGCAAACCACATAGCCATAAGGTCTTGCAAAATAAAATTTTAAAAAATTCTGCGCAGAGCTAGAGCTTTAGCAAAATAGAAATTTTAAAAATTTCGCGCAAGCTAAAGCGAGCGGAATTTTATAAAATTGCTTGGCTAATAAATTCCTTCAAGCGTGCAAATTCCGTCAGGCATTTAAGCTCTACCCAAGCTGGCAAATTTTTAAGGTCACGAATTTTGCTGAGCTAAATTTCAAAAAGCTTAGCTTAGCTTTAAAACTTTAGCGGGCAGGATTTATCTGAGCGCAAATTTCACGCAAGATAGGCTAAACGACGCCCTCCGAACGACCTAGCGAAATTTCATTGAGCCCGACAAAACGAAATTTTAAAATTTCGCAAACTTAAAAGACCGGGTTAACGAAACCTTGCCATAGCTTGCAAATTAAGCGAGTTTAACGCGCAAGCTTCGAGCCGTTAGAGCTTTTTAAATTTCAAAGCCACAAAATCCAGGCAAAATTCCAAATCTAAAATTTTAAGTTTTTACGAGGCTTTACATTAAATTTTTCAAGATTGCATGATAGAATTCGCGCAACTCCTGCCAAAAAAGTAAGCTAAAAGCCGCTAAATTTTAAAATAAACCCACCGCACCAATCAATAAATTCGAAGAAGGAGTTTAACAGCACTGCCTGCGTGAAATTCCATAAGGGTTTACGTCAAAATCTCTAATCCAGTTGAAATTTCTCACCCGGGCACGCCCAAAAGCTTGCCTACAAGTTTAAATTTTACGCAGAGTGATATTAAAGGCTTTGGCGCCTGTTTTGACCTCGTCGCCTACTTGCAAGCCCTCGACTTCTGCATTGCTTAGCACCACTTCGCACAGCTGGCTGCCGATCGCTACGACGGCTACTTTGACCCCGTCGCGTGCTTGCAAATCGACAATCTTGCCCGCGAAAGAAAACTTCTGTGAGCCGTTTGTTTTAAGAAAAATTTCCTCCGGCGTACCGGTGCGGACGATCCTGCCGTCCTTCATCTCATAAACTCGCTTGCAAAGCCTATAAATCTCACTCACATCGTGGCTTACCAAAATCACGGTCTGATGAAACTGCTCGTGGATCTTTAGCAAATACTCTTGGATTTTTTCGCGCATCGTAAAATCAAGCGCCGAAAGCGGCTCGTCAAGTAGTAAAATTTCAGGCTCTTGCATCAGTGCGCGAGCGAGTGCCACGCGCTGCTTCTGCCCGCCGCTAAGACCCTCTACGCCGGATTTCGCAAACTCGCTAAGCTCTAAAATTTCAAGCAGCATTGCGGCTTTTTGCGGATCGTTTCTGGCAAAAAGTAGATTGCCCGTCACGCTCATATTCTCAAAAAGTGCGTAGTCTTGAAATAAAAAGCCGATCCTGCGCTTGCCTGCGCTTAAGAATTCATTCCCTTCTTGCAGCACACGATCGCCGTCTTTTATACTACCGCTATCTGCGCGCAAAAATCCCGCTAAAATGCGCAGCAGCGTAGTCTTACCGCTGCCGCTGCGCCCATATAGGCACACAAACGAGCCTTTGTTAATCTCCAAGCGAGCATCAATCGAGAAATCATCACTGATTTTTTTCTTACAATCAATCGTTATCATATTTTTCTATATATATCGCAGTGGCGTTAATGTATGCGAAAACCTCGTCGCCCTCGCGTAAAGCAAGCTCCTGCGCGCAATGCGCGCTAATGAGCACATCAAAGCTTATCTTGCCTTCAAACCTGAGCGTGCATAGAATTTCGCCCAAGCTTAGGTTCGTAATCTTGCCGTGAATTTCATTTTCGCTAGATACACCACTTAGGACCTCGCGAGATAAAAGCACATCGGTGCTTTTAAAGCCCACGTAAACTTCGCTGCCCACCTTAAGCTCGCTACTTAGCTGCAGAAATACGCCACGCAGCTTGATGCCGCCCGCGATAAATCCTACCGAATGGATGCCGTCTTTTTGTAAAATTTCGTTGATTCTCGCCCTAATCATTAAAACTCGTATCCGTATTTAGCAAAGATCGCCCTGCCCTTATCGCTTAGGATAAAATCATAAAACGCCTTGGCTTCGGCATTGTCTTTGGCGCGGTTTAGAATAACCATGCCTTGGGCTATCGGCTCGTAGAGCTTGGTGTCGACTAAGACGAAATTTTCGCCCTGCTTGCAAGGCTTGCCGTTGCAGCCGTCCTTTGCCATCTTAGGCGCATACATCGCGCCGGCCGCGATAAAGCCGACGTCGGAAGCTTTAAGCGCTTGCGAAAGAGCCTCGCCGATCGATTTTGCTTCTACGATTTTGCCTTTGATCTCATCGTAAACCCCCGCTTTTTGGAAGGCCTGTACGCTTGCAGTGCCGTAAGGAGCGGTCTTTGGATTTGCTATCGAAATCGTTTTTACGCTAGGGTCTTTTAAAGCTTCAAGCCCCTTGCTAAGATCTACGCCGCGCACGCTAAACATCGCCACCTTGCCCTTTGCGTAGGTTTTGGCAGGTGCCGTCGCGAAGCCCTCTTTATGCAGATCGTCTGCGAATTTCATATCCGCCGCCATAAAAATATCAAACGGCGCGCCGTTTTTGATCTGCGTGCTAAGCGCACCGCTGGCGCCCAAGCTCACGTTTAGCGTGGTTTGCGGATGCAGCTTGGCAAATTCCGCCTTGATTTCGTCAAACGCATACGTCGTGTTCGCAGCGGCTGCGATGCTGACCTCGCCTGCGCTAAGCGCGCCTGCGATTAAAATTCCTAAAAGCACTGCTTTTAACTTCATTTTATGCCTTTCGCTTCGGCTCTCACCGAGAATCGAATTGTATCTAAAATTTTAAATTTACGCCTTAAATTTTAAAATTTTGCGCACCCAATTTCACCCTATTACGCGCCAATAATGATCTCGCTAGGCTCGATGATCGCCGTTACTTCATCTCCTACTCCTAGAGCCATCGCGGTGGCAGATTCTCGCGTGATGATCGCGGTGATATTTTGATGCGAGCTTGTGCCTAGACAGATCTCTGCGTTTACTGCGCCGATTTTGACCTCGCTAATCGTGCCTTTGATTTGATTCGTCGTGCTAAGTTTTAGCTTCTCCGAGCTTCCTTTAGCGATGATGACGCTTGGAGCCTTGAATAAAAACAGCACATCCTTGCCCGTCTTTAGCCCTAAATTCTTTTCGCTCTCTACGGTTACCGTCGCGCATAAAATTTCGCCGCCTGCGAGCTTAGCCGTGATTTGAGAATTTACAGCGCCTGTTTGAACATCCGTAATCTCAACGCTTAGCTGATTTCGTGCAGAAAGCTTCATACCGATCTTCTCTAAGCTTAAAAGGCTCTCTTCGGTGATCTCATCAAGCTTTAAAATTTCACTCAAAAACGTCTCGCCAGCGTGGCTGATAGCATCATAGGCGCGAATCAGCTTGTGAGCGTAAGGGGTAAGCTCGGAGCCGCTATTTTTCTTTGTGCCTTGAGTGCGGACGATGAGCGGCTTTTTGCTCGCGTTGTTGATTAAATTTAGCGCGTCCCAGCCGTTTTTATACGACACTCCTACGATCTCTGCGGCCTTTGTAATACTTTTAGTCTCATCTACGGCCTTAAGAAGCTTAATATGCTTAGCTAAAAGTGATGCTTCGTTGCCAAGCAGGAATTCCAAAGCAAATTTTGCGTCCATTTTCATCCTTTCTTATTTACTTTCACGTGATTTTATAATATATCCTCTGATATATTTCTTAAAGAGCCGTAGGCTTTATTCTGCGATATAAAGAGGGAAATTCTATATGAAATTTTACCTTTATTGACAAAATTTCTTTAAATTTGTAAAATCGCCACTTTGATTTATAAAGAAGGGTCACATTTGAAATTTATAAAAATTCTATTCTTAGTCGCGGTATTGGCACTTTGCGGTTGCTCACAAAAGCAAGGCGTAGAGCCTAGCGATACGGATGGTTTTGACGAGGAGTTCGCGCAGCGTGAGGTTTTCGATCCGCTTAGCGGCTATAACCGCGTTATGACGAGCTTTAACGACGTATTTTACTCATACATATTAACCCCCGTAGCCAGCGGCTACGATTACGTAATGCCCGATCCGATCCAGGGCGCGTTTTCAAATTTTTTCTATAATATTTTATATCCGATGAGGCTCGTAAACAACCTATTGCAGGGTAAATTTGAAAATTCTTGGGACGAGACGAAGCGATTTTTGATCAATTCGACCGTCGGCTTCGGCGGGCTTAACGATATGGCGGGCAAATACTACGGAATTCCGCGCCACGACGAGGATTTCGGGCAGACGCTAGGATACTGGGGCGTGCCGGCAGGTCCGCATATCGTCTGGCCGATTTTGGGGCAAAGCAATCTCCGCGATACAGCGGGGCTTGTAGGAGATTATTTTTCAAACCCGATAAATTATATTAAAGATGGCACCGTTCGAAACTCCGTCAACGGATTTAGAATATTTAACGACTACTCGCGCGATCCGAAATTTTATGAAAAAATGACCAAAGATGCGGTGGATCTATATCCATTTTTACGCGATGCTTACGAGCAAAATCGCGAGAAATTAATAAAGGAATGAAAATGAAAATTTTAAAAGTTCTAGCGCTTTGCGGAGCGCTTTTGATTTCGGCGCACGCTATTAGCGATGCGGATATCGAGCCGGTGATGAGCCAAAAGGTCGCCGAGGCCGTAAATATTATGCGAAGCAGCACTCCCAAAGACGCAAAGCCTGCGAAAATTTTTGCGCTTTTTGACGGCTACTTCGATTACAAGATGATGGCAAAGCTCTCGCTCGCCAAACATTACGCGAGCCTTAGTCCCGCGCAGATCGCGGAATTTAATAAAGCCTTCGAGGCGCATCTTAAGCGCTCCTTTATCGAAAAGCTCTCGCTTTACACCGATCAGGATATGAAGGTACTAAGTAAACAAAGCCCGAGTGATAAACGCCGCGTGCTAAAAACACAGGTCATCGGCGAGCAGAAAAACTACGACATAGATTTTAAATTTTATCCTAACGGCTCTGATTGGCGTATCTACGATGTCGATATCGTGGGCGTTAGCTTAATTCAGACCTACCGCTCGCAGCTAGGCGACGTAACGCAAAGCTTGGGCTTTGACGAGCTTATAAAGCGGCTAAATTCGACCGTCATCAATAGCGGCGAATAGCAGCACGCCCAAAAGAGCGGTATTTGAAAAAAATTTTTCGCCTAATCGTCGCGTTTCCGAAAATCACGCTGGCGCTTTTTACGGCGCTGGCGCTGTTTTTCGGATATTACTCCACAAAGCTTGAGATCGACGCTTCAAGCCAGACGCTTCTACTAGACAATGACAAAGACCTTCAAATTTGGCGCGAAGTATCCAAACGCTACGAAACGCCGAATTTCTTGGTGCTTGCATACACTCCCGCTGGCGATCTTTTAGCGCCCGAGACGATCCGCAAGATAGCGCAGATGGATGCGGCTTTTTCCAAGCTGGATTTCGTCGCCAGCGTCACGGACATCACGAATGTGCCGCTTTTGCTAAACAAAGGTGGCGGCATGAGCGAGCTACTCAAGCATATACCCACTCTTGCCGATGCGGACGTAAATTTAACCGCGGCTAGGCGCGAGTTTGCCACAAGCCCTTTTTATGCGTCAAATTTAGTAAGTACCGATTTCCGCACTACCGCAATTTTAATAAATTTAAAGCCGCAGACCCGCTACGAGGAGCTTTTACGCCTAAGAGACGGAGCTAAAAACGCCCTAGAGCAAGCAGAGCATGAGGGCAACCGCTCGGGGGCTCAAATTTCACAGCTCAAAGACGCGCTTAAAGCTGCGGAGCAAAATTTTAAATCCTACCGCGACGAACTGCGCGAAAAGGATCACCGCGACATTGTGGCTTTGCGGGCGCTGATCGCGGGCTTTGAGAAGGAATTTACGGGCGACCGATTGTTTCTAGGCGGATTAAATATGATCGCAGACGATATGGTGGGCTACGTCCGCTCGGATCTGGCGACCTACGGACTCGGCGCTTTGGTGCTTCTGCTAGCTTGCTTTTGGCTCTTTTTTAGACAGGCGAAATTTATCCTACTGCCACTCATCATCTGCGCGTATTCGGTCGTGCTCGCAGCGGGATTATTCGGCTTTTTGAGCTTTGAGGTCACGGTCATTAGCTCAAATTTCATAGCGCTTCAGCTCATCATCACGGTTTCGGTCTGTATCCACCTAATCGTCGCCTACCGCGAGTTTAGCGCGCGCTTTCACGCCTTTTCGCAACGCCAGCTCGTTTACGCAGTGCTTCGCGAGCGCGCGATGCCCTGCTTTTTCGCAATCTTTACGACCGTTATCGGCTTTATGTCGCTAATTTTTTGCGATATAAAACCCGTAATTTCTCTGGGAATTATGATGAGCGTAGGCATCAGTATCTCGCTAGTTACGGCATTTGGAGTATTCGGCGCGGTTATGTCGCTTCTGCCGCGCACGCACAATAATCGCAGCTTCGAGCAGCACTTTAAATTTACGCTTTGGTGCGCCGAAACGGCGCTACGTAGCAGAGGCGCGGTCTATGGCGTATGCGCTGCGGCGGTGATCTTTGGGCTGTACGGTATCTCGCAGCTGCGCGTCGAAAACAGCTTCATCGGCTACTTTAAAAAAAGCACCGACATCCGCGCGGGTATGGAGGTTATCGACACGAATCTCGGCGGAACGATCCCGCTTGATATCATCGTTAAATTTAAAAGCGTAGGCGGCGCAGATACTGCTAGCGGGAGTGAAAATTCCGTAAGCGGCAGCGCAAATTTTAAGAGCGGTGAAAATTCCAATCCCGCTGGGCGAAATTTTGCGGTAAATTCTACTCAGCAAAATTCTATTGCGCAGAATTCCGCCGCACAGAATTCTACCGCGGCGGCGCAAAATTCTATTGCAGAAAATTCCATACCTCAAAGTTCCGTTGCTGCGGCGCAAAATTTAAATGATCAAAATTTTACCGAGCAAAGCTCCGTCGAGACATCGCAACCAAGCGAAACCGTAAATTCAGATCAAGCCCACGCCGCAAATGCCGAGCAGAATTCCACCGCGAGCGACGACTTTGACGATTTCGAAGCCGAATATGCCGCCAACGAAAACAAGCCGCAGTATTGGTTTACCTCCGAAAAGATGCGTATCATCGGCAAAATAGATGATTTTTTGAAGGACAAAAACATCACGGGACACGAGTTTATCGGCAACGTAAGCTCGCTCGCATCGCTTTTAAAGCTCGGCAAGCAGATTAATCAGGGGCGCGATCTGGACGATCTGAGCCTTGCTCTAATCTACTCTGAAATGCCCGCAAACTACCGCGAAATGGTGCTTTCGCCCTTTGTGAATGTCGAAGCGAACGAAGCACACTTTAGCGTCCGCACGATAGACAGCGATCCGCGCTTACGCAGAGCAAAATTCCTAAAAGATCTGCAAAGCGGGCTAAATTCTTTGCTGACGGGCGAGCAGGCAAGCGCGCAAATTAGCGGCATAATGGTGCTTTATAACAATATGCTTCAAAGCCTGATGAGCTCGCAGATAGACACCCTGGGTATTACCGTGCTCGTGCTTTTCGTGCTTTTCGTAATCATCTTTCGCTCGTTTTCATACGCTCTTATCGCGATCGTCGTAAATTTAATCCCGCTTTGCGCCTGCTTCGGCATCATGGGGGTTGCGGGTATTCCGCTGGATATCATGAGTATCACGATAGCGGCGATCAGCATCGGTATCGGCGTGGACGACGTCATCCACTACATCTACCGCTACAAACGAGAGTTTGCGCGCCTTGGCGACGAGGCCGCGGCTATCCGTGCGAGCCACGCAAGTATCGGATACGCGATGTATTATACGTCGTTCGCGATCATTTTGGGCTTTAGCGTCATGATGATGAGTAATTTCTGGCCTACGATCTACTTCGGGATGTTAATATGTCTGGTGATGAGCCTGCTTCTTTTGGGTGCGCTCATAATCCTGCCGTCGCTAATAATGAGCCAAAAGGGCTTAAAATTTAGCCTCTTTAAAGCTAAATAAATTTTATCTCGCTATAATTCCCGCATTTGGAGAGGATGGCGACCTGGTGGCGTCTGCGGACTTCAAATCCGATAGGAGGGCGGTTGACCGTTTTCCGGGGGGTTCGATTCCCTCCCTCTCTCGCCAAATTCTTTCATCAAATTTCACCTTTGCATTCTTGATCTCTAGCGCTTTGCGAATTTATTTCAAATTTCGGCTTTAAATTTATACGTTGTTAAGTGGAGATCGGTAGCATTATTTTCAGAATTTATTTCAAAGGATCAAAGATGAAATATGTGCTAGGCGCCTTGCTTGCGGCATTTATTTTTACAGGATGCGGCGATGACGATGTGGAGCTTGTCAAAAACTACACCCTGCCCGATTTTAAATCTATGAGTATCGGCACGGCGATCGAGGGCTCTAAAATCTGCAAAAATATCACGTGGAGCAAAGAGGAAAACGGCGGATTAAAGACGGTTAAGATGCTCTGTGATGTGGATGTAGAGCAGAGGCTTAAATCATATAAACAAGAGATGTTAGACTCATCTTTAAAAAGGGTTATGACTTTTTATGAGGGCAAGGCTTACGACGCGCAGGGTTTGTTTAAGCTGGCAAAAGAATACTGCAAATTAAACGAAGCTAAATTTCAAGAAACGCTTAAAAATCAAAGGCAAAATAGAATTTTTGAGGAGGAATGGAAGTCGGTCGATTGCGACGACAAATTAAAAGGGGAGATACTAAAAGAAAGCAATACCGAAATCTACATAGACTTTATTATGGAGTGCTTAAAAGCAGCCGTTTATTACTCGCAAATAACGGCAGAGCAGTTGGACGCGAGCTTCGGACATAAAGAAGGTGGATCATCAAAGCTTGCTATCGAGCTAAATTTTATCGTAAATGAGGGTAAAAGCGTAACTCTGTCTGATAAATTTAAACTTATAACGAACGGTAAAGAAGATCCCGTGAATAAAATGAAGTCAAAAGATGTCATAGCAGGCTTCTACGAAAGGCAATAAGCGCCTCATCTCGCGGCTAAATTTTATGAAATTTTAAAATTTAGCCGCTTTTTTATATCAAAATTTCATTGAAAATTTTATGTGAAGTTTTAAATTTAAAGCGCGGCGGAAGCAGTTTCGCTCGCCGCGCCGTGAAATTTTGCGCCGAAGATAGGTTTATTTGTCGTGTCCTTGCAGATACGCGATCGCGCTAAGTGCGGCAACTGCACCGTCGCCTGCCGCGCAAATGACCTGTTTAGGCGCATCTTGTCTCATATCGCCCGCCGCAAATAACCCGTGTACGCTTGTTTGCATCTTTAAATTTACCGCGACCTGCCCGCCCGGCGTGACGTCGCAGATGAACTTACCGCTTTCGTCTTTTAGTACCTCGTTTCGCACGTCAAGCCCCACGAATACGAAGATCCCAGGCAGCTGCAGCTCGCGCGCAGCGCCGCTTGTTTTATCCTTGACTACGACGCCAGTTACGCCGCTTGCATCGCCCTTGATCTGCTCTACGAGCGCGTTTGTGATGAGCTCGATATTCTCACTTTCGCGTACCTTTTGCACGGTCGAGGGCGCGGCGCGAAACTCGTCGCGGCGATGGATCAGATAGACTTTAGAGCAAATTTTAGCTAGATACAGCGCTTCCTCTAGCGCCGTGTCGCCGCCGCCGAGGACGGCAACCTCTTTGCCCTTATAAAAAAATCCGTCGCAAGTCGCGCAAGTGCTGACGCCACGACCAAAGAACTCATCCTCGCCCTCGATCCCCGCGCGACGCGGAGTAGAGCCCGTAGCGACGATAACGGCGTGCGCGCGACGCGTTTGATCGCCCTCGAGATAGATCGTAAAATTTCCGTCACCGTCTTTTGAGACACGTAGCACGCGCACCATCTCATGTTTCAGCCCGAAGCGGAAGCACTGCTCCTGCCAAGGCGCCATAAAGCTCATCCCGTCGGTCACCGCAGCAACGCCCGGATAGTTTTCCATCTCGGAGCTTGAAGTGATCTGCCCGCCGGGCATCCCCATCTCAAACATCACGACGTCCTTTAAACCGCCTCTTGTAGCATAAAGCCCCGCCGCTAGCCCCGCAGGACCACCGCCGATAATTGCTAAATCTAACATTTTTTCTCCTTAATTGTTTTATTAAGTAAAGCCGCGGGCGTTAAATTTACGAATTTAATTAATAAAACGATGAGTGAGAGAAGAAAGGGCGAAAGCCGCCCTTTTAAAATTTACAGAAGCGAGTTTAGCTTGTCGGCTATGATCTGCTTGGATTGCGCGCCGATGAGTTGGGCTTTTAGCTCGCCGTCTTTGAAAAATAGTATCGTAGGGATCGAACGAACGCCGAACTGCACCGCAAGATCCTGCGCTTCGTCGGTATTTACTTTGCAAATTTTAGCCTTGCCCTCGTAATCGTTCGCAAGCTCCTCGATGATCGGGGCGATCATACGGCACGGTCCGCACCAAGGTGCCCAAAAATCGACTAATGCGACACCCTCTTTAGTAACGTCGAAATTCTCCGAAGTAAGCTCTATATACTTTCCCATAATGTTCTCCTTGTGTTAAAATTCTGTGGATTATAGTTCATTATCTTAAATAAATAATAAAAATTCTAATTTAAAAAGATATGTTGGCGATAAATTTTATCTGCTTTGGATAAACTTCCACGACGTCGATCTGCCACGGCTCGTCCGTATCACAGCTCATCAGATAAAATTCCGCCGCCTTTAAAATTTTAGCCATCTTGGCTCCTGTCACGCGCTCCGCGGCGTCGTAATCGCCGCTAGTGGCTTTTACTTCTACGAAGTGTAAAATCCCGCCTTTACACGCGATTATGTCGATCTCGCCGAAGCGGCAGCGGAAATTTCGCTTTAAAATTTCAAACCCTTCACCGCGTAAAAATTCCGCCGCACGGTCCTCGCAGGCAAAGCCGAAAAGATATTCTTTTAACCCCAACTTAGCTTTCGATCCTGATCATAAAAGGCTTTTGCGTAATGAAATTTTCGCCGCCGATCACGCTTATAGCGTGCTTTATGTCCTTCTCGCAGCACGTATGCGTCGTGAAAAACAGCGTCACTTCCTCATCTGTTTTGAGTTTCGGCTTTTGCAAAAAGCTGTCGATCGAAAGATCGTTTAAACTCATAATGTTCGTAAGCTTCGCGAGCACGCCCTTTTCGTCGCGCACGCGCAGCCTGAAATAGTACTTCGTGCAGATCTGCTCGCTAGGCAAAATTTGCATAAAATTTTCGCTCGGCAAAATTTTATATCCGAGCATCGGGTTTTTGTTATCGCGCGCAATGTCGATGAGATCGCTTATAACCGCACTTGCCGTAGCGCTTCCGCCCGCGCCAGGTCCGTAATACATACTCTCGCCGACGCAGTCTCCGTAGATGCTCACGCCATTCATCACGCCGTCTACTTTTGAAAGCATCTGATCCTTTGAAATGAGCGCAGGATGGACGCGCAGCTCGACTTTGTTGTTGCACGCGCGCTTGGCTACCGCAAGCAGCTTGATTATGAAGTCAAATTCGCGCGCAAAATAGATATCCTCCTGCGTGATCTCCTCGATCCCCTCTATTAGGATGTCTTCCGGATCGCCGTGCACGCCGTATGCGATGCTGGCTAAGATCAAAAGCTTATGCGCCGCGTCGAATCCGCCGATGTCAAAGCTTGGATCGGTCTCGGCGTAACCGAGCTCTTGAGCTCGCTTTAGCGCGTCCTCAAATTTCTCGTTTTTTTGCATCATATTCGTAAGGATGAAGTTGCTCGTGCCGTTTACGATGCCGATTATTTTTTCGATACGATTGGCGCTTAGCCCCTCGCGTAGGGTTTTTATAATCGGAATTCCGCCCGCTACGCTCGCTTCAAAGCCAAAAGGCGTATCGCCCGCCAAAGCCTGGAGCTTGTAACGATGATAAGCCAAAAGCGCCTTATTTGCTGTAACGACTGCCTTTTTGCGCTTTAAAATTTCGCTTACGATCTTGTATGGCTTTTCTACCCCGCCCATAAGCTCTACAAACACGTCGATGTCGTCGCGCTCGATGATACTCCCAGCGTCGCTGCTAAGCGGAATTTGCACGCCCCTTTTTTTGCTCGTATCGCGCACGAGCCCGATTACGGGCTCTATGCTAACGCCCGCGCGCGCAAGGATGATATCTTTGTTTTTGATCAAAATGTTTGCAACTTCGCTACCTACGGTGCCGACGCCTAAAATCGCTACCTTCATCAGATCTCTTTCAAATATTTTTTTATATTTCTAGCTGCCTGGCGGATCCTGTTTTCGTTTTCGATAAAAGCGATCCGCACGTAATCGTCTCCCGCCGCACCAAAGCCTACGCCTGGGCTTACGGCGACGCGCGCCTTAGTAAGAAGCTGCTTGGAAAACTCCATACTCCTTAGATGAGCCGCCGCTGGCGGTAATTTCGCCCATGCAAACATCGACGCGCTAGGTTTTGCGATCTGCCAGCCTGCGTCCGCAAAAGCGTCAATCAAAAAATTTCTACGCTTCTCATAGCTCGCGCGGATCTCCTCTACGCACTCTTGCGGCCCGTCCAGCGCGATCGTGGCGGCTACTTGGATCGGCGTAAACATGCCGTAATCAAACCACGACTTGATCTTTTTAAGCGCGGCTACGAGCTTTTTGTTGCCGCTAACAAAACCTACGCGCCAGCCCGCCATATTGTAGGTTTTAGAAAGCGTGTATGCCTCGACGGCGACGTCTTTTGCGCCCTGGGCCTCAAAGATCGACGGCGTTTTGTAATCGTCAAAAGCGATCTCTGCGTAAGCGATATCGCTGATGATATAAAACCGCTCCTGCCGTGCCATCGCCACGAGCCGCTCGTAGAAGCTCTTTTGCACGACGACGGTGGTGGGGTTGTGCGGGAAATTTACGACGACGTATTTTGGGCGCGGAATGCTCTCGTCGAAGGTCTTTTGCAGATCGATGAAAAATTTGTTCTCATTAAAATTTAAATTCTCATCATAGGCAAGCGGGATTTTAACGACGTTACCGCCCGCGATGATGAAAGCTTGAGTGTGGATCGGATACGCAGGATCGGGTACCACCGCGACGTCGCCAGGATTTACGATCGCGCTAGTTAAATGCACGAAGCCCTCTTTGGAGCCCATCACTGCGACGATCTCGCTTTCTGGATCAAAGATCACGCCGTATTTGCGCTTATACCAATTCGCGCACGCAAGTCGCAGCTTGTAGATGCCCTGACTTACGGAGTAGCCGTGCGTTTTGTCCTTTTGCGCGCTTTCGCAAAGCTTGTCGATTATATGCTGCGGCGTCCTGCCGTCAGGATTGCCCATCGAAAAATCGATTATGTCCTCGCCGGCTCTGCGCGCCGCCATTTTTATGGCATTGACCTCGGCAAAAACGTAATTGGGCAAACGCTCGATTTTTGAAAAACGAATTTCGTCAAACATCTCAAACCTCTTATCTTAAAGTAATTTTCAAGCTTTATTTAAAATTTAGCGCCTTAAATGCCGCGATCTATTCGCGCCGCTCGGAGGCAAAATTTCAAGCCTTAGCGGCGATGCGGCGGCGCTTTTGCAACACTTGGGCGGTTTACACCCTTACCTCGCTAAAATTTTAAAGCTGCGGAGGCGTAGAGGCGTTGATCGTTTAAATTTATCGCGTCGCGACCCTTTGCGGCGCTGTTTAAATTTACGTCCGATCAAAACGATAACGATCAAAGCTTCCGTTTTGCACGGCGCCGTGGACTACGCCTCTTAAATTTAGCGCTCTACCGCAAGTGCCCGCACCACTTAAAATTTTATCCGCATCATTAAATTTTACCTACGCCGCTTAAAAATTTTATCCAAAGCGGCGCATTTTAAAACTCTTTAAATTTACGCTCCTAGGTTTAATTTAGGTCGCACTCGCCGCAGAAAGCCGAAATTTTACCCTCAGCGTCGGCGAAGCCCTACGAGCGAAAAACCGCGCGAGAGCGAGGATTTTACCACTTTTTGCCCTTGTTTAGGCGCAGAAACTCATCGGCTGAAATTTTAGTGATATTGCCATCTTTGACGTGGAATTTTTGAGTGTTTCTTTCGCTGAAAGTTACGTTGCCATCGGCTTTGCCGAGCTCAAACATCCCATGACCGGTAGAGATTAGCAGCTCCTCATTCCCTTGCGAAGCGACGACGTAAGGGGCATTAATGACCATCTCGCGCTTCTTGCCGCTTTTTAAATCAATGATTCCAATCCACATCTTACCGCGCGGGCTAAGCACGATATCTTTGCTCGGCACGGGCGCGCTTTGAGTAGCGTTTTCGTCGGTAGAATTTTCCTCAGTCTTAATGCTCGCGCGCTCGATCCTGATAGAGCGATCCAGCGCGTTTAGCGAGCTTAAATTTTCATCCGCAGCAACGGCTGCATTAATATCCGATTTTAGTGCGAATTTTTCATCTGTAGCGTTGTGCGAAACGACGTCGATACCGATGTTTTCAAGCTTTTTTTGAGTGTTATTTACGATTGGAGCGTCCGAGTAGGTGGTTTTGTTTTGTTCCCATAAAAGCGAGCCCAAAAATTCGCCGAAGCTTTTATAAAGTCCGAAATAAAAGATCGCGCCTATGATTAACACCATCGCAAGCAGCCACATAAGCCAACCGCTGCCGCTTTTGTTAGGGCTAACTCTTTGACCATAGACCTGCTCGACTTTAGCCTTTTTAACGGGCGCAAAGCTCTCCTTTGCGACCTCAAACTCGCTAAGCCAGTCCGATAAATCCAGCCCGAACTCGCGCTCTAAAATTTTAATATAGCCCCTAACGTTAAAATTTGCCAGCTTCTCGAAGTCTTTGTTTATGATGTATTCTAAATTTTGCGCGTCGATGCGCGTCGTACGCGCTATCTCGATCAGATCCATAGATTTTAATTTATCTAGATCGCTGCTTTTTGGTTGCTGCGTTTGCTCCGGCTTCTCGGTTTGTTCCGCCTGCTCGTCCGTATTATTTAACTTCTCTTTTATTTCTTCCATTTAAAATTCCATCGCATAGTATCGCAAATGCCGCGCTTACATTAAGCGAGTCCCAGCCTTCGCGCATCTTTATTGATACCGCGCGGTCGCATTTTTTAAGCGCCCTAGCGGGTATCCCCTCTTCTTCGTTCCCCATTACGAGTGCGTTTTTCGCGCCGAGCTCTAACTCCTTAAAGCTCGTCCCGCCAGCACTCGCGGCGTAAATTTCAAAGCCGCTTTGTTTAAGCTCGTTTATCACGCTAAGCCCGTCTGCAGCCTTAATGACGTTTAGCTCATACGCCGCGCCCGAGCTTGCGCGCACTACGCCCGCCATATTTAGATTATTTGCGACGACGATCACGCTGTCCGCGCCCAAAGCATAGGCGCTGCGCATTATCGCGCCGATGTTTCCGACATCGGTAAGCCCATAAAGGATCGGCACAAATTTATCGTCTTTGACGCTAGATAGATCGCCGAAGCTAAACTCCTCCACCTCGGCTAAAAAGCCTTGATGGTTGCCGCCGCGAGCGAGGGCTTGAGCTTTTTTCGCATCGGCGCGCTCGATTTTTACGCCGGTCACGGCGATCTTTTTAAAAATTTCTTTCTCGCACTCCTTTGCAAGGATGATGCGGATAAATTTCTGCGGATGCCGGTTTAAAAGGTGCAAAAACAGCTGCTTGCCGTAAATAATCATTTTGGGATTTTAGCGAAAAACGGTTAAAATATGACTTAGCGTATCAAATTTTTATATATTTCTTTGGCGGGTTCGCCGCTGATTTTTGAGAGCAGTTTCGCTTTTATTTTCGGCGCGATTTCAAGCGACAGAATATCTTCCTGCGTGATTTTTTCAAAGCTTTTCTCGCCTGCGCCGTCAATCACGACGCACCATTCGCCGTTTAAATTTGCGCCGTTTAGGCTGGATAGAACCTCTGCGGCGCTACCGAAAAATTTTGTTTCAAATTTTTTCGTAGCTTCCTTAATCACAAAAATTTTGCGCTGCGCGTCGATCCCCGCGATCTGCTCTATTAGCTTTACCACGCGTTTTGGGGATTCATATAGCACGCACGGATAGGGGCTTTGCATTAAATTTAGGATCTGAGCTTTGCGCTGCGCGCCGTCATTATTTAAAAAGCCTAAAAAGCTAAATTCTTTCTCCACTAGCCCGCTTGCGGCAGCTGCGAGCAGCAGAGCGTTTGCGCCGCTAAGCACCTCGTAAGGCACGCCGCTTCGCTGCGCAAATTTTACGAGCGCAATTCCAGGATCGCTGATACAGGGCATGCCCGCATCGCTTACGTATGCGCAAGCTTTTTCGCGCAGAAGCGCCGGATCAAGGCCCGCGAAAAACTCCGCTTCATTGTGCGTGTGCAGCGAGTAAAACTGTGAAATTTTAAATGAAATTTGAAATTTATCGGATAATAAGTTTAGAAGTTTTTTTGAAACCCTCGTATCCTCGCAGATTAGGATTTCGCAGCTTTGCAATACCTCAAGCGCGCGGCTCGAGATATCGCTTAGATTTCCTATCGGCGTAGGAATGAGATATAGCAACTATTTCATTCCGTATTTTTGCTTAAATTTCTCGACGCGACCCGCGCTATCTACGATCTTCTCGCTGCCGGTGAAAAACGGATGGCAATTAGAGCAGATATCGACGCGGATTTCGGCCTTGTTCGAGCGCGTTTTAAAAGTGTTTCCGCAAGCGCAGGTAACGGTCGTTTCGACAAAGTTTGGATGGATATCTTTTTTCATTTTTGATCCTTTTTGATGATTTTAAAAGATTGCGATTATACAACTTTTTTATCTAAAAAGCAAATTTAAAGGGTTTTAAAAACTCTCGGCAAAGCGCTGATTTTCTTTTTGAACATGCTTTTTGGGTGCGAAAATTTTAAAATTTAGCCCGCTTGCGAGTAAAATTTTATTTCACCGCGGCGTGCTGCGGCGTGCAAAATACAGTGCGCAAAGATGCGCCGCGGCAAATACGCGTCGTGCGCCAAGCCGCAGATAAACATAGCGGATCGCGCAGAGCAAATTTTAAATTACAAATTTTAAAACGCCTGACTTTTTAAATTTTAAAATTTGCCGAGCGCTTAAAACATCAGCTTCGCGCAAGTTGCGATCAGCGCGGTGTTTGAGCGCAAAATATAGGGGCTATTAAGCGCATAGGCGTTTTTAAATTTCTCCCTTTCGCGCGGCGAAAACCCTCCCTCCGGGCCGACGAACGCGATCTCCTCGCCGCCGAAAATGTCGATGTTCTTACCGCCAAAATCGATCAGACTTACGTTTTCATACCTTTGCGCGAGCTCGTCCGAGTCGCCCAAAACCTCGATCTGCATGATGGAATTTCGCCCGCATTGTTGAGACGAGTTGATCAAAATCCGCTCCATCCTTTGCAAATCGAGCCGCACGTTTTTCTGCGACAGATCGGCATAGACCAAAACAAGCCGCCCGACGCCCATCTCGTTTAGCGCAGGCAGGCTCTTTTCGATCACGGCGCTCTCGACGACCGCCCAAGCGACGCAAAAATCGTGCGGCGGCGTAAAAACGGAGCTTTTAAAAACTAAATTCAAAGCCGCGCCTTTGCGCGAAATTTCGGCGATCTCATATAGATAACTCGCCCCGTCCTTTAGGTTGCGCACGTCTATGCGTTCGCCCGCCCTTGCTCTCCTAGCCTTTAGGTGCAAAAACTGATCATTCTGCAAAATCAGGCTCTGTTCGCCTGCAAGCTTATCGTAAAAATATACCATCAAATAACACTCGCTATCAAAATTATCACTAAGCTTAGCCCCAAAATCACCCGCATTTTGCGCTGATACGGCGCAAAGTTTTGGCTCAGATACGCGATTTTTAGCCGCTTGTACGACGCCGCGCTAAGTATGATCATCGCTAGCGCTGCGGCCGCCATGAAGTAAATTCTAAAGCTCAAATCGAAGCGCAGCACCGCTAGCATCACGCTTCCGCTAATTATCAGCGCCGCGATACACGAATAATAGATCGGCAAAAACAGCCTGACGCGCCTAAGAAATCTAAGCCCCGATCTGCTCTTTTGCTTTAAATTCCCAGCTTGCGGCGCGGAGGCGGCGGGATTTAAAGCCTCTTTGCGCGAGCAAAATTCTGCCGCCGCGTCGATCTTAAGCTGGGTAAAAATCAGATAAATTATCGTTAAAATCGCCGCAGCTAGCGCAAAAAACTTATGAAAACCCAGGGCGCTTTGATACAGATAATCCATCACTTCCGCCAGAGGGTTAAATTCGCGAAATAAAATTTTGCGCGGCTAGAGCCGAAACGACCAAATTTTAACGCAAATTTTTTCGGAGCGAGATAAAGCAGACCTGCTCCGCGCCTTTGAAATTTTAAAAACCTTTCAAAGCGACCGCGGCTATTTATTGCGCCAAAATTTACCGCGTGCGCGTTCAACCCCGATTTCGCGCCGTATCTCTCGCGCCAAGAATGAAATTTTGCGGATAGAGCTTTATAAAATTTAAAATTTCTCTGCGCAGATCGCACGGGCAAAAAAGACGCTAAAATCGCGCCTACGCGCCGCATACAAACCACGCAAATTTTAAAAATTTTCAAATTTAGCCGCCGATTTTTCAACGCTCCGTCCTATTCGGTCACCGGAAGCGGCAGCATATCGGCATTTATATCGACTTTGGGCTCGCTAGGCGCGATAGGTACGTCCTTCGGCACCTCGCTATCTACCGGCGGCTTTTGCAAGGTGTCCTTTTTCTCATCGTCGCAGCCGCTCAAAGCAAGCGCGCAGGCAAAGATCGCGCACGCGGCAAAAACGCGCATAAACTCCGCGCCAAATTTAAAGAAATTTCTCATCAGCAGTCCTTTGGATAGATGATTTTTTCGCCGCGCAGAAGCTTTTGCCAAAGCTCCGGCTGCTTCCACTCCTCGCGCACGGCGGGCGAGAATTCTATCTCTTCCAGCGAGATCTCGCCCATCTGCGCGTTGTAAGCATCCTCGCGGAAGCACTGCGCATAGCCGGTCGCGGTTTCGTGCACGATGACGCTGTGAAGTTTTACTTCGCGCTCGCCATTTTGCATCTGAGTTAGGCTCAAAAGTCGGTCAATTAGAACGAAAAAAATTCTACAAAACTGCTCCGCGCTCGGATTTAGCGGTATCTGCACCCAGCGCGCGCTGTGTTTTTTAAGATCCGCAATATAGCTCGCATCATCGCGCGCGTAGATCGTCGTGGCGTGGTCGAAACTATCGATAAGCTCGCGGATGCCGAGCTTCATGTAGCCGAAGTCATAAACCATCCCCGCTTCGTCCAAAAAATTTGAGCTAAGCAAAATTTCGCATCTGTAGGAGTGGCCGTGGATGCTCGTGCGACACCGCTTCGAACCGCACAGGCGCACGATGTGAGCGTTTTCGAATTCGTATAATTTCCTGATTATCATACCCCGTCCTTCTCGCCCCAAATTCTAATATGTAGGCGATCAGAGTAATTATAGCCGTTTTTTAGGCAAAAATCCACGCAAAATTGCGCGCCGCTTTCCAGCTCGCGACGATCTGCGCCGCGCGGCATACAATAAACCTCGCTCTCGCACGCCGCTAAAATTTCTCTAATCTCGGGCTGCGCGTCAAACTCGGGCGAGATGACGAACTTGTAAAAACTATCCTTCGCGTTTTGTTTTAAGCTTCGCAGCGCGGCGAAGTTTAACCTGCGTTCGCTCGGCTCAGCGGAGTTTGAAAGCTTAGGCGAGACCGCAAAGACGCAGCTTTTGTAAGCGGGAAATTTTTCAAAATCCACGAAAATCGTGCCGTTGGTTTCGAAGTGCACTGCGTGTCCGCGCGCAAGCAGCTCGCAGACGAACTCGTAAAATAGCGCCTCCTTGTGATGCAACAGCGGCTCCCCGCCTGTGATAACGATGATAGGTTTTTGATAAAGCTTAGCCATTTGCGGCGAAACGGAGCTTTGCGGATTTAAATTTGAGGAATTTTGTGCCGCGAAATTTAAAGAATTCTCGCTCGTTAAATTTAAAGATTTTTCTGCGTTACCGTTTGGACGAGGAGGCGTTTGTGCGGCGGCGGAATTTAACGTATCGCTTTTAGAAAAAGACTCTGCGGCACAAAAACCCGGCGCAGAGCATGCGGGTGCGGAACAGGACAAACCTGATAAATTTGGAATTTTATTCAAAAGCTGCGATAAATTTAAAATTTCTTCGTGCTCGAAGTGATTTGTAAAAACGGCGCGGATCGTATCGCAACCGCGCAAGATCTCGCCGGTCTTTGGCGAAATGCGCTCGCCGCCGAAGCCCTCGCAGCGCAGATTACAACCCGCAAAGCGAAAGAAAAACGCGAGCCTGCCTGCGTATTTGCCCTCGCCTTGGATACTTAAAAAGCTCTCAACAAGCCTCATCCGCCCGTCTCGTAAAATGCACGGCTTGAAATTTCATTCGAAGCGTCCGCTTGCCAGCGATTTTTTTCGGGCTTATTCGCTAAAATTTTAGCCAAAATTTCGGCGGCTGCGGCAATGTCGCCCTCTTTGACCGCTTTTTTGATACTTAGCGCGTCCTCGAAGTAAAGACACGGGATCAAAAGCCCCTCGGCGCTTAGTCTGATGCGGTTGCAGCTCTCGCAAAAATCGTGCTTGTGCGGATCGATGATGCCAAAAGTGTAGCCGTCCCCGAGCGCGTAAAGCGACGCGGGCGAGCTTTGCGATTTCGGCAGAGCGGTAAAGATAAATTTACGCCTTAAAATATCTAAAATTTCGTTTGATTTTAATCCTGTAAGATCGCCGGCATGGGTGTTTTCCATAAATTCTATGAAGCGAATCTGGCAATCCTTCTCGCGGGCAAATTCCAGCAAATAAATAAGCTCGTCGTCGTTGATGCCTTTTAGTGCGACGGTGTTTAGCTTGACTTTTAGTCCCGCTTCAAGCGCGGCGTCAAGGCCTTCTAAGACGTTATAAAGCACGCCGCGCTGAGCTATAAATTTAGCCCGCTCCGGACGCAGCGAGTCAAGCGACATATTGATGCGCTTTAGCCCCGCGTTTTTCAAGGCGCGCGCATAGTTTTTGAGATAATATCCGTTGGTAGTAAGCGCAAGATCGATACCTGGGGCGTAATCCGCAATCATCTTTATAAAATCTTCGATCCCCTTTCGCACCAGCGGTTCGCCGCCGGTGATACGGATCTTTTTCACGCCGCCATCGATCGCAACCTTGACGAATAAAAACATCTCCTCAAAGCTTAAAATATTCTCTCGCGGCACCCAATTAAACGGCGTAGCAGGCATGCAATATCTGCATCTGAAATTACACCGCTGCGTAACCGAAATGCGCAAATAATCGATCGTTCGTCCAAATTTATCAATTAGCATATTTTGCCTTAATATCAATTTGCGGCGATTATATAAAAAACAAAGCGATTTTGCAAAATTTTATTTTTATATTGCTCAGGCTATTTTCTTACCGAGCCGATGAGCTCTTTAAGCTGATCGAGCAGCGGCCTAATCTGCTTTTCTACCCGCTCGTCGATCATCGTAGGCACTACATCTAGTCTCTGCTCTATCGTCTCGTCGATTACGTCTGCAATCGCGTTTATATCGATATTGGGGGCGACTTTGCCGCCCGAATCGATCATCTCTTTTAGCTCCTCGACCTTCTTTTTAAGCAGATAGTTTTCCTGCATAGCGTCAGTCAATACCTGATCGAAGCGCTCGAATTTTTTATCCGCTTGCTTATCCTTAAAATATATGACGAAAAACATCAAAAATATAACGACGCAAAGTCCTAAAATGATGATAGTGTTAAGATCCATAGGGGTTCCTTAAAATAAATTTACAAAAACAAAAGCGAAAAACGCAATGCCCAAGTAGCCGTTGAGCGTGAAAAACGCGCGATCAATCTTGCTAAAATCTTTCTGCACGATCCTATGCTCGAAGTACAAAATCGCCGCGCACGCAGCCACGCCCAGATAGGCAAAAAAGCCTAAATTTGCCGCCGCGCAAAATAGCAGCCAAAAAAGCACTGCTACGGCGTGAAAAATTTTAGAGATAAACATCGAGGCTTCCTTGCCGTAAAGCGCAGGGATGCTGTAAAGCCCAGCCGTGCGGTCAAATTCCATATCTTGAAGCGAATACAGCACGTCAAAGCCGCCTACCCAAAATACTACCCCGAGACATAGCAGCACTGACCAGAGCGGAATTACGCCGCTAACGGCGATCACTCCCGCAATCGGCGCAAGCCCTAAGCAAAAGCCGAGCATTAAATGCGCGGTCTCGCTAAAGCGCTTAAAATACGAATACCCGCCCAGTGCCGCTAAAATCGGCACCGAAAGCTTAAGCGCCAAAGAATTTATAAGCGCCGAAACCGCTATGAAAACCACCGCGTTTGCGATGATGAAAAGCAGTAAATTCCCGCGCCCGATCCGTCCGTCCACGCTGGGGCGCGAAGCGCAGCGCGGATTAGCGCGGTCGATGTCCTCGTCCAAGTAGCGATTTAGCGCCATCGCGAAGCTTCTCGCGCTTACCGCGCATAAAATTCCCAAAAAAAGCAACTTCCAGCCGAACCATATCGAGCCGTTTTGCAGCTTGCTTGCAGTAATCATCGCCGTAAAGATAAACGGCAGCGCGAAAACCGAGTGTTTAAAAACTATTAATTCGTTGATGTCAGATAAAATTTCTTTAAATTTAGCCATTTTGCCCCTTATTTTGGGCACCATTGTATCAAAAAAAAGTAAGAATAGCTCTAAATTTGATATAATTTGAACGAAAAATTTACGAAAGGAAACGCCTTGAGCCAAAATCAAAACTCGCACGCAAGCCCGCAGATCGCGATCATCGGCACCACCGCAAGCGGCAAAAGCGATCTTGCACTAAGTATCGCGCGAGAGACCGGCGCCGTGATTTTGAGCCTGGATTCGCTCTGCATTTACCTGCAAATCGACATCGCAAGCGCTAAGCCAAGCGAGGAGCAGCTGCGCGAGATCAAGCACTTCGGCGTAAATTTAATCTACCCAAACGAGTACTTCAGCGTCGGCGAGTTTATAAAAGAGTACGCGGCCGCGCGGGCTTTTGCAGAGCGTAGCGGTGCGCCTTTGATAATCACTGGGGGCAGCGGATTTTATCTAAAAGCGATGCTAAGCGGTCTGGCGCCGAAGGTTCCCGATTTTAAAAATGAAATTTCAAACGATGAAATTTACGCTCTAGCGCAGCAGATCGATCCGGAATTTGCCGCAAAGCTTAGCGCGTCTGACAGTTTTCGGTTAAAAAAATGGCTAAGCATCTATAAATTTTGCGGCGAGGCGCCGAGTAAATTTTTGCGCGAAAACACCGCCCCGCCCGTCATTTCGGATATTAAAATTTTTGAGATCGACGCGCCTAAGCAGTGGCTTGCGCAGCGCATCGAGGCGCGCACGAAGGCGATGTTTGAGCGCGGGCTTTTGGAGGAGGCGGAGTTTTTATTCACTCGCTACGGTGCGGAGTGCAGGGCGCTAGGCTGCATCGGGCTGAAGGAGTGTGGGCAGCTTTTGCGCGGACAGATCTCGCGGGCGCAGTGCGAGCAGCTCGTAAGCCTGCATACGATACAGCTTGCAAAGCGCCAACGCACCTTCAACCGCTCGCAGTTCGCGGATAAAATTTCGGCGCCGCTCGAAAGCTTATATTCTGAAATTTTAAAAACTTTAACTTGACGCTTGGCTTTACTTAAAATTCTTTGATTTTTAAAACGCTATGCAATTTATTTATTGATTAGCTCTGCTATTTTTTCGAACCACCCTTTTATTTCATCAAAAGCACCAAGCTCTTCAAGCATTTCTCTTGTGAGTTGTTTTGAAAGCTTGCCGTTTAAAATGTCCTTGATTGCCTCTTTTGTTTTTTCTCCACATATCTTGTTTGCTATAAAAGACGGAATATCCTCAACATCGTAATCGGCTATACTGGATAAGTCTATTCCAAATTCCTCTTCAATTAAATTTTTATGTATATAGTTTTCCATCTCTCTTTTTTTAGTTTTTACAGCACGTGACCCATCACTTCTTAAATTTATTTTATCTATTTCTTCCTGGTATTTATTTGTATTTTTACCAGAATTTAAATCACTATCGTATATATGAAACTCAATTACGTTTGAATTTTTAAGATAATTCTTATCTACCCAGTTTTTTAAATTGCCTCCGTGCAATGGTATTATGTCAATTTGTTCTTCTTTTAAATTTATAATGTTTTTAAAATCTTCTATATTTTGATTGACATTTAAGAGAAAATTTATATCATTTTTACCCTCGACACAAACAACGATTTTATGATTGAAAAACGGATGGATACCCAAGGTGTTGGATATTATCTTAAGCTTATTGTTGGAATTATCTATAATGGCAACATCATTCGCTTTACTAACTAATATCAAATTTTCTTCATCAACCATTTTTGCTATTTCTGGAGTATGAGTTGTAAGTATAAGTTGGTAGTTATCTTTATAAGATAGCTCCTTTAATGCTTCTATAAGCATTTTTTGATGGTTTGGATGCTGTGCGGTTTCCGGTTCTTCTATGGCATAAATTATATCCTTATCCTTGTTTTCATCACTATCTAGCTTTCTTTCAGCCTCGGCTCTGAAATAATTTAATAGCACCATTCTTCTAAAACCGCTTCCTCTTTTATTTAAGGCAATCCCATTATCGCTTTCCAAACTAAATGAAAATAGGGTATCTAAACTTTTATTACTGATTTGTGGTTTTAAAGAATTTGTATTTTCTAGCCCCATTTCCCTCATTTTATCTATTGTTTCGTTGCCTATTCTTGTCAGTTCCTCTTCTAATTGACTTTTTATTGTATTAAATTGCTCTTCAAATCTCGCTACGGCTATTTTTGTTGCGCTTTTTAAGGGGTTTTGTATATCGGCATCGCTATCTTTATTTGCTCTATCGCTCTGAAATAAAAAATATAAAGGCAACCATTTTTTTAACTGCTCCCAAATAGCTTTGGCATCCTCTTTTATTATATCAATTTTTATTTCTTCGAATTCATCGCTTGTCTTCTCGTACAATGCCTTTCTTATTTCAGCATTAGTTCGCTTGTCTATATCGTTAATCTCTTCTTTGCTAAATTTACTATTCAATCTCTTTTTTAAATCAGAAATTTTTATGTTAATTAACGGCTCGCTGGAATATTCTTTCGGATATTTTGCTTTTATAAATACTTTTTCCTTTAATTTATTATTTGCAACTTCAAATTCTTTCACTATCTCTAAAAAGCCGTCATCATTTAAAAGATATTCATCTATTAACTTCGTTTTATTAGATGTGTCTATTAAGATTTCCTTCTCGCTATCAACTATAAATTCTGCACCTATAATAATTTTATCATCCTCGGCATTTTTACTAAAATCGGTTATATCTATTTTTATTAACCCGCTTTCAAAAAAATATCTAAAGCTTCTAATATAGTAGATTTTCCTACATCATTTTGCCCAATGATGACATTCATACTTTTATCAAAAAGTATTTTTACATCTTTATACGACCTAAAATTTTTCAATATCAAACTTTTTAGTTTCATTTAATTTCCTTTAATAATAAATTTATATGGCGCTATAGTGCAACTCTATGCAACACTAAAACTCTAATACCCGCTTAAAAAGACAAAATTATTTACCGCGCCGGTTAGAAATTTTACCAAAAACGGCGCCAGCACGCATGCCACGCTAGCTAGCACGACGGCAAATTTTATCTGCACCGAGACCGCATCCAGCGAGCCGTCAAGCTCCGCATCCTCCCGCGGCTCGTGCAAAAACATACACACGATAAGGCGCAGGTAGTAATACAGCGCGAGCGCGCTATTTACCGCCATGATGACGGCGAGGGCGAAGTAGCCCGAATTGACCGCGGCACTTAGCAGATACATCTTGCCCCAAAACACGCTAAACGGCGGGATACCCGCAAGCGAGAGCATAAAGATCGCCGCGCATAGCGCAAAGAGCGGATGGGTGCGGATCAGTCCGTCAAATTTCTCAAACGGATGCTCGAAGCGAGCCGCGAACTTGGAGCTTTGCGCGCAAATTTCGGCGCCGGGCCTATCGGCACGGCTCCTAGCCTGCGCGTCGCGGTTGATTTTAATACCTCCGCCTCGCTCACCGCCGTCAAATTTAAAATTTTTTTCAAACCTCTCGGTTTTGAAATTTCCTTTGCCGGCCTCGTCCCCAAGCTTAAAATTTCTCTCGCCCGCCTCGGCTTTAAAATTTAGCCCGTCATCGCGCGCGCAAACAGCCTCCGTCTTAAAATCTTGCCCATTTGACGCGCTGCTTTCGCAGCAAAATTTCAAACCCGCCGCGCTAACTTCGGGCCCAGACCCAAAGCTGCGCGCGTGCCTTTGCCGTACGCACCATATGAAGGCAAACGCCCCGAGATTTGCTACGGCATATAGGATCCAGTAGGTGAAAAGCGCCGCGTTTGCCTGCGTCGAGCCGATCACGATCGCGCAGAGCACGAAGCCCGCGTGCGAAACGGAGCTGAAAGCGAGCATCCGCTTGATGTCGCGCTGCACGAGCGCCATAAGGTTTGCTAGGCTCATCGTAGCCACCGCTACGGCGTATAGCACGATGTTTAGCCACTGCATGCCGATACTTCCCAGCGCTTCAAACAGCCTGATTGCTACGACAAAGCCCGCGATCTTGGGCACTACGGACATAAAGCCCGCCATGGCAGAGCTCGCGCCCTCGTAAACGTCGGGCGTCCAGGTGTGAAACGGGATCAGCGAGAGCTTAAATCCTATAGAGACGATCATAAATGAGCAGGCGGCGAAAAGTAGGACGCTGGTTTGTAAATTTGAACTCTTAGCGATCTGCGCGATATTTGAAATTTCCATAGAGCCCGTCGATAGAAAAAACATCGCCGCGCCGAATGCGAAAAAGCCCGATCCCAGCGCGCCCATTATGAAGTATTTTAGCGCCGCTTCGATTGATCTGGCGCGATTATGAAGAGCGATTAGCGTATAAAGCGCTAGCGAGCCCGTCTCAAGCCCCACGAGGATCATCATTAAGCTTTCGCTCGCGACCATAAACTCATACCCCACGAGCACGAATAAAAACAGCACGAAAAACTCCGCGGTGTGGTACTCGTGCGCGCTTCTTGCACCCAAAGACAAAAAGATGAAAAATATCGAACCTGCGAGCATGATAAGCATCGATAGCGTCGCGATTCCGTCCACCAGCATCACGTCGAAAAGCCCGCGTATGCCGCTGTTGTAACCAAAAACGAGCCCGAAGCCAAGAGCTAGTGCTAGTATCGTGATGACGGCGTAAAATTTATACGATAGCGTGCGCGCAAAAAGCGAAACCGCGAGCATCAGCAGGGCAAATCCTCCGAGTATCGCCATAGGCGCGATCGAGGCTAAATTTAAAAGATTATTTTGCATCGCTTCTTACCTTAAAATTTGCTTTTTCCATATAGGCGCGAGTGGCGGTCTGAGAGGCTTTATCAAACATCGTCTGAAGGCTCTGAGCTACGCTAGCATCGATATGCTTTAGCATCAAATTCGGCGCGACGCCAAGCACTACCACCAGCACGCAGATCGGGATGATAGAGCAAAGCTCGGTTTTGTTTAGATCACTTAGCTTTTTATTCTCCTCATGCACGAGAGCGCCGAAGAAGGTCTTTTTATAAAGATTCATCGAATAGATCGCGCCCATTATGATGCCGAGTCCGCCCAAAAGCGCATAGCAAAAGCTTATTTTAAAAATCCCCGCAAGGCTTAGGAATTCTCCCACGAAGCCGATCGTAAGCGGAAGACCTATCGAGCCTAACAGCACGACGCAAAAACAAAATGCATAAAGCGGCATCACCCGCGCAAGCCCGCCGAACTCACTAAAAAGCTTCGTGTGCCTGCGGTCGTACAAAAAGCCCACGAGCATAAAAAGCCCACCGCTTACGATACCGTGGCTGATCATCAAAAATACCGCACCGCTCATTCCTTCGCGGCTCATTGAAAAAATTCCAAGCATTATAACGCCCATATGCGCGATCGAGCTATACGCGATTACCTGTTTGATATCCTTCTGCGCAAAGGCGATGAAGCTCGCGTAGATGATCATAATGATCGCTACGGCGCACATCATCCCGCTAAAATAGACGCTCGCGTCGGGAAATAGCGGCAGCGAAAATCGCACGAAGCCGTATGTGCCCATCTTAAGAAGCACTGCGGCAAGCAGAACCGAGCCTATCGTAGGAGCCTGTCCGTGCGCGTACGGAAGCCAGGTATGAAAAGGAAAGCAAGGGGTCTTGATCGCAAAAGCGACCGAAAATGCCAAAAACAGAGGAATTTGCGTGCTAAGCGGCAGCGATAGGCTCTGCCAGTCTAGGATATTAAAGCTGTACTCGCCCGTAGCCTCGTGATAGAAATAGCTCATCGCTACGAGCCCTACGAGTAGAAACATCGAGCCGAGGAAAGTGTAGATGAAAAATTTTACCGCAGCGTAAATTCTCTTGCCGCTGCCCCACGCGCCGATGATGTAGAGCATCGGAATGAGCGAAAGCTCCCAAAAGATGTAAAACAAAATCGCATCCAGCGCCACGAAAACGCCCACCATCGTCATCTCTAAAAACAGAATGCAGATGATTAAATTTTTGGCGCGCTCTTTAATGCTTAGACTAAGCAGCGCTAAAAAGGTAACCAGCGTGCTTAGGATCACTAAAAACAGCGAAATTCCATCCACGCCGATGAAGTAGTTGATGCCGTATTCGCTTATGAAAGGGTGTAGCACGCTAAAAGCGATGCCGTCCACCGGCTCGTAGAGTATCCACAAAACGAGCGAAAGCACGAACTCTATAAAGCTCATCGTAACGGCGTAGGTCTTGATGCTCGCTTCGTCGATCAAAAAACCCAAAACCGCAGCTACCGCCGGGAAAAATATAACCAAACTTAAAAAGTATTCCATGCTCACCTCACAGCGCAAACGCCAAAATCAGCAAAATGAAAGATCCCAAAACCATCCACCTTAAATTTGCGCTCAAATCTCCGCTATTGCTTACGCGATCCGCTCCTTCGCCGCTTTTTACCGCGATGCGAGCGATCAGATCGACGCTGGCGTCTATGATCGCGCCGTCGCATTTAGCGCAGATCTCGCTAAGCCTTTCATATCCGCGCACGATCACGCGCTCGTAAATTTGCGGGATAAAATACTGCGCGATCAAAATTTTATAAAATTTGCAGTTCTTTAAATTTTGGCTAAATTTACCCTTGCCGTATGTCCAAATCGTGCCGATCGCCACCGCGCTTATCATCGCTAGCGTTAGGGCGATCAAAATTACCTCCACGCCGTGCGGGATCGAAATTTTAAAGCCCGGCAGTATGCTAAGCACGAACTCCGCAAAATCGTGCTCGAAAAAGCCCGCTATCACCGCAGGCGCGGCCAGCACGCCCATCGCGATGAGAGCAAAGCCTTTCGCCTCGTGCGGATGGTGGGTAAACTTTTGCTTACCGAAAAACACGAGCATTATTAGACGCACGCTGTAAAATGTCGTCATCGCAGCGCCTGCAAACAGAAGCGCCCAGATAAAATACGCGTCCGCGCTCCACGCCGCTTCTAAAATTTTATCTTTTGAAAAAAAGCCCGCGAACGGATAAAATCCGCAAAGCGCGAGCGAGCCTATGCACATTAAAATCGCCGTAGGTCGCATAAACTTATATAATCCGCCCATATTTTGGATATTTAGATCGTCCTTCATCGCGTGCATTACGTTGCCCGCGCCCAAAAATAGAAGCGCTTTGAAAAACGCATGCGTCGCCAGATGAAATAGCGCGATCCAATACGCCCCGAGCCCCGCAGCCACGAACATATAGCCAAGCTGCGAAAGCGTGGAGTAGGCGATGATTTTTTTAAGATCGTTATGAACTAGCGCCATCGACGCCGCAAAGACCGCCACAAAAGCGCCCAAGCAGACGATGAAGCCGCTTACTTCCGGCGCGAGCGCGAAAATTGCGTTTGCGCGGATCACCAGATAAACGCCCGCCGTAACCATCGTCGCTGCGTGAATGAGCGCAGATACGGGCGTCGGACCCGCCATCGCGTCGGCAAGCCAGGTATGGAACGGAAACTGCGCGCTCTTGCCCATCGCACCGATAAATAAAAGTGCGGCGATCAGGGTTAAAATTTCAGGCTCCAAGCCCGCTGCGTTCGCAAACACCACCTCGTACCGCAGCGAGCCGAAATTTAAATAGATCAGAAAAATTCCAAGCAGCATCCCAAGATCTGCGATGCGGTTCATTATGAAAGCCTCGTTGGCGCACCAGCTGTAATTGCTCCTATCATACCAAAAGCCGATCAGCAGCCACGAGCAGAGTCCGACCCCCTCCCAGCCGATGAAAAGCCCTAAAAAATTATCGCTCGTTACCAAAACCAGCATCGAAAATACGAAAAGCCCCAGGAAGCTAAAAAATTTAGCGAAGTTTTCATCATCCCACATATAGTAGATCGAATACACGTGCACGACGCTGGAAACGATGCCTACGACCACCATCATCACCGCACTTACGCTATCTATGAGAAAGCTAAATTTTGCATCCAAAAATCCGGTGCTTATGAAATCGGCTAAGCTTACGCTAATTAGGCGGTTGTCAGAGACGAGCTCCATCAAAGCAAGCGACGCGATAGTGCTTAAAATCACCAGCGCCGAACAGATTACGCCGATAAACATCTTGTCTTTGGCGCGAATGAAAACGCCTGCGAAGATCGCCGAGGCAAGCGGCGCGAAAAGGGCGATTAAAAGCCATACAAAAACGGTATCAAGCATCCGGTCCATCCTTGGAAGGATTTTTAAAATTTACGAAGCTATCAAGTTCGATGCTGCCCGTTTTCTTATACCACAAGATGAGTAGTCCAAGCCCCACGGCCATCTCGCTCGCGGCAATCGCGACGATGAAAAGCGCAAAAATTTCGCCATTTATGTTGTCGTAAAATTTCGCCACGGCGACGAGGGCTAAATTTGCGGCGTTTAATAAAATTTCGCTCGAAAAAAAGAGCATTATTAAATTCCGTCGCTTCATCATACCCGTAAGCCCGAGCCCAAACATCATCGCAGCGATGATCAGATAGTGATTTAGACTCATTTTATCCCTCGCTCTCTTCGTATGTCAGGCTTGCGTCCATCTGCTTATGCGCAAGCACGATAGCGCAGATCATCGCCACGAGCAGCATCACGGCTGCAAGCTCGAAAATCGCCAGATATTTCGTAAAAATAATCATCCCAAGCGCCTCGGTATCGTCGGTGTTTAAAATTTTAAGCGTTTCTACGTTGTTCGCAACCACCGCGCCAAGCACGATAACCACGAACAAAAATGAGATCACGCCGCTAAGCGCGAAAAATAGCCTTGCGCCCTTTTTCGGCTCGCTTACGTTTTTATCCGCGCCCAAAAACATCAGCGCGAAGCCGTAAAGCACGATCACGGCGCCCGTGTAAACTATGATCTGCACCACGCC
This sequence comes from uncultured Campylobacter sp., assembly GCA_963522285.1. Classification (GTDB taxonomy): domain Bacteria; phylum Campylobacterota; class Campylobacteria; order Campylobacterales; family Campylobacteraceae; genus Campylobacter_B. Next base: position 127,740 of record CAUQWV010000004.1, read on the forward strand.
TAAAAACTCCGCATCCAGCAAGAAGAAAAATCCGCTCATAAAAACCATGCCGCCGGCTAGCGCGCTAAGGGCGTAAAGAACGTTTTTGCTAAAAACGCTGATGCCAAAAAGCGCCAGGCAAACCGTGCTGAAAAAATAAAATGCAAGCGTTTGTATCATTGCTCATCCCCCTGCGCGGCGGAGTCTTCTGCGCTTTGCGAAGCAGAATTTTCTTTGGAATTTCGCTGCGAATCAGGCGTAGAATTTTCAGCGTCCGCAATGGAATTCTTTTTGGAATTTGCCTTGGATTTTTTGCCTCGCGCGGCAGAATTTTCCGCGCCTTGCGGAATGGAATTTTCTTTGGAATTCTCCGAAGAATCGTCATCCGTAGCGGAATTCTTTTTAAAATTTTCCGTAGAATCGCCGACAGAATTTTCAGCGTGCGGCGCAACGGAACTCTCTTTAGAATTTTCCGCCAAATTTTTACTATCCGTAGCGGAGTCTTCTGCGCTTTGCGAAGCAGAATTTTCTTTGGAATTTCGCGCCGAATCAAGCGTAGAATTTTGAGCGTCCGTAACGGGATTTTCTTTAGACTTTTCGGCGTCCGCGGCGGAGCTTTCCTTTAAACTTACCCGCCCGACGTCTTGTCGCTCGGCTAAAATTTCGCCGCTTAAGCCCGCGCCCTTTGAAAATAGAATTTTATCGCTAACGGTGCCCTCTTTTTTAAAGCTTTCCGCGGCGCTATTTTTTAAATTTGAATCCGCGCTCTTTAAGCTTGGCTCGTCGCTTGCAGCGTCGCTTTTTATATAGGCGTTCGGCGTCATCTTGATCCGCGCGCCCGCGTTTTCATCCAGGCTGCCATAGCCCGCAAACTCCTGCGCCGCGCCGTTTAAGCATAAATTTTCGCCGCGAATCAAAAGATCCTCTTTGAAGCCGTAGTATGCCCGCTGTTCGCTCGCAAGCTCGTACTCGCAGCCGTGCACGATAGCGATCTCGGGGCAGACGTCCGCGCAAAGCCCGCAATAGACGCAGCGCCCTAAATTTATCGAGTAGTTATCTACCTTTTTGCGGCCGTCGGCGCCGAGGCTAGTTTCCATCGCGATGCAGTTTGCCACGCAGATCTTCTCGCACAAGCCACATCCGATGCAGCGCTCGCTACCGCTTTCGAGCAGGCGCATTAGCTTGTGCACGCCGCGATATCTAGGCGGCATAACAAATTTTTCCATAGGATACCGAAGCGTGTGCGAGCCGCCGCGCTTAAACATATTTTTAAGCACCACCCACAGCCCCACGAAAAGCTCGCCGTTAAAGGTGCGGGAGAGGAATCTGCGAAACTTATCGCCGCCAGATTTAATAGGAGCTCGTTTATCGATCTGAGCATATCTTGCCATCGCGCCCTCCTTAAACGATCGCTAGCGCGGTAATTAGCACGCAAGCAAGAGCTAACGGCATGCAGACTTTCCAGCAAAGCCCCATCAGCTGATCGGGACGCAGGTGCGGCCACGCCGCGCGAGCCCATAGGAAGCAGAAAAACACGAGGCTTGATTTTAATACCATCATAATGCCGCCGGGGATAAACCAAAACGCGTTGAATCCGCCCAAAAACAGCAGTGTCGTAACGACGGAGTAGGTTATGATATTGGCATATTCGCCGATAAAAAACATACCCCATCGCATGCCCGAATACGCCGTACCTGCGCCCGCTACGATCTCGGTTTCGTTTTCGGTAAGGCACAGCGGCGTGCGGTTGCACTCTACGAAAGCGGCGATCAGAAATAACGCGAAGCAGACGGGCTCTTTCCAGATAAACCACTTATCTATGCCGCCGCTTTGCGCGCTTACGATGTCGATGAGCGAGAGCGAGCCCGTGATCATCACGATAGGGATTAGGCTGAGCCCGTTTATCACCTCAAAGCAGGTGATCTGCAAAAACGCGCGAAACGCGCCTATCGTGCCCCATTTATTGTAGCTCGCAAGCCCTCCGATCAGCAGTCCGTAAACGCAGGTGCCGCTAGCTCCGAGCAGGAATAAAATTCCCACATTTATATCGCTTAAAATCGGCTGTATAGTCCGCCCGCCGATAGTAAACTCCGGCAGCAGCGGCACTACCGAAAGCGCCACGAAAGCTCCCGTAGCCGATATGATCGGCGCGATTTTAAAAAGAAGCTTATTCGCCCGCGCAGGGATCGCGTCCTCTTTGGTAAAAAGCTTTATCATATCCGCGCCCACCTGCAAAAGTCCCGCAGGCCCGACCATAGAAGGCCCGATCCTGCGCTGCATAAAGGCAAGCACCTTGCGCTCGGCATAGGTCGCAAGCCCCGAGAGCAGCGCGATGACGGCTAAAATCACGAGCGCCTTTAAGACGGTGGCTACGAAATAAAATGCACTATCGCTCATCTGCCCTCTCCTTTGAAATTTTCTCGATTTTTACGCCGGCGTAGCGCGAGGTTTTGAAAAATATCTCGCCGCGAAGTTTCTCATCAAAATACGGCAGATACGCCCCGCTAAAGCATGGATCGATCTTTACGCTAGCGACGATTTCACGCTTTAAGCTTACGAGCCCCTCTGTGCGGCTTTCGCCATTTTCATTACCGGCGGCATCGGCTTTGCGAGCACCGCTTGCACGATCCGCTTTTTTCGCATAACCGGCGCCGCCCTTGTCGCTTTCGTTGCTAGCAGCGCCCGTTTTGCCCGCGCCGCTAGTTTTTTCATTATGGCCCGCGTCGTCCGCTTGGTAAATTTTAACGACATCGCCTGCGCTCACGCCCAAGCTTTCGGCGATGCCGGAGCTTAGATGCAGTGCGCCCGCTTCGCCCAGAGCGCTGCTTGCGCCGCTAAATTTATTGAATTGATGCAGCGGATTTGCCTCATAGATTAAAATTTCGCCCTCGCCTGCTCTAAGCGGCGCGGAAGGTGAAATTTCAAACTCCTCCTCGCTAGCGGCAAACTTCTCATTTCGCAGCTCATATCCGCGGTGGTTTGCGCCGCCGTTGTCGTAAAAATTTTCTAAATCGTCAAATTTAACCTGCTCAAAATCTGCGCCCAAGCTTGACGTATAGCTGATCGCGTGTTCCGCGCAAACTCCCAGCGCACAGGCGATGTCGTTTAGCTCGTATCCGCCGTAATCAAGCGCCGCATTCGTAGGCACTACGCGCTTGTCGTAGTTCGTAAACGTACCCTCTTGCTGAACCAAGCTAGGCGCGTCCAGATCGGCTTCAAGCACGCCGAAGCTAATATCGCCCGCTTCGTTGTAGCCTAGCGTCTCGCCCGCGCTCATTTGCGCACTAAGCTCACAGATGAGCGCGACGCCAAGGCTATTCGTGCGCGGCGGCACCACTAGCACTTTTAGCGGCGTGTAGCGCTGCACCAAACCCGCTAGGCGCGTGAGCATGGCGCTATTTGGCGTGCGAATAAAATCCTCGCCGATGATGAGCGAAAAACTCTCCTTTTTAGCCAAAAGCTCATCCACTTTCTGCTCGTCCAGCCCGAGCGCTGCGGCAAAATTTGAAATTTTACTTTCCGTAACATTTTCGGAATTCTGCGCGGAATTTTTTGCGGGATTTTCAGTGCCATCCGCGCCTGCGGAATTTTCAGCACCGCTGGCACTCACAACATTCTTAGTGCCATTAGCCTCCGTAGAATCCTCAGAATTTTGCGAACCCGCGGATTTCTCGTCTAAATTTTGCTTCGCCGCGGCGCGCGAAATTTTAAATTCCGCCGCAAGTTTCGTATCCAGCCACTCAGGCAGATCGCGCCCGAATTTCTGCAAGATCCAAAGCAGTATCTGTGCCTCCAGCCCCGCGGCATGCGGTTGATGGATGAAATTTTTACTAAAGCCTTTAATGCCCTCGTCGCAAAACGGATGGAAATAGATCCCGCTTGCCTTATTTAGCTTGCAGGCGCTGTTTACCGCATAGCCCAGATTTGGAGCGTCGCTGCGTAAAAATGTGCCGCAAACTACGATGAAATCGCTGTTTTTAATCGTCTGTGAATCCGCATTATAAAATTTCGTGCCGCTAAGCTTTGAAAATTCGCGCAGGAATTTTTGATACGCAAGCGCTTCGTCGTTGATCAAAGCGAGCTTAAATTTTTGCCGCAAAAGCTCTAAAATCCGAGCTTCTTCGTTGGTGATGAAACTATTAAATTTGATGTTTTTGATCTCGCCATCCTTGATACCGCGCACGATGCGGCTAAAAACCGCTTCGTTTTTGCTCGCCCGCTCGTTTGAAAAATCCCAGCCGAAGCGCGCTCCTGCATGTAGGACGCTAAAATTTATGTCGCTGCTAACGCGATAAATTTTTTCACGCGGCTCGCCTATGCTGCGGCGCTTGATCTCGTAATAAAGTAGCTCACAATCGCTGCTGTGCGGGTTGGAAGCGGGGATTTGACGCAGCTCCCAGGCGTTTGAAACGTATTTAAACGCACTCTCTACCAAGGCCCCCGTCGGGCAGACCGCCGCGCTCTCGCCGTAATTTACGCAATCATCCTCATCGTTGATCCGTGCGATTAGGCTTTTTTGCAGCTTGTTCCACACGGCGTAGGCGTCTTTAGGCATCGCATCCTTTTGCTCCTTACTTAGAGCGTCTCCGCCGCGCGGAATGAGCTTAAACGCATCTACGCCCAAGCGATCCTTCGCGGCGGTGATACAGCGCTCGCAGACGATACAAAGGCTAGGATCATAGCTTAAATATCCCCAATCCTGCACCTCGCGCGCCGTATCGCGGATAGCGTAGCTTTGGGCGTTTGTGCGCATCAGATGAGCTAAATTTTGAAGTTCGCACTCGCCGCTTTGATCGCAAACCCCGCACGCCATCGGATGGTTGACGCAATAAACCTGCGTAATCGCCTCGCGCTCGGCGTCGATCTCGGGGGTATGGCTGTAAACGACCATGCCGTCTTTGGCTTTGGCGTTACAGCTATAGACGCGCTTGCCGTCCGCTTCGACCATACAAAGCCTGCATGCGAGCGTCGGCGTACCGCCGCTTAGATAACAAAGCGCAGGGATAAAAACGCCGCAGCGACGCGCGACCTGCAAGATATACTCGCCCTCGTCGCACTCGCAAACTTTACCGTCGATCGTGATCTTTGCCATTTTAAACCTTAGAAATTTCTGCGAGTTCGAAATTATAACCGCCAAAGCCCTGCCCGCCCGAGCCCAAAAGCGCGATCGTGCCCTTTAGCTCCTCATCCAAAATAAATTCTTTTTCTAAATTTAAGTGCGGCGTTTTGATACGGACGCGATCGCCATTTGCGATCTTTGCGACCATACTAAAATACCTTCCGCCGATTAGTCGGTCGTCCGCATCGTGTTTGAAAACCACGGCGCCGTCGAAATTCTCAGGCTCTTTTAGAGGGCTTAAATTTGCCCGCCCTTGCGCGCCCAAATCAGCTCGCTCGCCGCGTAAGCTTAAAATTTTAATCCCGAATTTTGCCGCTATGATAGATATAAAAGCTCTGATATTTTCGGCGTCCGGATGAGTTTTAACGAGCGCATCCTCGATCAAAAGCGCGTCGCAGCCGCTTTGCAGAAACTCCGCGATCTGCTCGATCTCCTCCTCGCCCACGCTGCTTTCGCCGCTTAGATACTCCAGATCCAGATCCGCAAAATAGGGCTCGTCGCAAAAACTAGCGCAGATTAGCGCCAGCACGAAGCTTTGCGCGCCGATCTCGCATTTTATTAGCTCGCCCGGAAGATTCGCATCTTGCAGCGGCGATACGCTTAAAATTTCAGCGCTCTTAAAACCTTCTGCGAGCGCGGGATTTTGAAAGCTAAGCAGCGACGCGAAATTTAAAATTTTCATCCTCTCCCCTTTTTGGCGACGACCATCCAATCGACTTGGTTATAGCGGATCGAGCTTAAAAGCGTAGAATTTAGCCCCTCCACCAGATCGGCGCTCTTTTGAACCGCGCTGAAATCGCCCATCTCAAACATAAAAATCATCGTCTCGCCGCGAGCGGAATTTTTTAAAATTTCGCCCATACGGTTTAAAAATTTATCGCCCAGATGCCTCAAATCGTAGCGCTTCATCGATCCACCTCGCCTAAAATGATATTCGTGCTGCCGATGATCGCCGCGGCGTCGGCAAGATACTGCCCGGGTAAAATTTCTTCGTAAATCGCGCAGTGCCAAAAGCTCGGCGTGCGGATCTTAAGGCGGTAGGGGCGACTTTCGCCCATCGAGCGGATATAAAATCCAAGCTCGCCCTTAGGGCTCTCGCTCGCGGCGTAAATTTCGCCCACGGGCGGGCGCAAGCCCTGCGTAACCAGCACAAAATGCTGCATCAGCGAGTAATTTTGCGTCATGATCTGCTCTTTGCTGGGACTTACGTAAGCGGGATCGATCGCTAAGATTTGCGGATCGCTTAGCGGATAGTGCTTCGCGCACTGGCGCAAAATTTTAAGGCTCTCGCGCATCTCCGCCATATAACACTTATAGCGCGCGTAGCAATCGCCCTCGCTCGCATACGGCACGTCGAAATCAAGCTCGTCGTAGATGAGATAGGGCTCTTCTTTGCGGATATCCCATGCATGCCCGCTAGCGCGGAGCGTCACGCCGCTACAGCCGCAGCTAAGAGCGTCTTCGTGCGAGATCACGCCCACGCCTTCGGTTCGCATCAGCCAAATTCTATTCGTATCGAGTAGGTCTTCGAATTCTTTAATGTCGCTTGGGAATTCATCGCAAAATTTCAACATCTCTTCTAGCCAGCCGTTAGGCAGGTCCAAAAACACGCCACCGATTTTGATATTATTGTGCGTAAGGCGCGCTCCGCAGTATTTCTCGATCAGATCAAGTATGTATTCGCGCGAACGAAAGCAGTAGAGAAACACCGTCATCGCGCCGATATCAAGCGCGTGCGTACCCAAAAACAAAAGGTGCGAGCTGATGCGATTGAGCTCCAGTAGGATCGTGCGGATGATCTGCGCGCGGCGCGGCACTTCAATGCCGCAGAGCTTCTCAACCGCGGCGCAAAAGCCGTAGTTGTTCGAGCCCGATGCGACATAATCGACGCGGTCGGTTACGGGGACGAATTCCGCGTAAATCATATTTTCTGCCATCTTTTCGATGCCTCGGTGCATGTAGCCCACGCCCGGGCGGGCGCGCACGATACGCTCGCCGTCAAGCTCTAGCACTAGCTTTAGCTGGCCGTGCGCGCTTGGGTGCTGCGGACCGAAATTTAAGATCATATTCGCGCCCTCGCGCTCGTACTCGATGTTTTCGAAAAACGGTCTTAACTTGCTTGGATTTTGCATTATTTTCTCTTTGTGATGATCTTGTAAATTCCGCGTTTAACGCGTTTTACGAAACGCACGCCGCCCTCTTCCTGATATTCTTGTAAAATTTTCTCTTGCGGCCGCGGCTCGCCATAACCGCTCTCGTGATAGAGCCGCGCGAAGTTAAAGGTATCTTTTTCATCTACGAATGCGGAATTTCGGTTCTCCTCGCCGATCCGTTCACGTGCATCGCGCCCAAAAATTTTATCCACCTCGTACCACTTGGCAAACTCGTCTCCTTGCAGCGGATAGGACTTCAAAAGCGGGTGTCCGAACCAATCATCAGGCATTATTAGGCGCGCTAAATTTGGATGATTTTCAATCCAAACGCCCATCATATCGTATAGTTCGCGCTCCGCCCAGTTCGCGCTTTTGTAGATGCCCGCAGCGCTTTGCAAAAAGCTCTCATTCGGCACGAAACACTTTAGCCGCGCGCGGCGCGCCCTTTTGATGTCCAAAAGCTGATAAAAAACCTCGATGCCGCCGCGAGCCTCGGTAAAATCTACGCCGCTTAGCTCGCATAAAATTTCATATCCCGCACCCTTAAGAGCATGCAGCGCCGCTAAATTTTGCGCAGGCTCCACGTAGAGCACGAGAGTGTTAAATTCCACATACGAGTTTAAAATTTGGACGCCTTCAAGCGCGTCCAGATCGTCTTTAAAATCGCTTTTGGCTACCTCCAACTTCGACGTTTCTTCGGGAACGAAAAATCTGTCTTTGTAGTAATTTTTTTTACTCTGATCGCCTTTGGGATTAAATTTTCTCATCAGATCAGCCTTTTTGCCTTTTGCGCGCGGCGCGGGGTTTGGGTGCGGATCTTTTTTTGTAGCACCATCATCGCAAACTGCAGCGTCTCGGGACGCGGCGCGCATCCAGGCAGATAGATATCAACTGGCACTATGCGGTCGCAGCCCTGTACCGTCGCGTAGGTATTAAACATCCCTCCGGTATTGGCGCAGCTACCCATACTGATAACCCATTTAGGCTCTGGCATCGCGTCGTATAGGCGGCGCGTAAACTCGGCGTGCTTTTTACTGAGCGTACCTGCGATTATCATCACATCCGATTGCTTGGCGCTTGCGCGAAATATCGTGCCGAAGCGGTCAAAGTCAAATCTGCCCGCGCCCGCCGCCATCATCTCGATCGCACAGCACGCAAGCCCATACGTCATCGCCCACAAAGAGTTGCTCCTGCCCCACGCGATCAGTTTATCAACGGTGGTAAGAACTACGGGAAGCCCGTTTTCGCGCGCGTAGTTTATCTTATGCTCTGCCAATTTAGCGCTCCTTTTTTCCAGGCATAGATGAAACCGATACCTAATAATACGATGAAAAAGGCCATCTCTACAAGCCCGAACACGCCTAAAATTTTAAAATTTACCGCCCACGGAAACATAAAGATAATCTCGACGTCAAAAAGTATAAAAAGCACGGCTATCAAAAAAAAGTGGGAGTTCATTCGATTGGGCTGCTTGACGGCCTCGGGGCCGCTTTCGTAAATCTCGCCCTTTAGCCGCTCATCGCGCCTATTTGCTAAACGCGAGCCCACCAAAGAGGATAGTTTAACGATGAGCGAAAAGACGCAAAAGGCTAGGATTAGCATTACGAATATTCCGAAGTACGGGCTTTGCAGCGGAATTCTAGACATTTTTCGCCTCGGTTTTAAAATTTAATGTGGATTGTAACGAAGTATTGATTTAATAAAGCTTAGCGCGCGCCACTAAATTCGCTTTTAAAATTAAAATTTATATACCTCGCCCGTGCGATTTAGTGGGGATTAAGGCGCGTGTGGTAAAATTTCGCGGATTTTAAGGGAGAGCTATGAAATCTAGCAAGATAAGTCTCATTTTCTACGGCATATTCTGCGGCGTAACAATCTATTTTCTTATCTGGGGATTCGGTTTTATAGGAAGCGGCGATAAAACGCTATTTTTGGTTTCTGTATTTTTGGGCATCTTTATGGCCTTTAATATCGGCGGAAACGACGTGGCAAATTCCTTCGGTACCAGCGTCGGAAGCGGCACCCTTAGTATCGCGCAAGCCCTTTGTATCGCGGCGGTATTTGAAGCAAGCGGCGCGGTAATCGCAGGCGGCGAAGTAACATCGACGATCCGCAGCGGCATAATCGATCTTAGCAAAATGGATGTACATCCGAGAGACTTTATCTACGTAATGATGAGCGCACTTTTTGCGGCGGGCGCGTGGCTACTTTTTGCCAGCAGAAAGGGTTTGCCCGTATCCACCACTCATGCGATCATCGGCGGTATCGTGGGCTCGGGGCTTACGCTAGGCGCCCTGCTTAATACCGCAGAGACTTCCGCATTGTGGCTCGTGCAGTGGGATAAGATCGGCAAAATAGCGATCTCTTGGGTACTCTCGCCGATTTTGGGCGGAGTGATCTCCTTTGGAATTTTCTGGCTCATCAAACATTATATTTTGGATTACAACCGCTACGCTCAAATAAAGATCGACCGCATAAAGCGCGAAAAAAAATCTCTCCGCAAATTGCACAAAAAGACCTTCGAGACCCTAGACGACATTCAAAAGATCGCCTATGCAGAAGCGCTAAATCACGATATTTACGCGATGCGCGATCCAGATTTCGACCCAAGCGAGCTGGATAGCGAGTATTATAAAAAGGTAATCGAGCTTGACGCCAAAAAAGAGAAGTTAAAATCCCACAAAGCCCTAGAGTACGGTATCCCCGCCGTAGCGGGTATCGGCGCTTTCGTGATCTCGGCGATGCTGATATTTAAGGGGCTGCATAATCTAAATTTCGGGCTTACGAATTTTTACAACTACCTCATCATCGGTATGTCGACGCTAATTACCTGGCTTTTGATGTTTATTTTCGCTAAAACCCTGCGCCGCTCAAATTTAAACAAATCCGCGTTTTTGATGTTTAGTTGGTTGCAGGTGCTCACCGCTAGCGGCTTTGCGTTTTCGCACGGCAGCAACGACATCGCAAACGCCGTGGGCCCGTTTGCCGCCATCATCGATACGATGGCTACGAATAGTATCAATCCCTCCACTCCCGTGCCGCAGCAGATTATGATAATGTTCGCAGTAGCCCTCATAGCGGGACTTTGGTTCATCGGCAAAGAGGTAATCGCCACCGTAGGCACCAATCTTACGAAAATCCACCCAGCCTCGGGCTTTAGCGCCGAGCTCGCAAGCGCCGTCGTCGTAATGGCGGCATCGGTGCTGGGACTGCCGATATCCTCGACCCACGTGCTAATCGGCGCGATTTTGGGAATCGGCTTGGTAAATCACAGCACGAACTGGTCGCTGATGAAGCCGATCGGGCTAGCGTGGATCATCACCCTGCCCGTCTCGGCGCTGCTTTCGGCGTTTGCATTCGTGCTTTTGCGCCACGTATTTTAGGCTAAATTTAAAAATCCGCTCCCCGGAATTTTAAAATTTCGCAAAATTCTACGCGGGCTAAATTTTAAAATTTTACGGCGCCGAAGCGAGTAAATTTTACAGCTCCTATTGCGACCGCACACCGCATAAAACTCACTCGCAGCGGCACGGATTCTGCCCGCACGCCCTGTAAAATTTAATAAAATTTTAGTTAAAATTGCGCTTTTAAATTTAGGAAAGCTATGAATAAACTCGAAATTTTCAGATCCACCCTCCCCGTAATGATGGGCTACATGCCGCTAGGGCTGGCGTTTGGTATCTACGGTATCAGCCAAGACCTGCCAGTATGGGCGCTCGCGCTAACCTCACTGCTAATCTACGCAGGCAGCGTGGAGTTTGTGCTGATCGCTTTCATCGTAACTCACGCCTCGCTCGTAGATACCTTCGTCGTGGCGTTTTTGCTAAATTTTCGCCATTTTTTCTATACGATGTCGCTGCTAGACGAGCTGAGCTTCGTGCGTCATAAAATTTACGCCGTATATGCCCTTACGGACGAAACCTTTGCGCTGCTAAAGGCACGCGCGTTTTTGCGCCCCGAGGAGCTTAGCGGCGAACAGCCCGTAACGCCACAAAGATTAAAAGAGCTTGATCTGCTCTATAATCTAACCGCGGTCTTAAATCATTCCTACTGGGTCGCGGGCGTCGTTGCAGGGGCTGTTTTGGGAGCAAGCTTGAAGCTTGATTTTAGCGGAGTCGAGTTTAGCCTGACGGCGCTTTTTGCGATGCTAACCTATGAGGTTTTTAAAGCAAATCCGCAATACAAAGTGCTATTGCTAGGATTTGCCTGCGCATTTGCGGGGCTTTTTATCTTTCCTACAAAATACTTTTTATTCGGCACTCTGATTTTTGGCACAGGGGTTTTGCTGCTCTTTCGTAAATACTTCGAGCGACCTTCGCGCACGGGACGCAGGCTGCGAAAATTCCTGAAAAGGAGCAGGTAGTGGAAATTTTGCCCTATATCTTTCTGGCCTCGCTCGCTACGATTTTGACGCGATTTTTGCCGCTGCTGCTTTTTAAGAAAAAGACCGCGAGTCCAAGCTTATCGTATCTGCAGAAAAACTCAGGTCTTCTGATAATGGTCGTTTTGACGATCTACGCGCTTAAGACGATGCTGCCTAGCTTCTCAGGCGAGCGGGCTTTAAGCGCGGACATGCTGCAAACGGCGACGCTACTATTTTGCCTGATTATGGCGTTTGTCGTGCATGCTAAATTTCGCAATTCCCTCGTTACGATAGCACTTCCTACACTAATATATATGGCGGCGCTACGCTTTTTATTGAATTATTGATAAATTTATAAGTTAGTTTTCGATAAACTTCAAAAATTAATTTTTAAGTTTAAAAAAGGTTAAAGTTTTATGAATTTTATCAGTCAAATGGTGCATAGCTTCGCCAAAAAATACGCCGCCGAAACTATGCAAAAATCCCTATACAACTCCCTTAGAATCGACATCACGCAGGAAAATATCGCTAAAATTCCAAACCCCGATAAAAAATATATGCTCTACATGCACGTGCCCTTTTGCCACACGTTTTGCCCGTACTGCTCCTTTCATAAATACGCCTACGAGCGCGGCGCGTGCAAGGCGTATTTCAGCGCGCTACGCACCGAGATGCAGCGCACGAAGGACGCTGGCTACGACTTTGAGACACTTTATGTAGGCGGCGGTACGACGCTAATCGACGAGGATGAGTTAGCGCGCACGCTGGAGCTTGCAAAGTCGCTTTTTAGCATCAAAGAGGTATCGTGCGAGAGCGATCCCAACCACATCGAGCCTGAGAGCTTGCTGCGATTTCGCGGGCTCATAGACCGCTTAAGCGTGGGGGTGCAGAGCTTTGACGACGATATTTTACGCAAAGCTTCGCGCTACGACAAATTCGGCTCGGGCGAAATTTTGCAAGAAAAGCTATCCCGAGCGGTCGGAATTCTACCGATTTTAAGCCTGGATCTGATCTTTAACTTTCCGTTTCAAACTCGCGAAATTTTACTTCGCGACATCGAAGCGGCAAAAGCGGTAAAACCGGAGCAGATCACGCTGTATCCGCTGATGAAATCGCCTTTGATGCGCGATCAAATAGCGCGAAGTCTCGGCGTTAGCAACATAGACCGCGAAGAGGAGTTTTACTCCATCATCTGCAAGGAATTTGCAAGCTGGCACCGCAGCAACGCATGGGCTTTCGCTCGCGAAAAATCAAATATGAGCGACGAGTATGTAGGCACAAACCACGAATACGTGGGCATCGGAAGCGGCGCGTTTAGCTTTTTGGACGGCAGGCTTCTCGTAAATGCATTCAATCTCGAAGAGTACGCAAGCAGGGTGCGCAAAAACGAAAGCACCGTCATCGCCACTTGCGATTTTAGCATATCCGAGCGCACGAGATACCTCTTTTTGACCGAGCTTTTCAACGGCGAGATCGATATCGCTAAATTTAACGCCGCAAACGATTTAAATTTGCGCCGCGAACTGGGCAGAGAGCTTAGCCTGCTAAGGCTTGCAGGAGCCGTGCGGATCGAGGGCGAGATCATCCGCACGACGGAATTCGGCGCGTATTTGTGCCTTGTTTTGATGAAGGAATTTTACACCGGTATGGACAAGGTGCGCGCGGCGTTTCGCGACGATGCCAAGATTAAGCGCGCAAAACAGCTCATCATTATGGACGAAAGCGAATCCGCCGCAACCGGCGCGGCAAAAGGCGAGATAGCGTCGTAAATTTTGCGCCCGACCGCCGCTACTAGCGCTTGGACGCACCCGCGACTTGAGCGCAAATACCGTCTGGCATTTAAAACACAAACGAATCTTTGATTTCAAAATTTAGGAAGCGCCGCAATGAAATGCAGAGCAATTAAACTATTCATTTTATTTCTGTTTTTTGTCCTTGTATTTGAGCTCGTCGGCAATCTTTTTAACTTCGGTCGCTTCCCATTTCATAAAAGCTGTGAGCCGTTTATGATGATAAACCGCTATGATAGCTGTCGTTCAAACGATGAGTGTATAATGCAGCTTATGGATGAAAATCGAACGGCCGATCTTTTCTTATATTACTTTAAAACCAAATATAATCACGAGGAGCCATTGTCTGAACTGGACGAAAAAGCTATAAAATTTTTAAATATTCCGAACTCGAAGATAATTACCGTAAATAAGGATGGTATAGAAAAGAAATTTTTAATAAGCGATTAAATTTAAATAGCAAAGAAGCCCTGCTTCAATTGCAATATCAAGGCCTAACAAATCGAGAATTTTAAAATTTATAAAATTAAAGGAGGAGCAATGAATAATCTAAAACTCATACAAAACTGGTATGCTTCCAAATGCGACGGAGAATGGGAGCATGAATATGGCCTTACGCTAGAAACGGTCGATAATCCCGGTTGGTTGATTAAAATCGATGGCGAGAGCGGGAAAAAGCCGATCAAAATAAATATCGATAGAGATGACGAGGATTGGTTTTTCATCAATGCCACGGAAAACGAACTCAAAGGAAGTTGCGGAGCCGAGAATTTAGAGGAATTATTGGAGCATGTGGTAAAATGGCTAATGGATTAAAATTTAGCGAAAGCATTATGAAAGAGCTATATAAAATTTATCTGAAAGATAGTAAAAAGAGCTTCGTAGCTACCGGAAATACTACTCATTACGACGGCAATAAAATTTTGCCGCAGCCGTTTGCTTTAAGCATCGTTCAATACGACGGCGACAGCGGATTTTATCTGTTCTATCTCGACAAATCGGGGAAAGAGCAAACCGATACATATCATGAAAGCATAGAGGGTGCGTTTAAACAAGCTGAATTTGAATTCGGCGTAAAGAAAGAGTATTGGATAAAGCTTTAGATTATGCAAATAAAATATCGCCAACCGATTAAATTTAGAAAGGAGATACTATGAAATTTAAAATTTTAGAACCAAGCGAACGATACGGCTGGGTTTTTAGCCAAGATGAAGGACTTTTCAAAGCTTTCGGATTTAACGAAAATGGGCCATTTCTTAAGATATTGCCCAAAACCCCAAATGTCGAGAAAAAAGATATTTTAGATTACTTTGCGTATAGGATTTTTTGTCTATGCGAATGGTTTGAATTAGATTCAATGATTGCGGATGATTACGACTATATGCTACCACCATATGAAGATAAGCCAGAAATTTCAGCCTATCCTACATATGCGGGAGAATATTTCGGAGTAATGGGGCAGCTATTTTTAGGGGGTATGATAGATTTCGGCATAGAGGGCGAAAATTTAAGAAAGAAATGGGCTGACTTCGATACGAATTTATCCAAGATCGATCTAGGTATGTCGCTTTATGAGAAGTGGATCTATTTTAGAGATAATTTCTTTTTTGGATATAAATTTTTAGAGGAGGATAACATAACCCCCCAAGCAGAGATAACTTGGAAGAATCCCGATACCTGGAGCAGATTTAGCCATTGGATATGTATGACCAAGGCCGGCAAAGAGTATTGTGATAAAATTTTAAAGCCGAAGCTTTATGAAAAGTATAAAGATGTGGTTATAGAGGTGTAATTTAGCGATTACAAATAACGAAAATTTATTATAAATATGTTTAATCTAGCAAGCAAAAAGAGGACTTTGAATGACTATCTTACCAATATCAACCTTCGACAATGATTTACAAAGAGGCGATATTATAAAATTTAACGACGATGAGCTTATGGTCTGCGACGAGCGATGTTTCTGGACAGAAAATCCTTGCCTTTTAAATTTAAAAGATACCAGATATTTTGAGCTTCCTAGCGAGATGCTATCAAGTAAAGCGGGGTTTGTCGCGGACAAGGAGCAATTGATTCGTAATTTAGCAAATTTCGGTATCAATGCGAGCCCCCAGGAGGTATTTATATGCTCCGATAATTACCTTAGTAGCGATGAACTGAAAGATTACAAAGAAGATTGCGACGAAACAATCCCTGGTTTCAGACTGATAAAACCTAGGGATAAATTCGGACGCAATAGACGCATAAAGAGGGACCTAATGAAAAAATTTAGTATTCCTCTCTTGAAATTTCGCGGAAAGATCGAGGTTGGAGATATTATCGAATGTAGAAAATCCTGCTATCCATACGAGAAAAATGTAAATTTTATCGTGATAAAAGCAAAAGACGATGATGGAGTAAATTTTATAAAATTGATCGTAATTAGCGGCTACAAGGCGGGTTTATGGGTTTTGCCGTTTTTATTTGAAACAGATAAAAATATGGTAGAAGCAGACTGGCTAATTAAAAATTGGAAATATATTTTTTATAGGTGCTGTGATATAAGGCACACCTACGTAAATTTACAAAATCGAAAAGAGATTTTAAATTTTACCGATAAAGAGTTGGAAAATTTTATAAAAATTAAGCGAAAGAGATTTAAATTTAAAAATAAGAAGTGATATAATGCTTCGCCAATCGACATTATCAATATATACGGGCAAGAATACACACAAGGAGAAAATATGGTTAAAGTATTAAAATTTATAATTTGCGCCGTAGTGATTTTATTATTATTTATAATTTATGAAAGTACTTTGTGTGCAAAGTGCGATTATACGTTTTTTGTAGAGGAAAGGCTTATGGGTAGATTATTGATAGCAATCGATACAAATGATATAAACTTAGTAAGATATATTGCTGCTGAAGGTAGAGTTTGCAAGCAAGCCAATGTCTATAATAGAGCGCTTAAAGAATTAAGAAAAATGGAATCGGAAAATAATAGAACTAATGAGTAAACCGAGTTTTGCCGAACATAAAGAGAGATATGAAAGAAGCGAAATTTACAAGATGGCTTTCTTGTTTTATCCTTACACTTTTATCTAATATCGCCCTATTTCTCGATACTCCGCCGCTTTGTAAAATTTCAGATATAGGCGCTAATTTATGCGCGCATCTAAATACCGCATGGAATTCTAAAATTTCAACTCCCTTGAGCTTTGTAAAATTTTAAATTTCGCAGACTAAACTCTGCACAAGATTATCGTATAAAGCCAGCCTGCCGCGAGCACGCGACAAACGAACATCTAAATTCCGCTGCGCGCCCGCTTTGGCGCAAGCAGCTGCTTCGCGCGAGCGGGCACTTTGAGCACAGCTTTAGACTACCCAAGCTTACAGCACAAAGCAATTATAAGCAGCTATGCGGCGAAATTTACGCAAAAGCCTCGCCGCAAGTTTTATTTCAGAACCTTGCCTAAAATCCCAGCACCTTTGCCGACGGCGCTGCCGCGAAGCGCGCTTTCTTTTTCCCTCATCACCGCAAATAGCCCGTCCAGCGTCTTTTGCGTGATATAATCGTTCAAATCCTCGCCCTGCTTAGGCAGATACTCGCTCGCGCCCAGCCCGCGCGCGATATTTTGCACCGCTTCGTTACTCGCGATCTTGTTTTGCGCGAAGGAATTTAGCCCGTTATACGCCGTCGCAAAGCTGTTTTTGCTCATCATATCGCTTACGATCGGCCTAAAAACCGCCCGCAGCTTCGCACCCGACTTGCTCTGCAGATACTCGCTAAGCGCCGTGTCGCCGCCGCTGATGAGCTTTTTAACGTCGGCATCGCTCATCGATTTCAGATCTTGCAAAAATATCTTGCTCGCGCCGCTTACCGCCTTGGTAGCGGCATCGTTCATACTCACGACGAGCTGCTGCTCCCATTTATCGCCGCCCACCTTCCTCGCAAGCTTCGCAGCCGCCTTCAGCGAAGGAGGAAGTTCGATTTTAGCGGTCTTGCTGTGGATATAGCCCTTGGCGAGCTCGCTTACGGCGCGGTTTGTAGCGGAAGCGAGCAGATCCTTGTAGTTTCCGCTCCTAGTCGCACCGAGCACGTCTGCGCCCTGCTTTAGAATGTCCGCCACGTCAGCGTGCGCAAGCGACAGCGCCGCTGCGGCGAGCAAAATCATAAATTTTTTCATATAGCAACCTTTGAATAAAATTTGCGCCATTATGCCAAACTGCGGTAAACGCTCAGCCCGTGCTTGGTTTAAATTTACGCGCTGTGCGGGCGAGCTGAGATAAAATTTAGGCTAAATTTAAAAGCGTATTCGGGCTTAAATTTTAAACGTCAAATTTCAAAGCTAAATTTAACTGGCGGAATTTACTGCGAAATTTAAAGATGAAATTTGGCTGAGCGGTCTTTGTCATGCTTGCGGCTAAATTTTAAAAGCAGCACTACGACGACGAGCTAAAATTTTAAAACCGCACTGCTTGGTACTTTTAAATTTACGCAGCGCGCAAGTTGCGCAGAATGAATTATAGCGATGAGCAGCTATATCCTAGGCGCAAACGATTGAAATTTTATCAAGCCCGCCGCAGCCAAAAAGCCCGCCGTAAATTTAAAAAGCTTAAATTTAAAAGCGAGCTACCGCTTTTGACAAAATAAAGCGAGTTAAGCTTAAACCAGACCTTGATCCAGCATCGCATCGGCTACGCGGCGAAAGCCCGCGATATTCGAGCCCAACACGAGATTGCCCTCCGCGCCGAATTCCTTCGAGGTTTCATAGCTGGTGCGAAATATGTGGCGAATGATCTCGCGCAGCTTGCTATCGACCTCCTCAAAGCTCCACGACGCCATCTGCGCATTTTGCGCCATCTCAAGCCCGCTCGTAGCCACGCCGCCCGCATTTGCTGCCTTCGCAGGACCAAAAAGGAGGTCTTTTTGCGCGAGCATAAAATCGATCGCCTCAAGCGTGCTTGGCATATTCGCGCCCTCGCAAACCATGCGACATCCGTTAGCATAGAGAGTCTTTACGTCTTGCAGATTAAGCTCGTTTTGCGTAGCGCTCGGAAACGCGGCGTCGCACGGCACGCTCCACACGCCGTTACGCCCCGCGGGATAGGCGCTAACTGGGATAAATTTTGCGCCGGGGCGCTCCTTGATATATTCGCAAAGCCCTACGCGCAGCTGCTCTTTTAGCTTTTTAAGAAGTGCCACGTCAATTCCCTCGGCATCATAGATAAAGCCCGTAGAATCGCTTACGGTGACGGGCTTAGCTTGCATCTGATAGAGCTTTTCGGCGGTGTAGATCGCTACGTTGCCGGCGCCTGAGATCGTGCAAATTTTGCCGTGCAGTGAATCGCCTCTAGTAGCGAGCATCTCGTTTGCAAAATAGACCGATCCGTAGCCCGTAGCCTCGGTGCGCGCGAGACTGCCGCCCCAGCTTAGCCCCTTGCCCGTAAGCGCGCCGTCGAATCTGCGGGTGAGCTTTTTATATGCGCCGTACATATAACCGATCTCGCGACCGCCCACGCCGATGTCGCCCGCAGGCACGTCGGTATTGGAGCTGATTAGGCGGTGAAGCTCAAGCATAAAAGCTTGGCAAAATCTCATAATCTCGCCGTCGCTCTTGCCCTTGGGATCGAAATTTGCGCCGCCTTTTGCGCCGCCAATATTAAGGCCCGTGAGGGAATTTTTAAAAATTTGCTCAAACCCTAGGAATTTTAAAACGCCCAAATTTACGCTCGGATGAAAGCGCAGACCGCCTTTGTAAGGGCCCAGAGCGGAGTTGAACTCTATGCGATATCCCGTATGCACGCAGGGCTCGCCGCCGTCGCTCATATAGACGACGCGAAACATCATCGTGCGCTCGGGCGCTAAAATGCGCTCTAAAATTTTATTTTTCACATACCTCTCATCGCGCTTTAGAAGCGGTATGAGCGAGTATAAAATCTCGGTCGATGCCTGGATAAAGACCTCCTGACCGGGATTGGCGCGCTTTAAATTTAGCAGCAAGCCGTCGATGTAAGACTTCATAGTTCCTCCTTTTGAACCGGATTAAATTTTAATTTTTTGGCTTTGGCGATAAATTTTTTCAGCGCCAGCTCCTCGCGGGCGCCGATTTTGTAGCTTATAAATTTTAGATAATTTAAAATTTCACGCTCTTTTATGCCCCGCGAAATGGCGTAGTTTTGCAGGATATATCTTGGAATTTTAATGCGCGAACGTAAAAATTTCGCCGCCAGGCGCGCGTAAGCTTTTTCGTTTTTCACGCAGCACAGCCGCCCGAAAACGAAGGGCAAGCCCGTGCGCTGCTGCCAAATTTCACCCAGATCATAAAATTTATCCTTGCCCTGCGAAAGCAGAGCCTTTAGAGCATTATCGCCGATTAGCACCTCGCCGCTAAGATCCAGCACGCGGGCTAGCATATTTGAGCTCATCGACGCGGGATCGAGTCTGGGCGCCGAGTTTTTGCGCACGAGCACGCTTAGCACTTCGCGCTTTGCGACGATTCCCAAAGGCAACTTGCGGTATTTTGCGCGGCGGCTTTCAACGCTGGAGATTACCGCGGCGTCTATGCGCCTATAATAAAGATCGGCGCAGAGTTTGCTCGGCACCCCTTTTTTAAATTCTATCGATTTTTTAACATAAGACGGCAGCGGAAGTGATTTTAAAAATACGTGAAATGGGAGCAAATTTAGATAATCGATTTTGCCTAATAACATGACTTTCTCCGAATTTAGCGCAGGAAAAGAGGTTAAATTCCGGCGCTAAATCGGAATTTAACCAAAAATTTCAGGATTTATTTGACCTCGGTGATCGGGATGGATTTGTATTTGCTAAACTCCACTATACCCTCACCTTTTTTGAAGTGGATGCTCACTCCGTCTTTGTTCTCCATATAGATGCCGTCGGCGGCGCGCTCGCGCTTAAGATCGTAGCTTTTGCCGCTATCGTCCTTTAACACGGCGGTATTGAAATCGTCGTTTGAGCTAAGCGATAGCTTTTTGCCCTTGTCATCGACGAAATAGAAGGTCTTTGCGTTCTCTTTAGTTATGGTTTTTTCGCTCTGTGCTTGCTTATTCATAGCGCTATCCGGGGATTGGCGGAGCTGGTTTGAGCCGCACCCTAGCAAAACTAACGCCAAAGCAGCACACGATAGAACTTTAAACATATTTCTCCTTTAAATTTAGGTTACACTCGTTGATGAGTGATTTTCGGATATCCCAAAGCTTTTGAGAGAGATC
Source organism: uncultured Campylobacter sp. (assembly GCA_963522285.1). Taxonomy (GTDB): domain Bacteria; phylum Campylobacterota; class Campylobacteria; order Campylobacterales; family Campylobacteraceae; genus Campylobacter_B. The sequence continues at coordinate 148,359 of CAUQWV010000004.1, forward strand.
CACTTTGTAGCTTTGCGGATGGACGTTGCGAAGGTGCTCGAGCCAAAATTTGCTCTTCTGCTCCTTGCTAAAACGCGCGATCTCGCTTACCGTGCGGCGCACGCCTACGAATTTACCCTCCTTGAAAACGGGACGTAAGAGCTTATGCGCGCCGAAATTCGTTAAAATTTTACGCTTGTAGGTGTAAAGAGGGTGGAAAATTTCAAGCGGTGCGCTCTCGTCTATGCTCTCGCCCTCAAGCGCGATCAGATCGGCAAGCGCCATGCCGTTATCTTTGTCGTAGAGTCTAAAGACCTGCTTGTAGCCCGGGTTGTTGATCTTGCGCGGATCGTTTGAAATTTTGATCTTAGCTATGATCTCGCCATCTTTTTCGATACCGCTTAGCTTATACACGCCGCCTAGACTTGAACTATCTCCGCCCGTAATAAGCCTCGTGCCGATCCCCCAGTTATCGATTTTAGCGTCGAAAAGTTTGAGCTGATCGATCGCGTATTCGTCCAGATCATTCGACGCGGTGATCTTTGCGTTCTCAAAGCCCGCCGCATCGAGCATCTTACGCGCCTGTTTAGTCAGATACTCCAAATCGCCCGAATCTATGCGGATTCCAAGCGGCTCATGACCGCTCGCGCGCAGCTCCTTAAAAACCGTAATCGCATTCGGCACGCCGCTTCCAAGAGTATCGTAAGTATCGACGAGCAAAAGCGTGCTGTTCGGATAAATTTTAGCATAAGCGCGAAACGCCTCCAGCTCGCTATCAAAGCTCTGAATCCACGAGTGCGAGTGGGTGCCGATCGCGGGCACGCTGAATTTCTTTGCGGCAAGCACGTTTGACGTAGCGCTGCAGCCCCCTATAATCGCAGCTTTTGCGCCGTAGATGCCGGCACTTTGCCCCTGAGCGCGGCGCAAGCCAAACTCCATCACCAAATCACCCTTAGCGCTAAAATTGATGCGCGAGCTTTTCGTGGCGATGAGAGTTTGAAAATTTATAGTATTTAGGATCGCAGTCTCGATGAGCTGCGCTTCCATGATATTTGCCTTGACGCGAATTAGCGGCTCGTGCGGAAATACGATCTGCCCTTCGTCCATAGCGTAAATTTCGCCGCTAAATTTAAAGCCTCTTAGAAATTCCAAAAATTCCGGCCTGAAAAAATTTAGACTTTTTAGATATGCGATGTCATCGTCACTAAATTTGAGATTTTCGATATAATCCACGACCTCGCTTAGGCCGCAAAATATCGCGTAACCGCCGCCGCTTGGGTTTTTGCGATAAAAAACGTCAAAAACCGCCGTCTGATCGGGCTTCGTAAAAAAATAGCCCTGCATCATACTAAGCTGATAAAAATCGGTAAGTAAAGCCAAATCTTTCATTTACGCCTCTTAAAATTTAATCTCGCCTCGTGCAGGAGCAAAAAATCATAGCTTTTTGGCTTCCAGGCTCTTTTTATAAGCTGCAACGTCGAAGTCTTTGACGCGAGCCACGCCGTCATCTACCGCAGCTTTTGCAACCGCCGTCGAGATCACGGCAAATACGCGCGGATCGAAAGGATTTGGGATCACGTAGTCTTTGCCGAATTTTAAGCTATCTTTGCCCAGCATCTTGCGGATTTCTGCAGGAACCTCTTCACGAGCAAGATCCGCCATTGCGCGAGCGGCAGCAATTTTCATATTTTCGGTGATCTTTTTGGCTCTTACGTCAAGCGCCCCGCGGAAGATATACGGAAAGCCCAAAACGTTATTGATCTGATTTGCAAAGTCACTTCTGCCGGTGCCTACGATCGCGTCGTTTCTTACTTCCTCGACCTCGCTTGGATAAATTTCGGGTACCGGATTTGCAAGCGCAAAAATGATCGGATGCGGTGCCATAATCTTTACCATCTCTTTGGTTAAAACGCCCGGCTTACTAAGTCCTAAAAACATATCCGCGCCTTTCATCGCATCCTCTAGCGTGCGATCTGCAGTATCTAGGGCAAATTCTTTCTTTTGCTCGGTAAGATCGGTGCGGCTCTTGTGGATCACCCCTTTGGAATCGAGCATTATGATATGTTTAGCGCCTAAATTACGATACATCTTTGCACACGCTATGCCAGCAGCGCCCGAGCCGCTGACTACGATCTTCATATCCTCGATCTTTTTGCCGCTGATAAGAGCTGCGTTGATTAGCCCTGCGCCCGTAATCATCGCGGTGCCGTGCTGATCGTCATGCATGACGGGGATATCGACGGCTTTTTGTAGCTCGCGCTCGATCTCGAAGCACTCGGGAGCTTTGATATCCTCTAAATTTATACCGCCGAACGTAGGCGCTATCGCTTTGCAAATTTCAATTATCTTTTTAGGATCTTTTTCATCGATCTCGATGTCAAACGCATCGACGCCGCCGAATTTTTTGAACAAAACCGCCTTGCCCTCCATTACGGGTTTTCCAGCGATTGCGCCGATATCTCCGAGACCCAAAACCGCCGTGCCGTTAGTGATGACGGCTACGAGATTGGCTTTATTTGTGTATTTAAACGCAGCCTCGTGATCACCTTCGATCACCTTGCAAGGCTCCGCGACGCCCGGCGTATATGCAAGCGCCAAATCCTCCGCTGTAGCGCAGGGTGTTTTTACATTCGTTCCGATTTTACCGCCTATATGGTACTTCAAAGCCGCTTCAACGTTTACTTTAGCCATTTTATAATCCTTTTTTGATTAAATTTGAAATTCTCGTTTTAACTTCGTCGCTTCCTAAAATTTCACAAATTTCAAAAATCGACGGACTTACGCTTCCCCCCGTGATCGCAACGCGCAGCGGCTGAGCAAGATCCTTTAGCTTGGCGCCATTTGCGTCCAAAAACTCCATCGTCCTTTCCTCGCACTCCTTTGCATTTAAATTTGCGCTTAGAGTATCCGCAAATTTTGCGAGTAAGCTTAGCGAACTTTCGGTTACAAATTTCTTATACGCCTTCTCGTCATAGCAGCTCGGGCGGCTTAGAAGAACCTTAATGCCCTCGGCCATCTCCACTAACGTCTTTGCGCGCTGTTTATACTGCTGGGCGATGAGATGTTTTTTCGCGTGCGAGCGGATATCGACGCCGAATTCCACAAGCTGCATGGCAAGCTCATCGTCGTCAGAGTTTTTAATATAATGCGCGTTTAGCCACTCAAGCTTGGTTTGGTTGAAGGTGCTACAGCTCTTGCTGATATGGTTAGGATCAAAGTATCGCTTCATTTCCTCCATGCTAAAAATTTCATCATCCCCGTGGCTCCAGCCCAGGCGTACTAAAAAATTTAGCAGAGCTTGCGGCAGATAGCCCATGCGCTTGTACTCCATCACGTCGGTAGCGCCGTGACGTTTGCTTAGTTTGCTACCGTCGGCGCCGTTGATCATCGCGACGTGGTAAAATTTCGGGATTTTAAAGCCTAGCGCGTTATACAGCACGATCTGCTTCGGGGTGTTGCTTAGATGATCGTCGCCGCGGATCACGTCCGTGACACCCATCAGCGCGTCGTCGATCACGACCGTGAAGTTATACGTGGGCGTGCCGTCGGAGCGCGCGATGATGAAATCGTCCAAAATATCGGCGGCATTAAATTTTATCTCGCCCTTGATGCCGTCACTAAATTCTATCGTGCCGCTAAGCGGGGCTTTTATACGCACTACAGGCTCGATCCCAGCAGGCGGCGTGCCGGTAAAGTCGCGATAGCGGTTATCGTAGCGCGGGCGCTCTTTGCGAGCTTCCTGCTGCGCGCGTAGCTCATCCAGCTCGTCCTTACTCATATAGCATTTGTATGCCTTGCCCTCATCTAGCAGCTTTTGGACGTATTGTTTGTAAAGATCGAAGCGCGAGCTTTGATACACGATCTGCCCGTCATAGTCCAGATTGCACCACTTAAAGGCCTCTTCGATCGCCTTAGCAGCCTCCTGCGAATTGCGCTTCAGATCAGTGTCCTCAATACGCAGCAGGAATTTGCCGCCGTTTGCTCTAGCGTAAAGATAACTAAAAAGTGCCGTTCTAAGTCCGCCGATATGTAAATATCCCGTAGGACTCGGCGCAAAACGAGTTACTATCATAAAATTCCTTTGCAAAAATTACCATTTAATGTTATAATCGCGATCTTGTAATTATAAAGCAAAAAGACTAAATAAAGGTTAAAAATGATAGAGAAACTGCTTTTTTCCGCAATGATATGTGCCGTTTGTGCAAATGCCGAAGTAGTAAACGGCGTCATCGCCGTGGTAGATAATGAGCCCATCACCGGCTACGAACTAGCCAAAGTTCAAAAACTAACGGGCGCTTCGCCGCAAGCTGCGATGGAAATTTTAATTGGGCAAAAGCTACAACAATCCGAGATTAAACGTCGCGGTATTGCGGTAAATGACGCGGAGATCGATGCGAGGCTCAAAGCAATCGCCGATCAAAATAAGCTTAGCTTAGACCAGCTCAAAACCGCCGTGCAAAAGCAAGGTATAAACTACGATGACTTTAAAGCAAATATCCGCCGCACACTGCTTGAAGAAAAGCTCTATGGCTCGATATTCGCAGACGTACAGCACCGCACGACCCCTGAAAATGTCAAAAAATTCTACAGCCAAAATAGCTCATTATTTACAACCTTCGATAGCATCACGCTCACCCGCTATATCGCGAAATCTCAGGCTCCGCTCGATAAGATCCGCGCCAACCCGAAGCTCCGCCCAAGCGACGTGTATGTGATGAAGGGAACCCTCAAGGCCAATCAAATGGACGAGGGGCTCAAATACATCGTCACGAACGTCGAGCAGGGTAAATTTTCGCCTATCATTCCTACGCGCAACGGATATGAGATGTTTTATGTAAACGACAAAAAAGGACTTCGTACGCTTGATTTTGACAGCGTGCAAGACAAGGCGATCGAAGGCTACGTGACCTCCGAGCGCAAAAAGGCAATCACCGAGTTCAACGACAGGCTCCGCTCAAATGCCAATATCCGCATCATCGAGCGTCCGCAGGCAAAAGCGCAAGGCACAAAAACCGCTCCGAAAGTTAAAGTGCAAAAAAGGCAGTAAATTTTAAAATCTGCCGCCATACATTAAATTTTATAGAATTTAACACCGATAACGCGAGGGCAAGCGCGCAGCTTGCCTGTTCGCGCGTAAAATTTTGATAAAATTTAAAGGCTTTGCGTGATAGTAATCAGCGGTTTTACCGAACTTAAAAGCGATCCTAGAAGCGGCGGCATAAGCGCTGCGGACTTCGGCGCGAGCAAATTTTGTTTTGGAGTCGATACGGTCGCAAAGTTAACAACCGTCTAAAATGATAGAATCGACGGCGAAGAGCTAGATTTTAAAATTTATATAAATCTGCTTAGAACAGATTATACTTTTTTGCGCACTTATTAAAGCCCCATCTACCGAGCCTCATACGCGATTTGCAGTGCCCAAACCTTATCTTGCAAATCCTTGCGTTGCGTCTCTTCACTCATTTAATAGTATCTCCTAAAAAAATTTTATGCATATAAAATGGGGGGTGCTACCGATAAAATTTAGAAATTTCATACGTTAATTTCGTAGCAGAATTTCGCTTCCCAACATTTCATCGCAGCACGGCGCTAGCGGAGGCTACTCGCGCTACCTACCGCTTAGATACTCCTGCAACGTTTTAACTTCAAGCGCGGATTCGTCCTTTATCGAGCAGATCGAGCGCGTAGCCGCGATCGCCGCCTTCATCGTCGTAAAATACGGCAGTCTAAAGCGCAGCACGCTCTGGCGGATCTTCGCGGCATCGGCGGAGCTTGATTTGCTATCGCTAGTGTTGATGACGAGCGAAATTTCGCCGTTTTTGAGCTTGTCCTCGATATTTGGGCGACCCTCGCTGATTTTATAGACAAACTCGCACTCTACGCCGTTTTCCCTCAGCAGCTTGTGAGTGCCACTCGTAGCCGCGATACTAAAGCCTGCGCTCGTAAACGCGCGTGCAAGCTCTACGGCTCGCGGTTTGTCATGATCAGCTAGCGACAAAAATACCTTGCCGCCGCTTGGAAGTGCATTATTAGCGCCGATTTGAGATTTAGCGAAACTTTTGGCGAAATTTTCGCCGATACCCATCACCTCGCCGGTGCTTTTCATCTCGGGACCCAGGATAAGATCCGCGCCTGCAAGCTTGTTGAAAGGAAAGACGCTCTCTTTGACGCAGATATGGTTTTTAATACGCGGTTTTAAAATTCCCTTCTCTTCGACCAGCGCGCCGAACTCGTCGTAAAATTTCAAAGCCTCGCGTAGACCCCCTTGCCACATTACGCGGGTAGCGACCTTTGCCATCGGAATTCCGGTCGCCTTGCTTACAAACGGCACGGTGCGGCTCGCGCGCGGATTTACCTCGATGATGTAAAGCTCGTTTTCAAAAATCGCGAATTGAATGTTCATAAGCCCCACGACGCCGAGATTTAGCGCGATCTCTTTGGTTTGGCGACTTACCAGATCGATCATCTCCGCGCTTAGGCTAAGCGGCGGCAAGATACTCGCGCTATCGCCGCTGTGGATGCCCGCCTCTTCGATATGCTCCATTATCGCGCCGATATACACGTCGCGTCCGTCGCAGATCGCATCCACATCAAGCTCTGTCGCGTCAAGTAAAAATTTATCTATCAGCACGGGAGAGTGGTGACTCACGCTCACGGCTTCGCTCATATACTGCCTAAGCTCGGCTTCGTTGTGCACGCGCCGCATCGCGCGACCCCCGAGCACGTAGCTAGGGCGCACGAGCACCGGATAGCCGATCGCAGCGGCCTTTTCGATCGCTTCTGCTTCGCTTATGGCGGTATCGTTTTTCGGTTGTTTGACGCCGATACTTGCGATGAACTCGCTAAATTTCTTGCGATCCTCCGCTACGTCTATCGTGCGCGCGCTCGTGCCGATGATCTTGGCTCCCACGGTGCTTAGGCGTTTAGCGAGCTTTAGCGGCGTTTGGCCGCCGAAATGCACGATCACGCCGTCTGGGTTCTCAGCCTCGATGACCGCTCTAACGTGCTCAAAGTCGATCGGCTCGAAGTATAAAATATCGCTCGTGTCGTAGTCGGTGCTGACGGTTTCGGGGTTGCAGTTATACATTATCGTGGTAATCCCCATATCGCGCAGAGCGTAGCTGGCGTGCACGCAGCAGTAGTCAAACTCGATGCCCTGTCCGATGCGGTTCGGACCGCCGCCGATGATGAGGACTTTTTTATTATCTTTTGAAATTTTACGGCTTGCGATGGCGGGCGTTATGTTGGTGCTGGAGTACAGATACGGAGTAAGAGCCGCAAACTCGCCCGCACAGGTATCTACTTCGTTGTATTCAAGGTCGATGCCCTGTCTGGCGCAGGCAAAATGGATATCGTTTTGCGTAAGGCCCAGATTGTCCTTTTTGTTGATTAAATTTGCGATCATCTTATCGCTAAAGCCCCAGCTCTTGGCCTGTCTGAGAAGCGCCGCGTCGTTGATGATCTCCATATCGATGCGCTCTTCAAATTTTACGATCTGCTCGATCTGGCTTAAAAACCAGCGATCGATCTTGCTAAGCTCGTAAATTTCATCCACGCTCATGCCCGCTCTAAAGCCCTGAGCGATATATAAAGCTCTATCTTGCTGCGCGTTGCGAAGCCCGAAGATGAGATCCTTTTCACTCAAATTTAGCTCTACGAAGCCGAAGTAGCCCTTCTCCAGCGAACACAGCGCCTTTTGAATGCTCTCTTTAAAGCTGCGCCCGATCGCCATCACCTCGCCGATACTCTTCATCGCGGTGCCCAGATAGGGGTTTGCGCCTGGGAATTTTTCAAACGCAAAGCGCGGAATTTTAGTCACGATATAATCGATCACCGGCTCAAAGCTTGCGGGCGTGCCGGTGATGTCGTTTTTGATCTCATCCAGGCTAAAGCCCACCGCCAGCATCGTAGCTACCTTGGCGATCGGATAGCCCGTGGCTTTGGACGCGAGAGCCGAGCTGCGGCTTACGCGCGGGTTCATCTCGATGACGATCATCCGCCCCGTTTGCGGATTTACCGCAAACTGCACGTTTGAGCCGCCCGTATCCACGCCGATCTCGCGTAAAATTTTAAAACTCGCGTCGCGCATTCTCTGATACTCTTTATCGGTAAGCGTCAGAGCGGGCGCAACCGTGATGCTATCGCCCGTATGTACCCCCATCGGGTCGAAATTTTCGATCGAGCAGACGATGATGCAGTTGTCCTTATGATCGCGGATCACCTCCATTTCGAACTCTTTCCATCCAAGCAGGCTCTCTTCGATCAAAATTTCATTTATAGGGCTCACGTCTAGCCCATTTTGCGCGACCTCTTTAAACTCATCGATATTATACGCCACGCCGCTGCCCGCGCCGCCTAGAGTGTAGCTAGCGCGGATAATGAGCGGAAAGCCGATCTCATTCGCCGCAGCCATCGCCTCTTCGATATTGTAAGCGTACTTGGATTTAGGCAGATCCATTCCGATCTTAATCATCGCCTCTTTAAATTTCACTCTATCCTCGCCCTTTTTGATCGCTTCAGGCTTAGCGCCTAGAAATTTCACCCCCGCTAGCTCGCCGCTTTCGTAAGCCTGCATCGCGACGTTTAGCGCGACCTGTCCGCCCATCGTAGGCAGGATCGCATCGACGCCCTCGCGCTTTATGATACGCAAAATGCTCTCTTTGGTGATCGGCTCGATATAGGTAGCGTCGGCAAAATCGGGATCGGTCATAATGGTAGCGGGATTGGAATTTATTAGCACTACGCGGTATCCGAGGCTCTTTAGCGTCTTGGCAGCCTGCGTGCCGCTGTAATCGAACTCGCACGCCTGACCGATTACGATCGGACCGCTACCGATCAGCAAAATCGTCTTAATATCATCTCTTTTGGGCATCAATTTTCCTTTGTAACGACATACAAAAACGCCGGCATCTCGGAGCTCACGTAGGGCTCTACGACGGCGCTTTTGTATAGCTTCCCGCTTTGAATTTCTTTGACCTTCCCTACCGGCACGCCGGCAAAGAAAATTTCATCTTTCCCGCTCGTAAAGACCTCATCGCCTACCTTGGGATCGAGCCATTGTGGGATGTATCTGACTACGAGCTCGTTATTTTCGCCGCCTGCGACGCCAGGAATTTGAGCATCTCCTATGAAAACGGAGAAGTTGCTCTTTTCGTCGCGCTGTAAGATCGCTAGCGGACGCCCGTCTTTATTTACTAAAATTCCTGCGGTCTTGCCCTCGCTGATGAGGCCGTAAATTTTATTTGGGTTAAAATTTTCAAAATTTACGAAGAATTTGTTGTAGTCGTTTAAATTTGCATAGCTCAACGCCTTTACGAGCTGGACTTTAGGCTCATAAATGGAGCTGTTTTTATCGATCAAAATTTTATTCAGCTCGCCTGCGAACGTGCTAAGCAGCATCGCCGATTTTTTTAGCTCGGCGTTTTCCTCGCGCAAAGCCTTGATCGTCTCTGCTTGGTTAAAATGCTCGTTCACAGCGCTTTTTACCCGATCGCTTACGCCGTAATAAACCTCTAAAATTCCTCCTGCAAATCCGATAAATTTGCCGTGGATATATGAGCCGAAAGTAAGCGAAACGGCTACCAGCAAAACCGCGACGAGGAGGAGTTTTAGATTAGTCATTTGCCGCTTGTTTTAGCGATTTGATCTCTTCTAGGGCTTTTCCCGTGCCGTTTGCGACGCAAAGCAGCGGCTCGTCCGCGACGAAAACCGGAAGCTTTACGGTGTCGCTTAGATATTTATCTAATCCGCGAATAAGCGCGCCGCCGCCCGTTAGCACGACGCCGTTTTCGACGATGTCGGCGGCGACTTCTGGCTGAATGCTTTCAAGGACAAATTTTAACGCATCGGCAATCTCTCTGATTGAGTCTTTGATCGCCTCTCTAACGTCCTCGCTCGTAAGATCGACTGAGCTTAAAAGCCCGCTGATCTGGTCTTTTCCTTTGACCGTGTATGTAAGATCTTTTTGCTGCTGCACCGCCGTACCGATCTTGATCTTGATCTCCTCGGCCGCACGCTCCGAAATAAGCAGGCTATATTTTTCCTTGACGTAATTAACGATGCTTGCGTCGATCTTATCGCCCGCGACGCGAACGGATTTGGCGCTGATGATGCCGCCTAAAGAGATGACGCCAATCTCGGTGGTACCACCGCCGATATCCACGACCAGCGAGCCGCGCGCTTCATTTACGGGAAGGCCTGCACCGATCGCAGCAGCCATCGGCTCTTCGATTAGATAAACCTCGCGCGCGCCCGCTATCATCGCACTTTCTCGCACAGCTTTACGCTCGACCTGAGTTAGTCCGTAAGGAACTGAGATGATAATGCGCGGACTTACGAAAAAGCGGCGCTTGTGAGTTTTTTCGATGAAATATCTAATCATCTTCTCCGTCATATCAAAATCTGCGATAACGCCGTCCTTCATCGGGCGCACCGCTTCGATATCGCCCGGAGTGCGCCCGAGCATCTCTTTAGCCTCGGCGCCCACGGCGATGATCCTTTGCTTGCCGTAGCGTTCGTTTTGTACCGCGACGACGCTCGGTTCGTTGATGATGATGCCTTTATCTTTTAGCAGCACAAGCGTGTTTGCCGTGCCTAGATCAATACCCATATCCCTAGAAAATAATCCTAGAATCGAATCAAGTAACATTTATCCCCTTTATGCAGTTAAATTTTGTTTTACAAGTATCGGCTTGGATACGCCGTCTACGACCTCTTTAGAGATGATGACGTCATAGCCCTTAAGCTCAGGCAGATCGAACATAATATCGATCATGATCTCCTCGATTATGCTGCGAAGTCCGCGTGCGCCCGTTTTGCGCTTGATCGCAAGGCCCGCGACCTCCCTTAGCGCGTCGTCGTCAAATTTTAAATTTGCGCCGTCTATCGCGAAAAGCTTTTGATATTGCTTTAAGATCGCATTCTTCGGCTCGGTTAAAATTCTAACCATCGCCTTTTCGTCGATCTCATTTAGCGTAGCCACTACGTGCAAACGCCCGATGAGCTCGGGGATTATGCCGTAATGCACCAGATCGTCGGCCTCGACCATATTTAGTAAATTTAAGCTCTCTTTCTTGCTGCGCTTGGTTTGGTTAAACCCCAGCACGTTCTGCCCGATGCGGCGGTTGATGATCTCGTTTAGCCCGTCGAACGCGCCGCCACAGACGAATAGGATATTAGTAGTATCGATCTGAATGAAGTCCTGATTTGGATGCTTGCGGCCGCCCTTCGGAGGGATATTTACGACGCTTCCTTCGATGATCTTAAGCAGCGCTTGCTGTACCCCTTCGCCGCTTACGTCGCGCGTGATGCTGCGGTTTTCGCTCATTCGCGCGATCTTATCGATCTCGTCTACGAATACGATACCGCGCTGCGCCTTCTCTACATCGCCGTCCGCGGCTTGCAAAAGGCGGGTGAGGATGTTTTCTACGTCCTCGCCGACGTAGCCCGCTTCCGTTAGGCTCGTAGCGTCGCTAATGGCGATCGGAACGTCCAAAAATCGCGCCAAGGTCTGCGCCATAAGCGTCTTGCCGCTGCCGGTAGGTCCGATAAGCAAGATATTTGATTTTGAAATTTCGGTATCGTCGCCTTTCGCGTCGGTCTGTCTGAAAATTCTTTTATAGTGGTTGTAAACGCCGACGCTAAAAATTTTCTTAGCGCGCTCCTGGCCGATGACGTAGCGATTTAGCACCTCCATCAGCGCCTTTGGCTTGATAGCCTCGAAATCGATCTCTTTATTTTGATTTTGTATCGCCTCATTTTGGCCATCGCTGCCGTGGATAGCGGCGTATGCCATATCGATACAATAGCTGCAGATAGCCGCCGTACCGTCGTCGTTAGGATAGATACGACGCCCGTCCGCGCCCGTCTCACCGCAAAAACTGCACTTATTTGCCATTAAATTTTACCTTTATCTAGCGGAATCCCGCGTTTCGTGTTGATTATAAACTCGCACATCTTGCGCACGTTTTGATCGCTCGTTTCGTTTAATAAAATTTGCGCCTGCTCCTTTAAGCCCGTGCCTTGGTTGAATAAAAATTTATACGCCCGATTTATCGTCTCGACCGTCTCTTTATCGAAGCGGCGGCGGATACCCGTTAAATTTAGCCCACGGATATAGGCGCGATTCCCCTCGGCTAGGCAAAACGGCACCACGTCCTGACTAAGCGCGCTAGCCCCTGCGATCATGCAACTCTCGCCAATCTGGACGAATTGGTGCACGGGGGTAAGCCCGCCGATAACGGCATAATCGCCCATTACGACGTGACCTGCGAGCGTAGCGTTGTTGGCTAAGATTATGTTGCTGCCCAGCACGCAATCGTGCGCGATATGGCAATACGCCATCATAAAGAGATTATCGCCGATGCGCGTAAATCCGTCACCCTTATGCGAGCCCGAGCTGATCGTGCAAAACTCGTGTATCGTAGCGTTTTTGCCGATGATTAGCCCCGTGCGCTCGCCATCTTCAAAGCTCATATCCTGCGGGATCTCTCCCACGATCGCGTATGAAAAAATTTTAGAGCCCTCGCCGATTTGAGTATCTCCGATGATGCGCGCGCCCTGCTTGATCGTGCAGCCGTCTGCAATTTTAGCCTGCGCGCTTATGAAAGCATACGGCTCGATCGTTACCTCGGCTCCGATCTGCGCGCCATCCTCGATGATCGCCGTGTGGTGAACTTTAGCCATCATTTATCCATTATCATCGCTTGAAGTTCCGCCTGTGCGGCCAATGTGGCGCCGTCGTTGATGTAAGCTTCGCCCTTTAGCACCCAGATGCGTCCGCGATGTTTGATTACGCTGATGCGATACTCAAGCTTGTCGCCGGGGCGAACCGGGTTTCTAAATTTAGCATTATCGATACTCATAAAATACACGACCTTGTCGCTTAGATCGACGCCGTCTTTCTCCATGCTCTTAAACGCCAGTACGCCGCCTGCCTGCGCTAAGCCCTCGATAATCATTACGCCCGGATAGATCGGGTGCCCCGGGAAGTGACCCTGAAAGATCTGCTCATTGTAGGTTACGTTTTTATAGGCCTTGATGCTTTCGCCTATGCTGAGCTCTTCGACGCGATCTATCAGCAAAAACGGAAAACGATGAGGTAGGATGGAGAGGATTTCGTTTATATCTATCATTATCTGCCTTTATTTAAAAATCTTGCAATTTTATCAAATTCTTACTAAAATTTCCCTAACGTCTAAAAATATGCGCGAGAGCCCGTAAATTTGAACTTTGGCGGCTCTTATCTCGTCCGTGACGATGATCGGCGAGAGCGAGCCCGCAGCGCACAGGGCGGCGCGAGCTTTATTTTGACGCGCGAGACTCGGCGGATTTTTTAGCATTTCGGATACGCTTTTGAAATTTGATCTTGAAATTTCGTTAAATTTCGCCAGGTTTAAAATTTTAATCTCCCCCTTATTGCTGCAAAAAATTTCGCACTCCCGCTCCACGCTAAGCTTCACGTTTTCGCGCATAAAATGCGAACCTTGCAGCACAAACGAAGGCACGACCTCGCCGTCAAATTTAATCCATGCGCGCAACAAGCGGTAGTTTAAAAACCGATCGCGCAGCACGCTAAATTTCACACCTTTTTTTTCGAGCGAGCAAAGCTTTTTATAAAATTTCAATTTCTCCTCTACCGAAGCGGGCAAAATTTGGCGATCAATCGGCGACATTAGCTCGTAAATTTCAGCATCGCAGGCTAAATTTCGCCTCAAATCCGCCGTCAAACTTCCGCCCAAATTCCGCTCGGTCTTTCGCTGCTCATTCCGCTGCGCCGCGAGCGCGTAGATACAGCCGCAGTAGTTTTGATGATACAGCGCGTCTTTTTTCGCGAGCGCAAACTGCTCGTTCGTGCCGCCGTTTTTGCGAAAATCGGGTGCGATAAACTCCAGCCCGCAGCGCTCGCAAATGCGCTGTAGCGAGGCGCAAAGCTGGGAGTGCGATTTTTTGGGGCTCATAAGAAGCGTCGTAGTGATTTTGCGCTCGCCTAGGCTTAACGCGAGCTCGGCTGTTTTTTGCATGCGAAAATCAAAGCAAAACTCGCAGCGCGCGCCCTTTTCTGGCTCGTTTTCAAGCCCGCGCGCACCCTGTAGCCAACCCTGAAAATCGTACTCGCCCGGGATAAATTTAATCCCTAAATTTTCGCAAACCCGCTTTGAGTCGTGCATTCTAAGAACGTATTCGCCGTAGGGGTGGATGTTTGGATCGTAGAAATAGCCTATTAGCGGCTCTTGCGTGAGCTCTTTTAAGCGGCGCAAAAAATAATCGCAATCGACCGAGCAGCAGATGTGAACCAGCAAATTTTAACCCTTTGCACGAAATTTTTGGATATAATTTTACGCTATCAAAATTAATGAGCGGAAAAATGAAAAAATTTTTTATAAAACACCGACGTAAGTTTGCTTGCGGCTTGGGCGGATTTGCGCTATTTTACGTGCTCGCGGGCTTTTTCGGCGTGCCGCTTTTTATCGAAAAGGCGCTGCCTAAAATTTTAGAGGGCAGAGCAAGCTTTAGCGTGCAGGACGCCAAATTTAACCCCTTTACCTACGAGCTAAACGTCACCAAGCCAGAGCTTAGCACCTTTAAGCCGCTGTTTAGCGCCGATGAGATAAATTTAAAAATCGGTTTTTCAAAGCTTTTTAAAAAGACTCTCGCAGTAGAAATTTTGCACCTAAAATCGCCTAAATTCCATGTCGAGCGCGAGCAAAACGGCACCTTCAATTTCGAGCCGCTAATTTCGGAGCAAAAGAGCGAAAGCAAGGATGAAAACTCCAGCTTCAACGTCACGCTGAATAATTTTAAGATCGAGCGCGGCTCTCTAGGCTACGTCGATAACTCCCTGAAAAGGCCGTTTTCGCTCATCTCGACCGATCTGAATTACGAGATAAATGGCTTAAATTTAAAAGACGAAACGATCGGCGAGCACGATCTAAGCGCCGTTTCGCGTACATACGACTCGCTGAGTTTCGATGGAGCGATCGATCTGGCGCCTCTGCGCTTGCATGGTAAAATAGCTCTTAAACGGCTGAAAATCGATCCGTTTTGGCTATCATACCTCGATCCTAGCGGCGTGCGGCTTAAGAACGGCTTTCTTTCCGCCACGCTGAATTACCGATTGAGCCTTGATGAAAATATAAAATTTGCGCTTGAAAACTCAAAGCTCGAGCTTGAGAGCCTAGAAATTTTGCAAGATCAAAGCTTAATTTCGCTAGGCTCGCTAAAAATCCCGAGTTTCAGTCTAAATACGGACGTTTCGGATGAAATTTCAGGCGCAGTAGCGATCCCGCAAGTGCTAGTTTCGGGCGCAAAATACGATATGAACGAAACCAAAATTTCCACAGGCTTTGAAGGCGCGCAGGTCACGGATTTTGCGCTGGATTTTAATAAAACTGGGGCAAACTTGCGGCTAAACTCCGCTGTAAAAAGCGTAGATCTAAACCGCTCAAGCTTTGTAAACCCGCTAATTTCGGTCGTTTCAAACGACACTAAAATCACGGAGAATTTCTTGAAATTTAACGCCGAAGGTAACGATACAGCCCTTCATACGGGCTTTGGCGCCTTTAATATCGCAGATACGCGGATTACGCTCGCGCGCAGCGATAAAATTTCACTCGCCGCAACCGAGCTGGGCACATTTAGCTACGACAAGGAGGGCGCGCAAAACGGCGCAAGTCTGAAGTTTGCTAAAATTTCAAACTCCAAAATCGCAAATAAAAACGGAATTTTTAGCGGATTTGAAAGCTTCGGCGTGCAGGGAGTGAAATTTAACGTCGCGGATCTAAATCTGGGCGTGGATAAAATTTTACTAAACGAGCCGTTTTTCAACTCGGAAGTGGGCGCCGACGGCGCGAAAAGCATAAACGATCTGGCGATTTTAAGCGCGATTTCTAAAAATCCTGCAAGCCCCAAAAAAACGGCGAGCTCTAACGCCGTAAGCCAAGCGGACGCAAATTCTACAGAAAGCGGCGCAAATTTAAATTCTAAAAAGCCCTCCAAAAGCCCCGCTTTAAAATTTAAGATCGGCGAAGCCTCCGTAATGGGCGCAAAAGCCAAGATCGGCGAGAGCTTTATCGTTAAAAACAACGTGCACGAGATCAAGGATTTCAGCGCCACGCTAAGCGGGCTAAGCTCGAATTTCGCCGAGCCTTTCGGTATCAAAGCAAGCCTTATCACGGGCGAAATCACGGCTAGCGCGGACGGCAAGGCTAGCATCGCGCCGCTTAACGTAGGCGTGAGCTTCAGCCTAAAAGCGCCGAACTTGGGCGTCTTTAACAAATACGCGGCGGAATTTATCACGGGCTCCATCGCCGGCGAGCTCGCTACACAAGGGCAGGTGAAGCTTTCAAACGCCTTCTCGCTCGAAGCGAAGCTATCTGGCAGAGGCTTGGCGTTAAGCTCGGGTAGGGATAAAATTTTCTCTCTTGCGTCGCTAAATGTCGCACAAATCGCGCTGAGCCCAAACTCTCTCGTGCTAAATAAGATCGCCCTTGGCTCGCCCGCAGTAAATATCTCGCTAAATAAAGACAGACGTTTAAATTTAACTTCGCTGATAAAACCCGCCACGCAGGCAAAGCAGGCCGCAAAGCCCGCCCAAGCTGCGCCTAGCAGACCCGCAAAAAGCAAGGCAAACTTTGCGTGGAGCGTAAAAAATATCTCGCTTAGCGGCGGAAGTTCAAATTTCACCGATGAGAGTCTAGCAACGCCCTTTAAACTACGCATCAGCGATATGAAAGCAAGCATCAGCGAGATCAGTCCGAAGCGGGCGGCGGATATTAAGTTTAGCTCGCTCGTAAGCGGAAGCGGGCTGGCAAGCATCACGGCGCACGCCTATCCGATGGATTTTAAACGCAAAAGCGACATAAACGTCGTTTTAAAGGAGATCCCGCTTGCGCCCGCATCGCCCTATACCGCCAAATATATCGGTAACGAAATCGCAGGCGGTAAGCTAAATTTAAAACTTGCTTACAAGATCGAAGGCGGCAAGCTAAACGCAAGCAACGATCTAAATTTGGACCGCTTCGAACTTGGCAAAGAGGTGCAGAGTAAGGACGCGCTGAGCCTTCCGATCGGGCTAGTCGTGTCGATCCTAAAGGACGGCGATGATCAGATCGATCTTAGCCTACCTCTAAGCGGCACGCTGAGCGATCCGAAATTTAGCTACGGCGCGCTCGTTTGGGGCGCGATCAAAAAGCTGCTCTCGGACATAGTGCTAAGCCCGTTTAGATTTATGGGAAAGATCGCGGGCGTGGATACGAAAAAGCTGGAAAGTATCGATTTTGAGGCGGCGAGCAGTGAAATTTTAATCAGCGAAAGCTCTAAAATCGATGATTTAGCCAAGGTCGCAAAAGCTAAGCCTGAACTTAAGATCATCCTAAACTCCGCATATAACGAAAAACTCGATACCCACGAGTTTCAAAGGCGCTCGCTTCAAAACACGCTTACGCTGATGTCCAATAAACAGGGGCTCTCTACGGATGAAGCCATAGCGGCGCTTAAGATCAAATACGGCATCAAAGCTAGCGGCGATGAGGCGATGGAGGAGCTGATAAGCGCGCAGAAATTTACTCGCTCCCGTCTTGATGAGTTAGCCTTTGCCAGAGCGGCCGCCGTACAATCGGCACTCGTGCAGCACGGCGTAAGCGCCTCTCGCATAGAGATCAAAAAGCCGAGCGAAGCCGAGCTTAAACAAAACAGCTTCATCCCGCTAAACCTGGGTCTTGAAAAATAGCGTAAGCAAAATTTGGCTATACTAAGTGGACTAAATTTAAAGGATGAGCGATGATAAATATAGGAATCCATGGCGGAAGCGGCAGAATGGGCACGATGATCTACGAGTGCCTGAAAAATTTCGATCAGGCGCGAGCAAGCGTGATCTACACGGTCGCTCCGCTTGATTATACGCCGAGTTGCGCCGTAGTAAGCAGCTACGACGAGCTTTTTAGCGGCTGCGACGTCGTGATAGACTTTACGATCCGAGACGGCGCAATAAATTTGATGAAATTTGCGCTTTCGCATCCAAAGCCGCTTTGCATCGGCACAACGGCTCTGGGTGATGAGGGTGAGCGGCTACTGCGCGAATGCGGCGCGAAGATGCCCGTACTGCACGCTACGAATATGAGCCTGGGCGTCGCGGTGCTAAACAAGCTCGTAGCGCTTGCTAGCAGGAGCCTGCGCGATTTTGACTGCGAAATTTTAGAGATGCACCACCGCCACAAAAAAGACGCTCCGAGCGGCACGGCGATGAGCCTTGCGGAAAGCGCCGCGAGCGCACGCGGGCTAAGCTTAAAGGACGTGCGCGTAAGCGGTCGCGACGGGCTCATCGGCGAGCGCGGCAAGGACGAGATCGCCGTGATGTCGCTGCGCGGCGGCGATATAGTCGGGCGCCACACTGTGGGATTTTACGGCGATGGCGAGTTCGTCGAGCTAAATCATACAGCGACTTCGCGCGCGACCTTTGCCAGAGGCGCGATAAAGGCGGCGGTATGGCTTGCGTCCCAAAATAGCGGGCTTTACAGCATCGACGACTGCTTAGGAATCTAGGCTTTGCGGCTAAATTTAAGAGGAAAAAATGCCAACCAAAGATGAAATTTTAAATTTTTTGCGCGAGCTAAAGCCCGAGCTTGAAAGCTTTGGAATTTACAAAGTCGGCCTATTCGGTAGCTACGCCAAAGATGGAGCGAATATCGCCGAGATGTTTAAAATTTCAGCCGATCTATTTGATGAGGCGTCGGCAAAATGCCGGACGGCGAGCCGTCAATGATAAAACAGAATATAGATAAATTTCTAAAAAATAAAATTTAAGAGGTTAGAAAATGTGCGCAATCGTGGGAGTCATAAATTCTGAAGGTGCGGCTAAAACCGCGTATTACGGGCTTTTTGCTATGCAGCACCGCGGCCAGGAGGCAAGCGGCATCAGCTCGAGCTTCAACCATCATATCAAAACGATCAAAGCCACAGGGCTCGTGACGGAGGTTTTTAGCCCCGCGAGTTTTGAAATTTTAAAGGGCAACATCGCGATCGGTCACAACCGCTACGGCACCGCGGGCGCAGACAGCCTGAAAGATGCGCAGCCCGTTGCGGGCAACTACGCTCTTGGAGAGATCTCGATCGTTCATAACGGAAATTTGATCAATAAAGACGAAATTCGCCGCAAGCTCGTAAGCGAGGGGGCGATCTTTCAATCCGGCATGGACACCGAAAATATCCTGCATCTCATCGCACGCAGCAAGCAGGAGCATCTAAAAGACCGCATCGTCGAAGCTCTGAATCAGTGCGTGGGCGCGTATTCGCTTCTGATTTTAAGCCGCTCAAAGATGTTTGCCGTGCGCGATCGCTACGGCGTGCGTCCGCTCAGTATCGGCAGGCTCAAAAACGGCGGCTATATCGTCGCGAGCGAAACCTGCGCGTTTGATCTCGTAGGAGCCGAGTTCATCCGCGACGTAAAGCCCGGCGAGATGGTGATCTTCGAAGAGGGCAAGGATGAGTTCAGCTCGCTTGAAATTTTAAAAGCCGCGGAGGCTAGAATTTGCGCGTTTGAATACATCTACTTCGCGCGCCCCGACAGCGTCGTAGAGGGCAAAAACGTATATGAAGTCAGAAAAAAACTGGGCGCTGCGCTCGCGCGAAAATGTGGGGGTTTAAAGGCTGATTTCGTCGTGCCCGTGCCCGATAGCGGCGTGCCGGCGGCGCTAGGTTTCGCGCAAGAGAGCAAAATCCCTTTTGAGATGGCGATCGTGCGCAACCACTACATCGGCCGTACCTTCATCGAGCCGACGCAAGAGGTGCGAAATTTGAAGGTCAAACTCAAGCTAAATCCGATCGGCGCGGCACTGCACGGCAAGAGCGTCGCGGTGATCGACGACAGCATTGTGCGCGGTACCACGAGCAAAAAGATCGTCGAGCTTCTGCGCCATGCGGGCGCAGCGCGCGTGCATATGTGTATCGCAAGCCCCGAGCTAAAGTATCCCGAGCGCTACGGCATCGATACTCCGAGTGTGCGCGAGCTGATCGCCGCAAATATGAGCACGGATGAAATTTGCAAATTTATAGGTGCCGACAGCCTCACGTTTCTTAGCGTACCGGAGCTCGTAGAGGCGCTTGGGGGCGAGCGCAAGTACTCGCTCGTAAGCTTCGACGGCGATTATTTCATTAAAGATTAACGAGGATTTCGTATCGCCGCGCCTCTACTTGCACCTCTTTACGGCGCCGCGATCCGATAGGCGGCGCGTTAGAATTTCAAATTTATCGCGCTGCGATATATGAGCGAGCGTCGCCTCTCATTATGCGGCCTTGCATTTCAAATTTTATCATGCGGCTGCGACGGGGCGGCAAAGATGCGATTTTAAAATTTTATCCCGCCTATCAAGCCGCGTAAAATTTTGTCGTAAGAGGGTTAAAAATTTTTAGGCGACGCTAAATTTATAAGCTTTAAAATGCGCAAAATTTCATCTCGAAATGTTTGAAAATTTTTCGCGACGATTAAATTTAGCGCGAGGCGCTATAAAAATTTTACCGCAAGCACGCCGTTTGCGATACTGATACGAGATTTTGCGGCGTAAATTTAAAATAAAGGAGTCAAGATGCCAAAATTTAAAATCAAGCGCGTTTATGAAAAACTGAGTGAAAACGACGGATTTTTGGTGCTTTGCGATAGACTTTGGCCGCGCGGCGTAAAAAAAGATGCGCTGGAGCTCGATATGTGGGCAAAGGACATAACGCCTAGCACAGAAATACGCAAGCTTTTCGCGCATAAGCCTGAGAATTTCGCTCATTTTAAGGAGCTTTACCTAGCCGAACTTGAGCAAAATCCCGCTGTGGCGGAGTTTTTGAAAAAGGTTAAAAACGAGCCAGTCGTCACGTTGCTATACGCCGCAAAAGACGAGCACTGCAACCACGCGATGATTCTGCGCGATTTTTTGCAAAGTAAGGTGCACTGAAATTTTGCGCTCAAGGCGCACCGCTAGCTGTATTTTAAAGCAAATGTAAAATCGCCTCGTTCAGCAAAATCCACCCAGAGAACCGACGCGCGAGGCGTAAAATTCAGCGAACAGGCGTAAGCGGAGCGCTCTTAAAGCCTTACCAGGCGTAATTTGAGATAAATTTTCATCTGGATGTACACTTCGCAGGTGCGCATAAAACAAACCCTAAATTTTGCGTCAGAGCTCTAAAAAACGCAGAATTTTATAAAAAGCGAATAAAATTTCAAAGAAAATAACCCGATTTAATATATGCAAATTTAGAATTTCATCTATTTTTTAACGCTATTTTTCATAATGCAAGCTAGGAATTTAAAAAGTGAGCTTAATATAAATTCGCAACAAATCAAATTAGTTTATTACACGCAGCATTTTTAAATTTCATTTAAGGATTTGCCGCTAACATTGCTCGTAATTTTTTACAAGGAGAAACAATGGCAATCAGTGCTAGAAATCAGCTTCACGTCGTAATCAGCGACGTAAAAACAGGTGCGGTAAATTCGCTAATCACAGCTAAAACCAGAGGCGGCGACGTGTTAAAAGCGACCGTGACGGTTGATTCTGAAAAAACTTTGGATTTAAAAGCAGGCAAAGAGGCGGTATTTTTATTTAAAGCCCCAAGCGTCATCATCTCCAAAGGCGAGAACGATCTGCGCTTAAGCGCGACCAACCAGATAAAGGGCAAAATTAGCGCCGTTAAAGATGGTGCAATCAATGCTGAAATCGATGTCAGAACCGCAGGCGGCGAAAATTTAAGCGCGATCGTCACAAACAGCTCCGTTAAAAATTTGGCGCTAGCAGTCGGCGACGAAGTAACCGCGATCATCAAAGCTACTCAAATCATCGTCGGCGTAAAATAATCCTGCATTGCGCGAAACGATGTGCACGCTTTAAACATCGCAAAATTAAGGAGCGAAATTTTATAAATTCTGCTCCTTCTTCAAAAATCTCTTTTGATAAATTAAATTTCGTAGCAGCTCAAATCGCGCTATAAGCGCTCTTTTCTCTCATGCGCGCAGATACACCCCGCGCGACATCCAGCCCCAATCACACCAAGAATGGTCTTACCCTATTTGCCGCAGTGCGCGTTTCGCGCAGGATTTGCATCTATGCAGCACGTAAGCCCACGCGCGATATATTTATGAAACGCATACCCCTCTTCACTCTGCCTACTCGCTTATAGCGATGTGCTTTCATATTTTACGCGCTCGTGACACGCCGCCGCTTTACGCAGTAGCGACCGATCCTCACGTAGATGTCCACACCAAGAATGCGCCGATCTAGATCATAGCGGCACACACTAACTGCGCCCGCCAATAGATAGCAGCAGCACGGACAGATCATCGAACCTACCGCCTCGCCCTAAACCCGAGCGTTTTTTGAGCTTTTACCGATCGGCTCGTTAAAAGGCGTAGATACCGCGAATAAAATCACTCTTGTAAAATTTTAGCCCGTAGCCGCGGGTAGCAGGCATTTGTTTTGCTAAATTTGATACTCGCCGGGGCTCAACTCGCCTCGCAAAAGCTTACCAAAGCGTGCGGCTGCGGCATCTAGGGCATCGTCGCCAAACTCGCCCGGCTCAAATCCGCTGCTGACAAACGGCACAACAAAGTCCATCCCGCAGTAGTTTGCTGCGATCTTAAGCGGCGTTAAAATTTCATCCAGGCTAAAGCCGATAGTACCCTGCTTAGAGTACTCGCTAAGCGGCGTACTAGCACTTAGCGCAAGCTGCAAGACCTTGCCCTTAAGCGCGCCGGAGCCCACCAGCTCGTGCGAAAAGACGATATCGATATAGGCTTTTAGCATAGGCGGCACGTTTAGCCAGTACAGCGGGTACAAAAACACGATACGATCCGCGCCGCGTAGCGCGTCTTGCTCTGCGCGGGCGTCAATGCGCGCAGTATCGGTGCCGTAAAGCCCTTCCAAATGGCGCACCTCTACGCCGGCAGCGCCCTTTGCGACCTGCGATAGGGCTTTGTTCACGCGCGAGGCGGCGAAATTGGGATGCGATAAGATCACGAGCGTTTTCATGTTGTATCCTTTGTTAAAATTTGCAGAATCATATCGTCAAAAAGCTAAAAGTAGATTAAGAGGGGTTGTAAAAATGAAGAGTTGTTTTTTATTGTGAGGAACCCGGATTTGCGTGGCGCAATAGATACGAGGCGCTCTCGTACCATACTACCTCAAGGCATGTGCAACAAAATGTTTTTACGCGTGCCGCAAAGCAAGCCCCTAGCCCGCTCTTGTCTGGAACGATCTCGCTTGCGATCCACCCGATCGCGTGCGGCTGCGGCGCGGGGCGAAATTTCATCCAAACAAGGATAAATTTATGAAAAAAGATTAAAATTTAGCCGCAACTTGGGCTATGAGCCCGAAAATTTCAAAAAAGGACACGATATGCAGAGAAAAACACAGATCGAAGACGAGTTTAGCGCAGAAGATCGCGAGCGCAAAATCACGCTGCAAGCAGGAGATGCGGCACCCGCTTTTACGCTGCAAAACGCCGACGGCGCGAGCGTCGCGCTAAAGGACTTCGCGGGCAAGAGGGTCGCGCTGTATTTTTACCCCAAGGATAACACCCCCGGCTGCACGACCGAAGCGTGCGAATTTAGCGCCGCATACGATGACTTTATCGCCGCAGACTGCGTGATCGTAGGCATCAGCCCCGACAGCGCCAAATCCCACGCAGGCTTCATCGCCAAGCAGAGCCTAAAGCACATCCTGCTGAGCGATCCGCAGCACGAGGTGGCCAAGCTATACGGTGCGTGGCAGGTGCGCAAAAACTACGGGCGCGAGTATCTGGGCATCGTGCGCTCGACCTTTCTGATCGGTGCGGACGGCAAAATTTTAAAGGTCTATAAAAGCGTCAAGGCAAAGGATCATGCCGCAAAGGTGCTTGCAGATCTGCTAGCTGCGGGGAAATAAAGCGCCAAGCAAGCGTTTGAAATAGAGCTCCGGCGTATTTGGGCGCTAAGCTTTAATATAAAATTTATGCACTGAAATTTGCTATGGAATTTCGGCGTCAAATTTAAGCGCCGAAGCTTCGGCATTAAAATTTCGCTTTGAAATTTTATCTTAGAATTCCGTCGCTAATTTGAAAATGAAATTTCAAAGCGGAGCTCTAAGTGCGATTTTAGCGGCAAATTTTATCGCCCCACACCAAAATTTTAAAGGAAAAATATGAAAAATTTAATCATTCTAGCTCACCCCGACATCGAAAATTCGCTCATAAACAAGCGGTTTTTGAAAGAGGATGCCGCGCAAAGCTTCTAGGAGCTTATCGCTTTTTCCTTGCCGCACTCACGGACAAAAGCGCCGCGAAATATCCGCTTTCTTGCTTTGCGTAACGGCATGCGATGTGATAAGGCTGCTGAGCGCGGGCAAAGCAGAGCTAGGGGTATGAATAAATTTTACCTTCGCGCAAAACTTACCTTGTAAATTATATCAAAGCTTCAAAATTTTGCCTTATTATGAGAGCAGAGCACAAAAAAATAAGTGCCTATAGGTATATAAACGCTAGAATGCGAACAGCAGTTATAAAAATGCGGGCGGATTGTAAGCAAGAGTATATAGCCGATGATAACAAAGTTTTATGCTCTACAATTGAATTACAAGATTTTAAAATTTTCTATTTAAGATCCGGCTCCTCGTCAAAACGATATAATTCTATCTGTTTTGAAATTCGGTAACTAAAGCAACCGCTATATCCTCGCGTTTTTTAGTATTGACTTTTCTGCTCTCAGCCAGTTTAAATCTTTTAAGATTATATTCCGCAGTTTGTCTATCTCTATCGGCATCTAATCTGCTATTTAAAGCATTGATTTCTGATATGGCAGACGCTTGAGCCAAAGGATCGCCAGTCATCTTTCTAATATAAGCAGCTCTTTCCTCTGGAGACATAGAGTATCCGCCTTTGCTTCCATAGCCTATATCAGCTAGAGTCGGCGTATTAAGGGCCTCAAGCATTCGCAATTTGTTAATATATTTAGCATTATCAAATTCCTGTTGAGCTTTTACTTGCATATAATCCAATTCTTCCTCTTGTAAATCAATCAATTGCCTTTCTTGGGCTGTAGCCCTAGAAGCTAATACATTGGCTGCAGCATTTTGTGCCTCTGTGCCGCCTATGCCTAGATTAGCTAATCTTTTCATAATTTGTTGATTATCTTGAGCTTCTTGTTGTTTAGTTCTGGTTTTATTGGTTGGCATATAGTTTCTATCATAGAAAGCCACGGGTCCCATATTTTGCATAATTCGCAAATTCTCAGAATTTTGCTGCGCAAGAGCGGTAAGCTCTTGCATTGCTTCTTTATTATAATTTGGATACTTATTCAAAATAGCGTTAATTTGGCATTCAAAACTATCACATTCTCCATAACAAAAGCTTGCGGTAATAGACAGCAAAATAATTACTAAAATTTTCATTTTTTATCCTTTTCACTTCATAGAATTTAATGCCGGCGCCAGAAACATTATAGCTACAACTATTATCGTGGCTATCGGCAAATGGAGATAATAAAATCTCGCGAAATCCGTTCGGTTAATTACCCTAAATGGAATTTTAAGCGAACACACTATTAAGTCCAGCGTATATAGCACAAGTAAAACGACGAGGGCAAATAATGCCTCCAATAAAAACAGAGCGTAAAATAACGTAGCACCAAATACTTTTGCTATAGTATTTTCAGGCATTTGAATATTTTTAGCACAATAATAAAATTTTAGACAAACCGATATTATAGCCCCAACTAAAAAACCAACTAGAAGTTTTGCCCCCAATATTAATCCTAAATTCTCCATATCTCATTCTTTTGATTTAGGTAAAGCATTTAAAAAAAATCATTTGCTTTACCTAGTTAAATTTAGTAGCGCTACTTGTATTCCATAGGCTTCATTGCCCTTACTTTAGCCTGATCCTCATTACTTAGATCACTCAAAAGCTTTATGGTAATTACCCCCTCGCTGGCTTCAATCTGCTTTTCATCTTTAGCTAACTGTGGGGTCAAATTCCACATAGCACCTGTCGCAGGATCAACAATCAGATAGCCAAGAAGTCCGCCAAATATCAGATTACCCCCTGCATACCAACCATTTACGGTGCCTTTAATTTCAAAACCGATATCTTTATAACCAGGTTTGGTAACTTGCACCCAATATTTTCCACCGCTAAAAAACGCATGTTTTTTATGTAGCGCAATGCTAAAAGGAGTATGGTTTTGGACGATAGTTTTATTGGCATCTTTCAAGTCCAGTATAGTAACCTGTGCGCTCGTAGGATCGGATTTAAAGGTAAAGCTCTCGTCGCCTCCGCCTTTAATAATACTAGCGCAACCGCTAAATAGCACCATAATTCCACCCAAAAGGGCAACTAAAAATACGTTTTTCATAAAAACTCCTCATTTAGAAAATACGGCGATATTCTTGTGGGGGGGGCGCGGGGCGGGCGGGGCGGGGGGGGGGGGGGGGGGGGCAGGGTGCCGGG
>CAUQWV010000005.1:0-168145 GCA_963522285.1 uncultured Campylobacter sp.
TAGCATTTAAAATTATAGCGTGGTCTTTTATGATTATCGGCTCTTTATCGTAATCACGAGTTTTAACGCCCCGCGATGAAACACCGCCAGGGTTTAAATTTTGAAATTTTACCTCATCTTTTGAGTTTAAATTCGTGCCGTTTAAATTTCTATCTCGGAAATTTGCGGCGCAAAGATAATTGGCTTGCAATTTGGGGTCTGCTGGATTAAAATTCGCATTTTTAAAGCTTTTGCTAATCAAATTTGTATCGTTTAAATTTAATGAGCTGAGATCCGTTGCATCGCTTAAATCCGCATCGTCAAAGATGTCAGCGCTAGCGCCTTTTCGAAGCTTTTGCTTGAAAGTCCGACGTCGTTCGTTTAGAGGCTTTTTAGATTTCTCAAACCGCACTTTATCCAAAAAATATCCTTAAGCTTAAATCGCTCGTATTTTATAACTTCGGGCTTAAATCGCAATAAATCGCGTCCGTTTCGCGCGTTTTTGATTTTATTTAAAATGTGTTTTGCATCGCGCCGCATACAGCGCAATTACGACAGCAAGGCGCGCGGCAAAAGAAACGAACCACATTTTCGGATCGATTCATTTCTTAAATTTTCTTATGAAATCGCTCGCGTCCCGCGTCGCCATCGCAGAGCTCATAACGGCGATCCTGTCGGCTCCCGCGCGTAGGACGGAGGCGAGATTGCGCGGCGTTATGCCGCCCAGCGCGTAAATTTCGCCGTCGTAAAACCCGCGTACGGCGCGGATCAAATTTAGCCCCCTCGGCGCGAGCCCCGCCTTGCAATCGGTCGCGAATATGTGGCTCAGACATATCGCGCTCGCGCCCAGCTCCAGCGCCTCGCGCGCCTCCGCCTCGCTGTGGCAGGAAGCGACCAGTTTTTTGAAATTTGCGCGCAAAAATTCCGCGCCGTGCGCCGAGCTAAAGCTCCGCAAAACCCCGAGCGGCAGCCATAAATTTCTCTCGCCCGCCCGCAGCGCAAAATCTGCAAAATTATGCACAAAGATCGCAGGCGGGCGCCTTGCACTCTCTGCGCTCTGCGCACCCTTCGCACCCTGCGAGTTTTCCTCCCCTTTTACGCTCTGTAAATTTTCTACGCCCTCTATACTTTCCGAGCTTTCCGTGTACTGCGCACTTCGTGAGCCCCCCACATTTTTTGCACTATGCATATCATTCGCATTTTCTGTACTTTGCGCACCCTGCATACTTTCCGCATTTTCTGTGCCCCGTACGCTTTCTGCCGCTAGTTTCGTTTCGCTTGCGGCGCCGCGAAGCGAAATTTCACCCAGCGTGCTATCATTCGCACAGTTTGCAGCGTCGATAAAATTTTCAGACAGAATTTCATCTAAAACGCAAGCGAAATTTTTAGACCGTGCCTCATCCGTAGCGGCACCCTGCCTGCGGGCTGTATCCGCACAAAGCTCGTTCCTGCCGCTGCCCGAATGTAGCTTTTTTGGCGAAACTTCGTCTGCATCGCACTCGCAGAGCGAAATTTCATCCGAGTAGGCCGCGTTTGCGTCTAATCCGCCCGCGAAAGCTTGGGTCTCACCAAATTTAGCAGCACAAGCTTCATCTGCAAAAATCCCGTCCGCGCGGGCTGTATCCGCGCAAAACCCACTCTCGCAGGCGAGTAAAATTTTACCAAACAGCGCTGCATAGGTCGCTTCGTCTAAATCTTTTTCGCGCACGACGATCTCGCCTACACCCGCCGCAGCAAAATCCGCTATGCGCGCGAGCAGCGCCGCCTCGCCGCCGCAGAGCGCGCGATTTGTGATGATCGTAAGGCGCAAAGCAAGCTCTAAATCTAGCATCTGCTTGCCCCCTTTAGCCCAGAATCCGTACGCGGCACAGCACTGAGGCTTAAAATTTTGCCCGTAGCGCTAGGAATTAAAATTTTACTTGCTAGAGCGAACGCCGAAATCCCCACCGTCACGCCATATTTCAAAATTTCGCCCGCCCGAATAAGAGCTGAAATTTCCGCCACATCGCTAAAGCTTAAAGCATTCATAAAGTTCCTCGATTTTAACGACCTTGCGTTGCCACCGCATAAGAACCTGAAGCTCGCGCCGTTTTTAAATTTAAAATTTGCGTCGCCCGTGGACTCAGAATTTGCGTCGCCTTTAAATTTTAAATCCGCATATGTGTTCCTAGGCCTCAAATTTACACACGCATTTTTGAGCCCAGAATTTCTAACGCTCGCTAGCGCGGCACCAAAAAATTTATCATCCGTTATGACGCCATAAATTTTATCGCCATGTACGGCAATGCAAAACTCAGCGCCGTATTTTGCGCTACGAATTTTGCTGCATCTAGCCGCGCAAAATTTGCTCGCAAGTAGCGCACCGCAAATCTTGCCTCTTAAAAAGGCGTTGCAAATTTTACCCATGCGAGCGCAGAATTTCGCCGCATAAAATTCTAAAAATTTCGCCGCTAAAGCAAGCCTTTCGTGCCGAAGTTTCGCGGCGTAAGCTCGCATATCCGCGCTCTCACACATAGATATACTCGCTCATCAGCGGCTGCAGCCCGCCGCTGCGGATCGCCTCGCAGACCTCGCTTACGCTGCGCGCATCGCTGATCTCGAACTGCTCGTCGCCCCTCTGCTCGCTGTGTCCGCCTATACCCACGCTTACGCCCGCTGAAATTTTGCTCGCCGCGATCCTAATCGCATTGTCGCGGAAGCCCGCCCTCTCGCGCGTGGAGATCGTGATCTGCGCACTTGGCAGCAGCAGCCGATACGCGCACATCACCTGCAGCAGCTCGCGCTCGCCGACGTCCTTCGGGTTTATTTTGTCGTTATTGATGATCGGGCGCAGGCGCGGCACCGAAAAGGCAATCTCGGCACGCGGGTACTTGCGCTGAAGCAGCCACGCGTGCACGCCCGTAGCAAAGGCATCGCGGCGGAAGTCTCCGAGCCCCAAAAGCGCCGCAAAGCCCACGCCGCGCATACCGCCTCTAATCGCGCGCTCTTGGGCTGCGAAGCGATACGCAAAAACGCGCTTGTTACCCGCAAGATGCAGCTGTGCGTAGCGCGCGGGATCGTAGGTTTCTTGAAAAACGGTGACGAAATCGACGCCGCAAGCGTGCAAATGGGCGTAGTCGGCGGAGTTTAGCGGATAAATTTCGACGCCGATTACCTTAAAATACTGCCGCGCGAGCTCGCAGGCGCGCCCGATGTAGCGCACGGGGCTGTTTTTCTCGCTCTCGCCGGTGAGGATTAAAATTTCTTCTAGCCCGCTCGCCGCAATCGCCTCAAACTCCGCCTTTAGCTGCGCCTCATCGAGCCTTGCGCGCGCGATTTTGTTTTTGCAGTTAAAGCCGCAGTAAACGCACAGATTGTCGCAGTAGTTTGAGATGTAAATCGGCGTGAAAACGGCGATGTTGCTGCCAAAATGCGCCGCTTTTTCGCGCGCTGCGGCTTGCGCGATCTGCTCCAAATGCTCGCCAGCTTGCACGCTAAGTAGCGCTGCAAAATCGTGCAGACTTCTGTTTTTCGCGCCGATCGCCCTTTGCACGTCAGCCTCGCTCGCCTCCTCGCAAAAACCCTCGCGCAGAGCAAGCGTACGCTGCATTATCTCGCTTCCGATATCCTCCATGCCCGCTAGATAGCCGGTTTTGTTCATCTTTAAAATTTTCCTTTTAAATTTTCATTTAAATTCTACGCCGCACGCTTGCGCGTGTAAATTTGAGCTGCGTTAAATTTTAAAATTTCATACTGCGCCGTGCGAAATTTTAAAATTTCACGCCGCATCTATCGGCTGCTACCTGGAGCTTGCGCGATATGTATCTATACAAACCCAAGAAAGGCAAATTCAGCGCAAAAAAACACGGCTCGCGCAACCAAGCGCGTTTAAAATTTTAACCGCTACCTCAAAAATCCCGTTAGCGGCGAGCTTGCGCTGGCTGTCTTAGAAACGGCGCCGAGCCCCGCCAGATAGGCATCGCGCCCCGCCTGCGCGCCGAGCGCAAACGCCCGCGCCATCAGCGCCAGATCCCCGCTCGTAGCGATTGCCGTATTTACCATCACCGCAGCGCAGCCCATCTGCATCGCCTCGCAGGCCTCGCTAGGCGCGCCGAGCCCCGCATCTACGATGATCGGCACGTCGATTTCATCTAGTAAAATTTCGATCATCCCGCGCATCATCAGCCCGCGATTGGAGCCGATCGGCGCGGCCAGAGGCATCACGGCGGCAGCCCCTGCGCTTACCAGATCGCGCGCGACGCACAGATCGGCGTGCATGTAGGCAAGCGGCACGAAATCCTCGCGCGCCAGGGCCTCGCAGGCCTTGATCGTCTCGGCGTTGTCGGGCAGAAGGTACTTGCTGTCGCCTATGATCTCGATCTTTACGAAGTCGCCGCAGCCCAGCTCGCGCGCGAGCCGTGCGATCCGCAGCGCCTCCTCGGCGTTTCGCGCGCCGCTGGTATTCGGCAGCAGCGTGACGCCGCGAGGGATGAAATCCAAGATATTGCGGCTTTTACTTTCGTTTACGCGGCGCAGCGCAAGCGTGACGATCTCGCAACCCGCGTGCCGCACGCAGGCGTCGATCATCGCGTGATCGAACTTGCCAGAGCCCATTATCAGGCGCGAGCTAAACTCCTTGCCGCCTAAAATCAGTTTATCATCCATTCTATCCTCTTTAGTTTAAATTTTCGTTTTGATACGTGGCGCAAATGGCGCATATCGGCGCACGCAGTGCATTATACACAGCGCGAGATTGCGGCGCAGATTGTACGCCTTGTTTCTATCGCTATTTTAACGCGCCGCACGGGCCGCATCGAAATCTAAAATTTTCCGTCAAATTTTATCTCGCAGACAGACGGCGCAAAATTTCAAAGCGCTGTTTAAAATTTTGCGGCGGAGCGCAGTTTTAAATTTATGCGGCGCGGCTAAATTTACGCGGCGCGCAGTAAATTTTACGCCGTTTTAAAAACGCGCGCCGTATGCCGCTGAAACGCTCGCCGCTTCTCAAAAATAATCGCGCGAGGCTTAAATTTAGCAACAATACACAAAGGCGCGTAAATTTAGAAACGCCGAAGCGCGCGATTAGCGCCAAGCTAGCCCTCCTCGCCCAAAATCAGCCTAAGCGCGACGTTTGCCTGATGTGCGGCGCAGATCGCCACGCGCGGCGCAAGCAGCCCCACGCCCTGAGCTGCGGCGCTTTTGCGGTCGCCGCAGACGAAGACGTTTTTGCCGAGTCGCGTCGTGCGGATCTCGTTGGCGCCGCCGCTGCCCGCCATGCCGCTAGCGCAGATCAAAAAGCGATCCGTGCCGCCGAGCGCGTCGAAAATCATCGCTTTCGCCGCCGCGTCGTCGAAGCACTCGCAAATTATACGCTCGTTTTTTAAAATTTCGGCTACGTTTTGCGCGGTAAGTCGCTCGTTTAAGGTTTGCACGCGCACGAACGGGTTTATGCGCGCGATTTTTTCGCGCAGAGCGGCCGTTTTGGGCTTGTAAAGATCGCCGATCTCGTACTGCTGGCGGTTCAGGTTAGTCGGCTCGACGACGTCGAAGTCGATCAAAAAGAGCTCGCCCACGCCCGCGCGCGCAAGCAGGATCGCGACGTTGGAGCCGAGCCCGCCGAGCCCGCAGATCGCCACGCGCGAGCCTTGCAGCGCCTCGTTTACCGAAGGGGCGTTGCGAGCAAGCATCAGCTCGCGAAGCTCCTGCGGCGATAGCTCCGCACCGCGCGCGAGCAAAAAGAGCTCGTCGCCCGCCTTTAGCTCGCAGTTTTGCGCGCTCGCATAGCCGTTTATCACGACGATCTCGCCGCTAAATTTAACCTCGCGCTTTAGCCCCTCAAGATCGCTCGCAGCCGTTTCGCAAGCTTTGCCGTTTAATTTTATCTGCATTTTGATCCTAAATTTTATCTTTTTGCCGTTTAAATTTATCGCGCAAATTTAAGCGCGCGGCGCCTTGCACCTGCGCGAACATAGCGCGCATTTATGCGGTATTGCAGCGCGGTTGCGGCAGAAATCTGCGCGGCTACTACGCACCGCACAAACGCTTGGCACGAGCTGCGGCGCAAGCGGAGCGTACCGAGCGCATCACACGCGATTTTGATCTAAAAATTTCATCGTGCTTTTACGCGTAATGTTTCAAGCCTACTGCGCGCATTGCGTTCAGCCAATACGGCACCATCGTAGAGCCTCTGTACGAAATACACAGCGCAAGCCAAATCCGCTAAATTTAGCGCATTAACCCAACTTATCGGTTAAATTTAAAGTCGCGAAGCGCTAGAGCGATCCGCCGAACTTAAAAGCCGCTAAACGCCCAAATAAACCCGAGCTGCGGCTAAATTTAAAATTTCAAGCCGAACCGAACCGACGAAAAAGCGGCACGCCGCAGCATGCGTCGCAATGTGCATGGCGGCAGAAATCTCGGGGTAAATTTTAAAACCTCGCGCCCAAAGCCCGCAACTTCGGCGTAAATTTTAAAGCCGTGCTCAAGCTTGCGGCGCCGACGTAGTTTACAGCTCCACGCCCAGTCGCCGCAGAGCGAATTTTAAAACTCCTGCGTTCTGCCGCCGCGGCCTAGCTCGCATTCAAAATTTAAAATCTCGCCGCAAGCGCCAAACCGCCCTGTCCTTCTAATAAATTTAAAAACCCAAACGCCACTATCTCTCCGCTCCGCCGTATCGCTTAAAATTTTAACGACGGGCGCGCAAATTTTAAGCCCCAGCCGCTGTGTCGCCGTACCGATTAAAATTTAGCAACTTCCACGCGGATTCAAGCCTCGGTCGCCGCAATTTTAACATAACCCAAAGCTCCGACCTCAGCCGCCGCCTACGAACTCGACGATTTCATATTTTTTGCCGCTTGAGATCTGCGTGCGCTCCCACGCCTCTTTTTTTAAAATTTCGCCGTCGCGCTCAAGCGCCACGAAGCGCAGATCATGTCCGCGCGAGCGCAAAAACTCGCTCACGCTCATATCCTGCGCTAGCTGCAGAGGCTCGCCGTTTACGCAGATCTCAATCATCGCTCGCTCCCAAGCTCTCGCGATATTCCTCGTAAGTTCCCCTAAAATCGACGATTTCGCCGTCTCCTTTGAGGTGTAAAATTCTATTTGCAAACGCGTCGATGAGCTCGCGGTCATGGCTCACGCAGATCGCGCAGCCCGCGAAGCTATACAGCGCTTCGCCAAGCGCGATGATCGCCTCAAGATCGAGGTGGTTGTTGGGCTCATCGAGCACCAGCAGGTTCGGGCGTTGCAGCATTAGTTTGCTTAGCATCACGCGGTGCTTCTCGCCGCCGCTTAGGCTGCCCACGCTTTTCTCCTGCTCCGCACCGCTAAAAAGCATGCGCCCAAGGCATTTACGAATTTCATCCAGATCCCTATTCTGCGGGCTTTGCAGATATTCGTAGAGCTTGAGTTCGCCTGAAATTTTATTATTAGTATCCTGCGCGAAGTACCCGGGCTCGATCGTGGCGCCCATGTGAACCTTGCCGCGCTGCGGCGCGAGCTCGCCCATGATGATCTTGCAAAGCGTGCTTTTGCCCACGCCGTTTCGACCGATGATGCCGATCTTATCGCCGTGAGCGAGCTTGAGGTTAAAATTTTTCAAAATCTGAATATCGCCGAAGCTCATATCCACGCCGCTTAGCTCTAAAATTTCATTGCCGATCTCGCGCGCGGGCTTAAATAAAATGCTAGGCTCTCTACGCGAAGAGGTCGCAAGCTCGCTAAGATCGAGTTTATCGAGCTGTTTTTGACGGCTCGTGGCCTGCTTTGCCTTGCTCGCGTTGGCGCTGAAGCGAGCGATAAATTTTTCAAGCTCCGCCTTCTCTTTGAGCTTTTTCTCGCGCTCGAACTGCGCCTGCTTGGCGATGAGATTGGACGCGATGAACCAGTCGTCGTAATTGCCGCTAAATTCGCGCACCCGCCTAAAATCAACGTCGAGGATGTCCGTGCAGACGCGATTTAAAAAGTGGCGGTCGTGGCTGATGACTACGAGCGTGCCGGTGTGGCGATTTAGCTCAAACTCGAGCCACGAAATGGCGTCGATATCGAGATTGTTCGTAGGCTCGTCCAAAAACAGTACGTCGGGGCGCGGGAAGAGCACCTGCGCGAGAAGAACCTTAAATTTATCGCTCGTCTCGATCTCGCTCATCTTTTTATCGAAGTCGTTCAGACCCAGCGAACTTAAAATTTTCTCGATCCGCGTTTCGTACTCGTAAGCAGGATCCTCCTCGGCGCAGATCATCTCAAGCTCGCCTAGGCGTTCGTTTATCTCATCGTTAAACTCGCCCGCTTCGTAAAGCTGCGTCTTTTCGCGTACGGCGTCATAGAGGCGCTTGTTACCGTAGAGTACGGCGTCTTTGACGCTGAAGCTTTCGAAGGCGAACTGATCCTGCCCCAAAACGCCGATTTTAAGCCCGCTCTGTATTAAAATTTCGCCGCTGCTTGCTTCGATCTGTCCGCTTAAAATTTTAAGTAGCGTCGATTTGCCCGCGCCGTTTGCACCGATGAGACCATAGCGCCTGCCCTTATCGAGGCTTAAATTTACGTTTTCAAAAAGTAGCTGTTTGCCAAAGCGCATCGTTAGATCTTTGATTTCAACCATATTTTTCCTTTTAAATTTCTCTTTGCATTGCCTTGCGCGCGGGCTTCTGCCGGGTTTTGCGCGCAAATTTCATATCGCGGTTTATTGCGGCTTTTACGCAGCGGCAAACCGCGATAAATTTTTCCTATTGTAGCTTAAAATTCTAAAATTTCGCCGAAGGGGCGCAGGCGAGCGCGATTAAATTTAAACCGCTAGAGCAATTTAAAATTTTAACCGCTGTAATCGCTATCGCGAGTGATGATGAGCGTGTAGTTCGGATACGCCGCGCGCACCTGTTTGCAGACCGCGCGAAACGTCGCCTCCATATCGGGCGCTGCGAAATCGACGATAACATCGAAGCTGATCGAGCGCTTTTCCTCGTCGAGATAAAATCCATGTATCTGCGAGACGAACTCGTGCGAAAGCGCCATCTGTTTGATATGCTCGTAGATCTCGGCGGCGCGCGGGTCGTTTTTATTAAACGCGTAAATTCCTACGGTGTCTAGGATGATATTAAATTTCGCAAAAACGGCGTTTTGGATGCGGCGCGTAAGAGCGTCGATCTGCGCCGCGGTCGTATCGCTTGCGACCTCGATGTGGATGCTGCCGACCATCTTATCGGGCCCGTAGTCATGAAACATCAGATCATACGCGCCTATGACGCCCTCAAAGCCGCGCACGACATCGTAAATTTCATTCGTAAGCCCCAAGCTCGGGCGCGAACCCAAAAGCTTGCTGATCGTATCGCGCAGAATTTCATACGCCGTTTTGATTAGAAGCGCCGAAATTATCGCGCCCAGATACGCCTCCAAGCTCAGCCCGAAAATAAGCGAAATCAAAGCCGCTACGAGGGTGGCTAACGATACGAGTGCATCGTATTTGGCGTCCACGCCGCTAGCGATGAGCGAGTCGGAATTTACGCGCTCGCCCGTCTTTTGCGTATAGAGCCCCAAGCTAAATTTCGCCGCGACCGCTACTGCGATGATGGCGAGCGAAACCACATTATAATTCGCCGCTTGCGGATGGATGATCTTTTTGACCGATTCTACGAGCGAGACGCCGCCGGTGTAGAGGATGATGACGGCGATTACGATCGCGCTTAGATACTCGATCCTGCCGTGTCCGAAGGGGTGCGCGCGATCGGGCTGCTTGCTAGCAAGATGCACGCCCACGATCGTAATGACGGATGAAAGTGCGTCGCTTAGGTTGTTTACGGCATCAAGCACGATCGCGATCGAGCCCGAAATCAGCCCCACGACGCCCTTAAATGCCGCTAAAATTACATTTGAAACGATACCGATCACACCGGTGCGAACGATAATTTTATCTCTGCTATACGCCGCTTGAGGCACTTCCATTATTTATTTCCTTTGAAATTTTATTCCAAGCCGCAATCTTTGCGCGTATAGGTCAGATCGGCGATTTTTTCGCCGCTTTGCAGAAATTCTCGTACGCCTATGCGATTTAGACCGCCCGCTTTCATCATCGCGCAGACGTCCTTTTGCCTGTTGGCGCGCAAAATGCTTTCAAAATTTTGCTTGATTTTGGGATCTACTTTATCCCAAATTACGTTTTTTAGGGTCATGGAAACTATAAATTTATCGCCTTCGCACGTAGCCGCGCCCAACTTTATATCTTCAGTCTCTGGGTGACTGCGCCCATTTACAGCGTCTGCCAAAAATTTGCAGCGCTCGGCGTCTATATCGCTTGCAAGCGCCGCAGTGCAGATAAATACGCCAAATACAGCGAGTATAAATTTTTTCATTTTCATCTCCTAATTTTATTTGAAATCTATCATATTCAAATTTTAAATTCAATCTATTTTTGAAATTCTAAGAATCCTCTACACGGCAAAAATCCGCTAGCCGCCAAAATTACTTGCGTTAAATTAGCGGCATAAATTCCGCAAATTATCACTAGGAATTTTTAAATCGCGATAAAAATTCTTTAAATTCCATCCAAAATTCTATGAGTAGAAATTTTGCGACGGATCGCATATACTCGCTCAAAGCGGCGCGCGACGAGATCATCCGCATCTTTTTCAAACTCGCCGTTTAAGTTATAGATTTAACGCAGCTTTGAAAAGCTCCGGCCAATCCGCGCCCGCCGTTTAAATTTATAAATTTAATGCAGTTCCGCGTTGAGTTTGATCGCACACTTGCTAATGCTTGCCGTAATCTGCCCGCTTTGGCTATTTTGTCGGAAGTGCAGACCGCTAAGCCCAGCAAGCTCAAGCCCTTTATAAATTTCACGATCAAACGCAAAGCTTGGATTTAGCGCTGCTAGCGCCTCGCGATCCTTTTGCGCGATAAAAACCTTCGTGCCCTCAAGTACCGCGATACCGGCATCCACGATGCAGCGATCGCCTAGCGGAATGCCCGTGACGGAGTTTGCGCCCAGCAAGCAGTGCTTGCCGATGCTCACGGCATTGCCGTTGGTGCCGCTTAGCACGCCCAAAATTGATGCGCCGCCGCCTATGTCGCTGCCCTCGCCCACGACGACCGAGCTGCTGACGCGCCCCTCGATCATAACGCTACCGGTCGTGCCTGCGTTGAAATTTACATACGCAGCACCCGGCATCACGGTCGTACCCGCGGAGATATGCGCACCCAAACGCACCTTCGCATCGTCTAAAATCCGCACGTTTTGCGGCGGTACGACGTGGCTTAGGTAGCGCGGAAATTTATCGACGCTTATGATACGAGGATAGCGACCTTGCATTTTTAAAAGAATTTCGTTTTCACGCAGCCACCAAAGCTCGATCGGGCGGGCGTTTTCATCCCATGCGACGTTCGGAAGCAC
The DNA here is from genome assembly GCA_963522285.1 of uncultured Campylobacter sp. Taxonomy (GTDB): domain Bacteria; phylum Campylobacterota; class Campylobacteria; order Campylobacterales; family Campylobacteraceae; genus Campylobacter_B. Next base: position 11,339 of record CAUQWV010000005.1, read on the forward strand.
ACTAAAAGCGCCGTCTAGATTGAGCGTGCGCGGCTCGCAGAGATTTAGCGAAAGCGCGTAAAGCTTGAGATAGACGCTCTCGACGCTTTTTGGCGCGGCATCCTCAAAGATGAAGCTAGCACAAAAGCTCGCGTGCTCGTCTGATTTCATCGCCTCTTTAACCGCAAGCAGCACCTGCAGATTTTTGTGCGCGCCCTCTTTGGCGTCTGGCTGTAGAAATTTTAAAACCTCGATCGCCTTTTTTAGGGCTTTGTGCGTTAGCGGAAGGACGCACTCGCTACCGCTAAAATCCACGACCTCGCCGCATTCGGTTAGAGCATGGATTAGCACTGCTGCGCTTGTTAGCCCATCTTTAAAATTTACGTGCGCGTAATTTGCGCTTAAGCTTTTGTGCCCCTCCGCGCGCCCCTTAAATACTCGCCCGACCGCCCACATCATCGGATCACGATAGCCCTTTTCAGCGCGAACTTTATCTGCAAAAGCTCGCAGCTCGCTTAGGCTTTTAATCTCTTTCATATTTAATCCTTAATCGCAAAATTGCGCGAGAGTATAGCTAAATTTAATTTAAAAGGGGATTTGAAAAGGCGCATGAATGGAATTTAAAAGCGAAAACACGCGCTTTTAAATTCTTGATTATTTTGTTTTAGATTATTTGGCTTCTTGTAGTTTTATTTCGGAACACTTGCTTTAGTATCTTTTTTAACTCCGGTAATAATGCTAACATCTTCGCTAGGAACTTTCTTTTTTATAGTTTTAATGCAAGAATCGCCGACATCGCCGCAATTGCTAACCGTGCGGTCAAATTCCACATAGGCATATTTGCCATCGTCGAAAATTAACTTACCACTAATAATGGATTCATTTTTATCTTTCAGATAAATTTCAACATTATCGGAAGCTAAGCTTATAGACTTTAAAGCCTTTTTAAAAATATCCCCAAGCAATTCAGGATATAGAATTGCGGATAAAAATAATATATAAGGTATACCAATAAATATCACGCTAAACGCTGCAAACCACCATCTTTTGATATCTTTAGCTACACACGAAATAACAACTATAAAGATTTCAAAGAGAAAAAAATGGGGGCAAATACTTTAAAACTAAAATTAAGCCCCTGCAATTCTTTGAAATAAAGAATGATAAATGGAGCTACAATATATACAATCCCAATAAATAAAGCAATTATTCTTATATTATAGTCTTTTCTATAAACGTAAAGAACACATGCAATAAATAAAGTTATTAGCAATACGACAAAGTAAACATTTATAAAATATACAAAGATATTATTATTATATAATATATAACAACACGCTAAAAATAAAGATACAATTAAAAATATATTTATGTCAATGCAGACAATATGAGCACACCTATTAGATATTGTAGATGTTGTAATTATTTGATTTTTAATTACTTGAATTGTTTGCTTTTTAGTTCTTTGATGATTCGGGGTTATACGCAAATACGCACCAAAAATATAAAGCCCATGAATTATTACAAACAATATACCCATAAGCAAGAAAATCCACATAAAATTTATACTAAAAATTTCATAACTAAAAAAGCCATTATCTCTCATATAGGTCATAGCGAACATAAAGCTTATAATAATAGAAAATGCGGACGCCACTAAGGAAGTCAATTTCAAAATCGGCGAAATTTTTTCATAAAATTCTTTTAGCTCGTCAATAATATTTTTAGAGTTTTCAAGCATATTTCTAGGATTTTCAGATATATCTTTCGTATTATCAGCCATATCTTTCTCCCATAAAATACAAATCAATCAAAAAATTATATAAAATTTTACTCATTTTTTCCTCCAAATTTTAAATTTCATCTTACCTAAACACATCATCCATCGGCGTGCTTTCGCATTTCTTGCGGTCAGCTTCTACCGAGAGTAGGCGAGCTTTGCTTTCGTCTAAAATTTTTGGAGTAATAACAAGCCCCGGTAGGTCTAAGGAATTTACGGCGTGCTTACCGGCAAATGCCCCCAGGCCTCTGCCAAATATCCCGTTTACGCGCCCGTTCATATCATAAATCTCGCTGCCGTCGCAGTGAAAGACATTGCCCGAGATGCACTCGCATTTAAGCCCATCCGCAGCCTCTGTGTATCTGTAGTCCTCGACGTAAAGCGCACCGCTTACGCCACGGACGCTACTTATGGGGTTGTAAATTAACACGGCTAAAATTTCATTCTTTTGCGGATTTGAGATCTCCCACTCCACGGCGCGATACGAGCTAAGCAGCAACACGATAGGCTTAGCGGATTTGGCTAAATTTAGCTTGACGCGATTATTCATCTGCGCGCTTTCATAGATCGCGCCCAGCCACAGGTCGTAGTCATTCGCAGGGATCTTGGCTACGGCGTCCTTTTGACGATAAAAGGGCTCTACATCTTTAAAATCTACGAAAAGCTCGCTAGAATGCGCGTCATTTAAAAACCACGCTTCGATCTTGTGCTTGCCCTTGCTAAATTTATACGTAAGCGGGCGCTTTTGATTGCTAGATGTCCCACCTAGCACATCCGTGCCGTCCACGGCGATTACCAGCGTAGACCAGCCGTAATCTCCTAGCACCATCTTTTCGACATCTGCGTCGAAATTAAACTCACCGACCCAATACGCCATAAGATTTGGAGACGGAATTTCATGGAATGAATTTCCTTCGTAATTGACGCTGATGCGATCGACGTTTTCAGAGAAAACCACTTTCTTAGGCTCATCTTTATTCAGATAAAACGCCAAAAACTTATCCTGCGGGATCTGCGCGTCCGCGGTAATCTCTTTCGCCCATTTTTGCATATTGCTCTCTTGCGCGAACGCCGCAAATGCAAACACCAAAATAATCAAAAACCTCATTACCGACCTTTCTTATTTCGTATAAAAGTAAAATCCCTAAACCTAAAAGCCCTAGGCTTAGGGGTTTTGCCGCTTTAGCTTCCACAGCCTATACGAATTAAATTTCAGCTGCGCGAGAAATTTCCTTGTCCCATCTTAAAATTTTAAAACAAAGTTTTAGCGATAAAATTTCACATTTTAAAATTCCGCGGCAAAGCTTTATGCTTAAAATTTTACATCTAAAACTCCAAAGCAGAATTCTACGGCAAATTTTACCTCGTTGAATTGTCCGTTTGGAATTTAACTTCCGCCGCAAAATTTCACGCTTAGAATTTTATCTAAAATCTCACGCAACGGAGCTTGGATAAAATTCTAGCTCGAAATTTAATGCTACGAAACTCTGCACAAAATTCTATATACAAAAATTTTATGGCAAAATTTTAACGCAGAATTTCGAGCTACAAAATTCGGCTCGAAATCCCAAGCCGCGAAACCCGCGTTAAATTTTACCCACTAAATTTACTAGCAAAATTCTATGACGGATTTGCATACCGAAATTTTGCGAGCATTATAAAATTTGCAGCGAAATTAGGCGTAAAATTCCAAACTATTAAATTCCGCGTTGAATTTCAATCTGCAAAATTTACGAGAAATCCCACGCAAAATTTGACGCCGCACCCGCTAAAATACTAATTCGAGCAGGCGCTCTTGCCGTCCATCACCGGCTGGATCGCGGAGTTATCCGCCAGCTCCTCGCGGTCGATCTTCTCGATCTTTTCCCACAGCTTGCGCGCGGCATCTTCGTAGCGCTTCGCGCTCAAAGAATCCGGCGCGTAGAAGCTTACCGGCTTGCCGCTGTCGCCGCCCTCGCGGATAGCGATCTCGATCGGGATCTCGCCGATTACCTCGGTATCGTATCGCTGCGCCAGCTTTTGCGCGCCGCCGCGACCGAAGATATCATACTCCTTGCCGTTATCTGGGCAGATGAAGCCGCTCATATTCTCGATAAGGCCTGCGATCGGGATGTGGAGCTTTTCGAACATATCAAGCCCGCGCGCGCTATCGTCCAGCGCGACCGTCTGCGGCGTCGTGACGCACACGCCCGCCGTCACCGGCACGCTCTGCGCCAAGGTAAGCTGCGCATCGCCCGTACCCGGAGGCATGTCCAAAAATAGCACGTCCAGATCGCTCCACGCCACGTCTTTTAGCAGCTGCTCGATCGCCTTCATTATCATCGAGCCGCGCCAGATGAGGCTCGCGCCCTCCTCCATCAGCACGCCCATGCTCATCATCTCCACGCCGTGGCTTAAGATCGGCTTTAGCTTCTGCCCCACGACGCTTGCTTGCGTCTTATCCTCGCCTAGCATTCGCGGCAAATTCGGCCCGTAAATATCGGCATCCAAAATCCCTACCCTCTTGCCGAGCTTTGCTGTGCTGATGGCTAAATTTAGCGTCGTCGTGCTCTTGCCTACGCCGCCTTTGCCGCTGCTGATCATCACGAAATGCTTGATCTGCGGCGCGATATTTTTGCCGCTGCGAGAGTTGCTCTTTTCCTCGGCGATCTTGGGCTGTTTGATTAAAATTTCCACGTCCGCGCCGAGTACCTTTTGCACCGTCGATCTGAGCTCTGCTGCGATTTCAGGCTTGGCGCTGGGGATTTCGATCCCTACGAAAATTCTATCGCCGATCTCGACCTCTTTTACAAATCCAAAATCCACGATGCTTTTAGAAAAGCCCGGATAGATCACGCTTTTAAGCAAATTTAAGACTTCGTCTTTACTCATTCCTTCTCCTTATTTTCGGTTAAATTTCTACTGATTTTATATGCGCAAAATTTCGGCCCGCACATCGAGCAGAACTCCGCGCCTTTATAAATTTCATCGCCCAGGCTCTCGTCGTGCAGCTCGCGCGCATGCGCAGGATCGAAGCTAAGCTCAAACTGCCTGTTCCAATCAAAATTATACCTCGCATCGCTGATCTCGTGATCGCGCTCTATCGCGCCCGCTTTGCCCAGCGCGACGTCCGCGGCGTGAGCGGCGATCTTATGCGCGATGATGCCCTCTCTGACGTCTTTTGCATTGGGAAGCCCCAGATGCTCCTTCGGCGTCACGTAGCAGAGCATGCTGGCGCCGCAATACGCAGCCATCGTCCCGCCGATAGCCGAGCTGATGTGATCGTAGCCCGCGCCGATGTCGGTCGGAAGCGGACCAAGTACGTAAAACGGCGCGTCGCGGCAAAGCTTGCGCTCTAGCTGCATATTAAGCTCGATCTCGTTAAACGGGATATGTCCCGGCCCCTCGATCATCACCTGCACGTTTTTTTCATTCGCGCGCAGGGCTAGCTCGCCTAAAATTTCAAGCTCGCTAAGCTGCGCCCTATCGGTCGCGTCATATAAGCAACCCGGGCGCAAGCCGTCGCCCAGAGATAGCGATACGTCGTAGGCGGCGCAGATATCGCAAATTTCATCAAACGCTTCGTAGAGGGGGTTTTGCTTGTGAAATTTCATCATCCACGACGCTATCAGCGAGCCGCCCCTGCTTACGATACCCATCTTGCGACGGGACAGCAGCGGCATAAACTCGAGCTTAAAGCCCGCGTGAATCGTGAAATAATCCACTCCCTGCCGCGCCTGCTTCTCGATCGTACTAAGAATAGCGCTCGTTTTTAAATTTTTAATATCGCCTAGCTCATGGATCATCTGATAGATCGGCACCGTGCCTATGGGTACGGACGAGCGCTCGATTATCGCGGCGCGGATCTCGTCCAAATCGCCGCCCGTGCTTAGATCCATCACCGTATCGGCGCCGTACTTTAAGCAGACCTCGAGCTTTTCCAGCTCGCCCTTAATATCGCTCGTCGTGCCCGAGGAGCCGATGTTTGCATTGATCTTGCACCGCAGCGCGCGCCCGATACCGACGGGTTTTAGGCTTTTGTGATTAACGTTTGCGGGGATGATCGCTCTTCCTTGCGCGATGAGATCGCACAAGGCCCGCACGTCCATGCGCTCGCTTTGCGCGACCTCTCTCATCTGCGGCGTAGGCTCGCCCTTTTTTGCAAAATAGATCTGTGATACGCAGCTTTCGGTCATTTTCGCCTCGCTTCTTAAAAATGCGCGTATAATATAACAAATTTCATTAATCCTTACTTTTGCGTTTATTTTCGTAACGCAGGCTGAAATTTTACCGCCGCGCCGCGTAAATTTACGCCTAAACTTAAGATATTTTAGTCCGCAGGCCGCGATTAATTTTGCTTTCATTTTTAATACGTATAATTTCGTAACAAAATTTCAAGGATAAAATTTGAAAGATATATCGCTGATTTTGCTCGCCGCTGGCGATTCGAGTAGGTTTGAGCTCCCCGTCAAAAAGCAGTGGCTGCGCGTGGGCGAGCTGCCGCTTTGGCAATACGTCGCGCAGAGCATTGCGCGGGCGCACCCATTTAAAAAAATCATAATCGCCGTAAACGAGGAGGACGTGAACTATTGCGAGCGCCTCTATGCGTGCAGCTTGGCCTCGGCGCGCGGCGAAAGCGCGGAGCGCGGCACGAGCGAGTATAAATTTCAAAGCAAGCAGGGCGGGATCGAATGCGGCGCAGACGATCTAAACGACGCAAGCAAGCCGCGGGGCGCGGAAAATTTTAAAGCTCAAGTCGGATGCGGCGCAGATGAATGCGGCTCTGCAAATTTAAAATTTCACTTCGTCCCAGGCGGCGCAAATCGCCAAAGCTCACTAAAAAACGCTCTGAAACTCGTAGATAGCGAGCTCGTGCTCGTAAGCGACGTAGCCCGCGCGCAAATTTCGCCAGGGCTGATCTCCTCGCTGATACGAAATTTGGGCGGCGCGGACTGTATCAGCCCATATCTTGGCGTAAACGACACGACCTATCTCGGCGAGGACGTAGTGAAGAGGGAGGAGCTGCGCCTCATCCAAACGCCGCAGCTTTCGCGCACGGCGCTGCTTAAAAAGGCGCTTGAGGGAAGCGAAGCTTTTACCGACGACAGCGCGGCGGTCCGCAGCGCGGGCGGACGGTTGGAGTTTATAAAAGGCGAAGCGGGCGCGCTTAAGATCACGCGCGCAAGCGATCTGGCGGCGCTAAATTTAAAACCATGCTCGCGCGATATCTTCTGCGGTACGGGTTACGACGTGCATGCGCTTGCAAAAGGCGTGAGCATCGTGCTTGGCGGCGTGCAGATCCCGTGCGAGTTCGCGCTGATCGCGCACAGCGACGGCGACGTAGCGATCCACGCCCTAATCGACGCTATTTGCGGCGCGGCGATGCTGGGCGATATCGGCGAACTTTTCCCAGACAGTGACGCTAAGCTTAAAGGTGCGGATAGCAAGGAGCTGTTACGAAAGGTAATGCGGCGCGTCATAGGCTACGGCTATGAGCTCGTAAACGCTGATATTACGATCATCGCGCAGCGCCCGAAGATCGGAGCCTACAAAGCGCAGATGCAAGAGGTTTTGAGCGAAATTTTAAACTGCGCGCGCGTCAATATCAAAGCGACCACGACCGAAGGGCTGGGATTTACGGGCAGAAGCGAAGGTATCGCCGCGCAGGCTGCGATAAGCTTAAAATTTTACGACTGGCAAAAGTACGCAGCAAAGGCGCAGGACGTATGAAAATTTTAATAATCGAGAGCGAAAGTTATCTCGCCCAAAGTATAGCAAACAAGCTGGGCGCGCTGGGGCATGAATGTACTAACGCGGCGAGTTTGGCGGCCGCGGCGGGCCTTGCGGAGGAGTTTGAGGCAGTACTGCTCTCTACGAGCTGGAGCGGCGCGAGCTTTTATCCGCTCATCGAGAAATTTAGGCGCTCTATCATAATTTTGATGGTCGCCTACATCGATAGCGAAACGGTGCTAAACCCCGTAAAAGCGGGCGCGACGGACTATATACAAAAGCCATTTATGATAGAGGAGCTCATAAAAAAGATCGAGCACTACGCGCAGTTTCGCTCGCTAAAATCGCAAAATGAAGCCTACGAAGCGCTGCTTAGAGAAACCTCTCTTTCGTGCGAAATACCGCACACGCGTTTAGCGCAGATAAAATTCCCGCTTCTTTTGCGTGGCGATGCGGCGGCTCGGGCTGCGGCGGTATTTAAGATCGCGCTTACGCTAAAATCACGCCTTAAAATTCTATCCGCGCAAAGCCCTGAGCTGCTAGAACGCGGCGCGGAGATTTTTTACGTGCCAGATTTTGACAGCCTAAGCGGCGCGCAGAAGGAAAAATTTCTAAGCAAAACCAAATCCATGCGTATAATCGCCGGATCCATCGGCGCGCAAAAGGGCTTTAGCGACGAAATTACGCTTGGCAGCAGCAAAGAACGCAGTGAAATTTTAAGCATCGAAGAATACGTAAAGCTCACGATCGTAGCGCACCAAGACGAGTATTTCGACTCCGATCTGGCGGCGGCACTTGGGATTTCGCGTAAATCGCTTTGGGAGAAAAGGAAAAAATATGGCATCGCAAGAAAAAAATAGCCGCGCGCATCCGGTACGGATCGCAGACGAGATGGGAATTTCAAGTGATACCGGCAATTTGCACGAAATAAAACCGCTTGAAAGCGAAGGAACTTTAAGCGGCACAAAAACTCTAAACGTCGCAAGAGCTTCGAGTGACGCGGCGCAGAATTTAGAAGCGAAGCAAAATTTAAAAGCAAAGCCCGATTTAAAAACGGTGCGGAATTTAGAAGCGTCAAGGGCGGGCGATGCTAGAAAAGATGAGGTGCAAGCTAAGGGAGCGGCAAGGAATTTAAAGGCAGAGCAAGCTGGAAGCGAGAGCAAAGGCGCAAATAATAGCGCAACGCAAATCCGCAAGATAGAGATCTCGCGCTCCGACCTAAACGTCCTGAGCCTGCTCGCAAACGGCGCTTTCGGCAAGAGCTGCGAGCTACTGCGCCCAAGCAAGCTTAGCGTATGCGGCATAAATTTCGTTTTTTCCTGCGCGGACGCAAAAAAAAGCGATATTTTGGAGCTTTACCTCTGCAAGGAAGGCATAGCTGAACGCACCAAAAATTCGCTTAGCGGCGAGAGCGGCGCGTATTTGCTAGCTAAAGAACCTCGCAACTTGCAGGATGGAGTTTCTGCTGCGGCGCAAAATGAGCAGAGTTTTGCGAAAAGCAGCACGGACTTCGCGCGCACTGCAAGTACGCAAAGCACTATAAACGCCACAAGCGAGGGCTTAGACCATATAGAAAGTCTTGCTGCGAGCTATGATCAAATTTTTACTTGCAGCGCAGATGCAAAATCCGTAGCAAATTCGGCGAGAAATTTTATTTCAAATTATACCGAAAATTTCATCAAAAATCCCGCCTATTGCGAGCTTGTCGCGCGCATAGACGTTAGCGACATTTATGCTCCAAGTGCAAGCGAGATTGCGGGCTCGGTATTTCAAAACGCGTACGTAGGGCAAACTGCGGTGCAGGGGCGCATAACGCTGCTAAAAAATAGTCTTGCAGAGCAAATCGCGCGCATAAAAAAAGTCGCAAGCTCGCTTGCCGCGCCTAAAATTTCAGCGTTTTTTACCTGCGCCGATCCGATCCACCGCGTGCATGAGCGGCTGATTAGGCATATGATCGACAAGGCGGATTTCGTGGTGATTTTTTTAACCGGCACGAGCAGCGCGGATGCCCTGCCCTACGAGCTACGCAAAAAAACGCTAAGCTATTTGCTGCAAAATTTTTTGGTCGCGCAACGCGCCATGATGATCGATCTGGGCTCGCTTGCGATTTTTGACGACAAGCCCGCCCTGCAGTGCGCGATCGCAAAAAATTTAGGTATAAACAAAATAATTTTTGGGCAAAATCACGCGAATATGGAACTGTTTTTTGAAGGAGGCGGCGTGCATTCGGTGCTAGACGAGTATCAAAAGCGCGGCGAAATAGAGATTTTGCTGATGCCCGAATACGTCTATTGCGAGAAGTGCAAGGTGCTCGTAAGCACGAAAAACTGCCCTCACGGCGCTCATCATCACGTGCATTACCGCACACAAAATCTCAAGGCACTGCTGCGCGCGGGGATTTTGCCGCCCGCGATTTTTATGCGTAAAGAGATCTCGGCGATGATTTTAAGCGAGCTTTTTCCCGCGCGATTTTCGGATCTACAAAAGCTCTACGACGAGCTTTTTCCAAACAGCGGGATCTTGCAGAGCCACGGCGAGAGCGAGTTTTACGAGCAGCTTATGCAGCTATACCAAACCAGCGCGCTAAAGACGTAGCGTTTGAAGGCGCAACGCAAAAAATGACGAGGAATTCGCGGAAGCTAGGCAGAGGGTAAAATTTCGCGGCGTTAGAATTTACGGCGGCTAGACGTAAAGTAAAATTTCATAGTGTGGGAAGAAAGGACTGCGCGGAATTTTATAGCATAAAGAGCGACGGACGCAGATTTGGCGTAAAATTTTGCGGCGCAACGAAGCTAAATTTTTAAAGCACTAGTGGTGCGATAAAAGAAGTTTTAAATCTTAAAGGCGCGGCTACGTAGCAAATTTATAACGACGCAATAAAATCGTGCGGCGAAGCGGATTTAAAATTTTAAGGCGCGATGGATACGTAAAGTAGCACGGCAAATCTAAATTTCAAGTTTTCGGCAAGCGAGCTTAAATTTAAAAAGCTAGGCGGTCGCAGTAAGTCGCAGTGCATAAATTTGGGCGAGGCGCAATGACTGCCGCTCGCACAAAATGCCATGCGTTTGCGGACGGGTTTGAAAACTCCGCGTGGAGCGAGCAAAATTTTAAAATTTTTACGCAAATGAGTAGAATTTTAAAATTCCTACGTTAGCGAGCAAAATTTTCGTGACGAGCGAGTAGAACTGATTTCGTGTAGGCGGGCGAAATTTAAATTCTATATGCACGAACAAAATTTAAAATTTCTGTACGTGGGCGAATTTAAAATTTTTGCGCGTGAGCAGATGCTCTAATTAAAATAAGCGGTAAAATTTTAAAAAGCAAAATTTAAAAGGACAATTATGGATAAAATTTTCGTTACATTTTTCGGCGCGGGGCTGCTAAAACCCGCGCCCGGCACCTGGGGCAGCATCGCCGGCTGGATAGTGGGGCTTGCAATCTTGATGCTGGCGGGCGAAGTGACGCTGTTTTTATGCGCCGCTCTCGTCTTTTTCGTCTCGCTTAAGATCGTAGGCGATTACGAAAGGCGGGTAGGCGCGCACGATAACAGCGAGATCGTCATCGACGAGGTCGTGGGGGTGTGGATTGCGATGTGCGTCGCCGCGCCCGTGGGCGAGATCTTTTCGCTGCCGCTGCGGGAGCTGATCGCGGGCTTTGAGAGCAGCAGGATCTCGATCGTCGCGATGATTTTGGCGCTGCTGTTTTTCAGGGCGTTTGACATCTGCAAACCCTCGATCATCGGGCGCGTGGATCGCGACGTAAAGGGCGCTCTCGGCGTGATGCTAGATGACGTGCTGGCGGGCTTTTTCGCGGGGCTCGGGGTTTTGATAATTATCTCTTTAGGGGTCAAGCTCGGCGCCGCGGGATTGATTTTTTAAGCTTTTTGGATGTGCTTATGGCAAACACAGCGCGATTACGGGCTTTACACGGCATCGGGAACATAGCGAGATCGTGCGTGGGATTATAGCGCGCCTTTGTACCTAGCGTCATAGCGATCGCGACGGGAAAACATAAAGCGGTCATCAGAACGGCGCTTTCCGTGACGATAAACTTGAAACATTAAATTTTAGAACACCGCGCAATTTAGAGCGCTATAATTTTAAGGCGCTGATATTTGCGCCAGAAGCATGACGGGCTTTAAAGGTCTAAATTTAACGGCGCATTAGATCGCGATATAAAATTCTATGGCACCAAAATTTTCCAGCTTAAAATTCTATGCCATTAAATTTCAAAAATTTAATGGCGGATTAGGTTCGGTGCGTAAAATTTTAAAATTTATCGCTAATCGCAGGTAGTCTAGCAGGGCGTGCTATTAAATTTTTGGCAATATTTATGGTTTTGCTTGTAGCATTGCCGCAAAATGCAGGTAAGCGGCGCAAAAATTTAAAGGAACGAAAAATGCAAAAGAGCGCGATTGAGATGCGCGGCGTTCCCGCCGCCGTTTGGGGGAACCGCTCGGAAAAAGTTTATATCTACGCTCACGGGCAATGCGGAAGCAAGAAGGATGCGGAGTTTTTGGCTTCCGTCGTTTGCGAGCAAAGCTGGCAGGTAATTAGCTTTGATCTGCCCGGACACGGACAGAGGCGACACGAGCCCGCTTCTTGCGATCTGCGGCGCGCTATTTTGGAATTTCGCTAAATTTTATCGTATGCAAGGAACCGCTGGGACGAGGTCGCGCTGTTTGCCGTTAGCCTAGGGGCATGGCTCGGCCTGCAAAGCTTTCGCGACGAAAAGCTTAGCGACTTGCCTCTTCCTCTCGCCGATACTTGATATGAAATACGTTATTTCGAATATTATGCGTAGGGCTGGCGTTAGCGAGGAGCGATTGAAGCAAGAGCGGATGATTTTGACCCCTGTCTGGCAACCGCTTTTTTAGGAATATTGAAGTTTTGTTTTGAATAATCCGATCACTAAGTGGGAAACGCCCAGTAGAATTCTATACGCAGAAAACGACGATATCACGCCTCTTTGTATCGTTAGAAATTTCGCGCAGAAGTTCGACTGCGACTTAAGCGTTATGAAAAACGGAGAGCATTGGTTTCATACGCCGCAGCAGCTAGATTACTTACGCAGATGGATCAAATCGGCGGTTGAGAATCGCCGATAAAATTCTATGAGAGATTTTAAAACTCACATCCAAGCCCGCGCCGATGAAATTCCGCGCATTTTCGGGGTGCGAATTTCATAAATTTAAGATAATCTTGATATTTTGCCTTAATATGCTTGTTTTATAAAGCGCTTTTCGTAAACCTCAGCTCACATCGCCGTCGTGCGAGGCATCTAGCTTCAAAGCACCCATTTCATAAATTTAACCGCAATAGCATAAATCATGACCGATATGAATTATAAACTAAAATATGATTAAAATTTAACCGATAAGCTATCAATACAAATGCAAAAATGCCGATTTTAAAGCTAAATTTTAAAAAATGCCTATAAATATGAATTCTTGAAATATTAGCATGTTTTGGCACGAGGTGCGAGCCGACGCACGGCTACGCACTTCACTAGCACTATCGCGCTTATGTCGCGCGTATGCTTTACGAATCCATAGCAGTAGCGCGATTAAATTTTAAAAATTATTTGCCTATCCTAAAGCCGTTTAGCTTCATATAAGTCGTATCTTTATGAAATGCTTCGCAGCGCTCCCTGTTGCGGTTGATATTCGAGGTCTCGAAAAAATATCCATCACTATCTTGACGCAAGGTGATGGTCGCGCAAAAGATCATATCGTTTTTGAGTTTCGGTCCTACGCCATAGGTAAAGCTTTGATTGACTGCTAAGCTACGTGCCAGATCGCTATCACTAAACTGTCTGGAACCAGTCATGCTCTTTAGCTCGCGAAAGCCGCCTTGATTTAAGTAGTCGCGTTGTATATCTTTAAATACGCCTTCAAGCTCGACTGCATAAGCTTTTACTAAAACCTCATCCTTAGCACCGCTTAATTTAGGATATATTATTTTTACTATCACAAAGATTATAATAGCTAAAAATATTATCCCGCTTACGCCGCCGCCTACTGCTGCACCTTTTCTCATTTTCATCATTTTACTCCTTCGTCGATGTCCTTTACTAAGGCATCTATTTTTTTATTAAGCATGAAATTTTCGTAGCTTTTTTGGATATAGGCTTCAAGTAGTTCGCCCGCATCCAGATGATCGCTGCCGCGAGTTAAAATCCGCCAGTCCCTGCCGAAGACCTTCGCAAAGTCATCATCCAGGCTTATCACGTATTTTTTCGTCAAAGACTTACTCGTCAGCTGAACCGAAATTTCTTTCATTTCTCGCCTAAATTATCGCCTGCCAAAATATCGTCGATCTGCTTGCTTAGATCCTCATCGCTCATCTTGCGATACGCCAGATCGTTTTCAAGCGTGCCAAGCTGCATTCCCAAAGCCTCGTTTTGCGCCTTGACCGTCGCTAGCTCAGTGCGTAGCTTTTCGTTTTCGTCTCTAGCTTCGCTATAGCGTCTAATCAGCTCAGCTACTTTATTGCTTAAGCCCTCGACCTTTTTTTCTTCGTCAAAGATTGATTCCATTATTTCGCCTTTTCTGATATAATTTAAATAAAAATATTACCCAATTTTGGCTTTAAAAAAGGAAAAATTTTGCAAAATTTTAAAATCGAGAGCAAATTCTCTCCGAGCGAGGATCAAGAAAAAGCGATCGAAGGCATCGTCGCGGGCTTTCAAAGCGGCAACAAATACCAAACCCTTCTCGGAGTTACCGGCTCGGGCAAAACATTTACCATGGCAAATATCATCAAGCGCCTCGGAATTCCCGCGCTCGTAATGACGCATAATAAATCTCTCGCGGCGCAGCTTTATAGTGAATTTAAGGGCTTTTTCCCGCAAAATCACGTCGAGTACTTCATCAGCTACTACGATTATTATCAGCCCGAGGCCTACATCCCCAGGCAGGATCTTTTCATCGAAAAGGACAGCGACGTAAACCAAGAACTCGAGCGCTTGCGGCTAAGCGCCACTGCAAGCCTGCTGAGCTTCGACGACGTCATCACCGTGGCGTCGGTTTCGGCAAATTACGGCCTGGGCGATCCAGCCGAATACAAAGGCATGGTGCTGTTTTTTGAGATCGGATCAAAATTTAGCACTAAATTCTTACTTCGTAAGCTCGTCGATATGGGCTACAAACGCAACGACGATTTTTTTGATCGCGGGAATTTTCGCGTAAACGGCGACGTGATCGACATCTACCCCGCGTATTTTAACGACGAGGCGTTTAGGATCGAGTTTTTCGGCGACGAGATAGAGGCGATGTATCATCTGGACGTGCTCGAAAATAAAAAGACGCAGAGCGTCAAAAAATTTATCCTCTACCCGACGAGCCAGTTCATCGTGGGCGAGCAGCGCCTGAAATCGACGATCAAAGGGATCGAGGAGGAGCTTGAGCAGAGGTTGAAATTTTTCGAGGACGCGGGCAAGCTCGTCGAGGCGCAGCGACTGAAAGGGCGAGTGGAGTTTGATCTTGAGATGCTGGGCGCTACGGGGATGTGCAAGGGGATCGAAAACTACGCGCGCTATCTGACCGGTCAAAAGCCGGGCGAGACGCCCTACTCGCTCTTTGATTATTACGAGAGCAAGGGCAAGGACTATCTCGTCATCGTCGATGAAAGCCACGTGAGTCTGCCGCAGTTTCGCGGGATGTTCGCAGGAGATCGCAGCCGTAAAGAAACGCTCGTAGAGTATGGCTTCCGCCTGCCTAGCGCACTTGATAACCGCCCGCTGATGTTTGATGAGTTTATCAATAAAAAAGCTAAATTTCTATTCGTCTCCGCAACGCCAAATGATTACGAGCTGGGTCTTAGTCGCGGAGCCGTATATGAGCAGATACTGCGCCCGACGGGACTACTCGATCCGCAGATTATCTTAAAAGACAGCGACAACCAGGTCGAAATTTTACACGATATGGCAAAGGAGGTCATCGCGCGCGGCGAGCGGATCTTAGTAACCGTGCTAACCAAAAAGATGGCGGAGGAGCTGAGCAAATACTATCTGGAGCTCGGTCTTAAGGTCAAATATATGCACTCGGACATCGATGCGATCGAGCGCAACGAGCTCATCCGCGGCTTACGCAGCGGCGAATACGATATGCTAATCGGTATAAATTTGCTCCGCGAGGGGCTCGATCTGCCCGAAGTAAGCCTTATCGCGATCATGGATGCCGATAAGGAGGGCTTTTTGCGCTCGCGCACGAGCCTCATTCAGACGATGGGGCGAGCCGCGCGAAATGTGCACGGGCAGGTCGTGATGTTTTGCAAAAAGATTACCGCTTCGATGCAAGAGGCGATCGACATCACCCAAAAGCGCCGCAAATTTCAAGATGAATACAACCGCGCCCACGGCATAACCCCGCATTCTGCGAGCCGCAATATCGAGGAGAGCCTAAAGATCGAGGACGGAACCGAAATTTTAAGAAAGGGCGCCAATTTAGAGAAGGTGCCAGCCGCCGAGCGCGCCAAGATCATAAAGGAGCTTCGCAAGCAGATGCTCGAAGCCGCAGCGGCTCTGGAGTTTGAAAAGGCCGCGGCGCTGCGCGATGAGATCGCAAAGCTTAGGAAGCTGTAAATCGCAAGGCTTAAAAGCGCCGTGAAATTTCGTCGTGAAATTTGCGCGTTAAATTCCACCTGGCGGAGCGTGAAATTTACGTGCGTAACACAGAGTGAAATTTGCGCACCGAATACCGTAAAGCAAAGCGTGAAATTTGCGCGATCTGCGCGTAAAATACTGCGAGGCAAAGCGTAAAATTTAGTCGCGAAATTCTGCGAGAGCGGCTTTAAAATTTGTTCGTTAAATTTAAGATGATCTGCGCGCGAAATTTGCAGATCGATTTTCTCGCCAAATTTACACTCCGCCCCCCCTACCGAGCCGGATGCCCAATCCGTAAATCTACGCGCCGAGCTTTTGCTCTCGCTAGCTTTCTTATCCGCAAATTTATACAAGAAATTTGCGCACCGAGCTTTTGATTTCAACTCGCTTTCGATCCGCAATTTGCGAGCTCGATTTGCGGCAGCCCACGCTATCGCACTTTGTACCGACGCGCGCCTTTACGCTTTTTTTCTCGCTTTTTTGCATCTCTCCGCACCCATCTTCGACTTTTTCCCGCGCGCGCCCTGCGTTTAAATTCTGTCGCTTCGCTCGTTTAATCCGTAACGGTTATAAGCGTACATGCGCCCAGACGCCGAATTTTAGCGTGTTTTTTACGCGCCGTTGTGCGCGGATACTTTCAAAATTTCACGTAGAATTCCAAGCCTGCCTGCACCTACATTCGCGCCGCAGTCATAAACGCTCGCTTTGAGGGTACGAACGAAGTATTTACGCGACACGGCGCAGGAAATGAAATTTTAGGCGCTGCCTCGTCAAGGCGTGTCTTAGCCGCTGCAGTGCGCTGCAAAATTTCAAAACGACAACGAGCCGCGATTAAATTTATCCGCGGGAGCGCGCCATAACGCGCCGATTTTCGCGCTGCGTAAATTTTAAAATCGCCTCTAAATTTAAAATTTTATCCGCGATTAATACTCTCTGCAAAGCTCTAAATTTTCCACTCGCAGCGGTCTTTCGCCCTCGAAAATCACCCCGATGCCGAAAGGCTCACAAATATCAAGCGCGCCCTCGGCAAACCTCAGTAGCCACTGCGTATCGCGCGCGTAAAACGTGCATTGCGGCAGCCCAAACGGCGGATCGCAAACGGGCGCGTCAAGCAGCCTAAGCTCATCCTCGCCCAAACGATACTCGCGTCTAAGCTCGTCTCGCAGGAAGGCGAGGGCGTCTTTTATGTACCGATCTATATCCTAGGCGTCGCTGCGCGAGCAAGACCCCTCACCGTCCACATCCGCCGTATCTGCAGACACGAGACAAAACGGTACTTCGCTAGAGCTTTCGCTTTTTAGCTCCGCGTACCAAATAAAGCCCTAATCCGTCGCGACTTTTTCAAGTTCGCCAAATTTCCAAGCCATTTTTTGCATTTTATTTTTGCTCCATATTTTCGCTCATCTTTTAAAATTTTAATGCCGCGCCCATTTTTGCGCGCCGTATTTAAATCCGCGCCGAAATAGAATTTTGCCCGCTTCTTAAGCGGACGAACAATGATAACGAAGTAGATTGCTTTTAAATTTTAAAATTTTAATGCAAGCCGCTTTAAATTTAAAATTTCAAAAGACCTGCCGCTGTCTGCCGTGAGCGGCGATGAAATTTTAACGCCGCGTCTTACGGCTAAATTTTAAAATTTAGCTCACCGTAGAGGCAACGCGCCGTAAAATTTCACGCTGAAATTTCAAAACGAAATTTTAAGCCGAAACCAACTCAAAATTCCACGCCCGTAGTACAAAATTTAAAGCCCAAAAAATTCCATCGCGGCGACTTAGAATTTTACTCGCTAAATTTTACGAATTTTATGCGCTTTTAAATCCGCAAATTTAATACGCCTTTACGAGCCGTAAATTTTTTAAATATATGACGCCGTCAAAAACGCCGCCTCCATTCGGCGCGGGCCAAGAAATGGCGATTCTTTTCGGCTCCCTGTCATATTCGGGCGAGCAACGATTCTTGGAGCAGTCTATTTTAAATACCTCTTTATCGTTGCTATCAAAATCCGTCTGGGTAGAATTTTTAGGAATTTCCAGAGTATGGATTATGCGATACGGCTCGCCCTCTTTTGTGCGGGCGGACGTTATTTTTATTAGTGTATCTCCGCTGCCGTCCGAAGTCCTATAAACCCCGTCTTGCCCCAAGCCCGCCAGCTCGAATTTTTTCTCCTTGCTATAAAACGCAGAGATTATGGAACAGCCGCTAAAAAGCAAAGCTGCCGCAAATAACGCAAACGCTCTCATCTTTCCTCCTTAGGCCGGTTAAATTTAGTTTTTAAAACTATGAATAGGCGCAGGAATCTGGCCGCCGCGGGCGATGAAGTCCGCCGAGGAGTTTTTATTTACGCTCATCACGGGCGCGCTGCCAAGAAGCCCGCCAAACTCCAGCGTGTCGCCCTCTTTGCCTTTTGGGATTATGCGCACGGCGGTCGTTTTTTGATTTATCACGCCGATCGCGGCCTCATCGGCTATGATCGCGGCGATCGTCTGCTCGGGCGTATCCTGCGGGATCGCGATCATATCGAGCCCCACCGAGCAGATCGCGGTCATCGCTTCGAGCTTTTCTAAGCTTAGCGAGCCTGCACGCACTGCGGCGATCATACCCTCATCCTCCGAGACGGGGATAAACGCGCCGCTAAGCCCGCCTACTTGGTTGCAGGCCATCACTCCGCCCTTTTTGACCGCGTCGTTTAGCAGTGCCAAAGCCGCAGTCGTGCCGTGCGTGCCGACGCGCTCTAGTCCCATCTCCTCAAGCACGCGCGCGACCGAATCGCCCACCGCCGGAGTCGGAGCCAGCGAGAGATCAACGATGCCAAATTTCACGCCTAGGCGCTCGGACGCCATTTGGCCTACAAGCTGTCCGATGCGCGTGATCTTAAACGCAGTCTTTTTCACGGTCTCGGCAACCACGTCAAAGCTCGCTCCGCGCACCTTCTCAAGCGCGCGCTTAACGACGCCGGGGCCGCTGACGCCCACGTTTATGACGACTTCGGCCTCGCCCACGCCGTGAAATGCGCCCGCCATAAAGGGATTATCCTCGACGGCGTTGGCAAATACGACTAGCTTTGCCGCGCCCAGATCTGAAAGCCGCGCCGTTTCTTTTATCACGCGCCCCATGTCGGCGACCGCGCTCATATTTATGCCCGTTTTGGTCGAGCCGATATTTACCGACGAGCAGACCTTTTGCGTCGCGGCGAGCGCGGCGGGGATGGAGTCGATTAAAATTTTATCGCCCTTTGCGTAGCCTTTTTGCACGAGCGCCGAAAAGCCGCCGATAAAGTCGATACCGACCTTTTTGGCAGCCTCGTCCATCGCCCTAGCAAGCGGCACGTAGCTCACGGCATCCGTCGCCGCGCCGATGATAGCGATCGGCGTTACGCAGACGCGCTTATTTACGATCGGGATACCGAGCTCTGCTGAAATTTCATTGCCGACCTTTACTAGATCGCGCGCTTTGTAGGTGATCTTGGCGTAAATTTTCTCCGCGGCTTTGTCGATATCCGGATCGATGCAGTCAAGCAGGCTGATGCCCATCGTGATCGTGCGGATGTCGAAATTTTGCTCCTCGATCATCGCGATCGTTTCGGTTACGTTTTTGATGTCCATCTGTGCGCCTTAGATGTTGTGCATGGCGTCGAAAATCGCCGAGCTTTGGATGTTGATCTTTACTTTTAGCTTTTCGCCTAGCTCGTTTAGCTCCTCGCGTAGAGCCGTGAAGTCCTGCTTTTCGTCGCTGGAAACCACCGCCATCATCGTAAAAAACTCGTCCAAAACCGTCTGGCTGATGTCGTCTATGTTTAGCCCAAGCTGCGCGAGCTTAGCCGAAACGCCCGCCACAATGCCAACCTTGTCCTTACCGATCACCGTTACGATCGCTTTCATTCTTACTCCTTTTTAAAATTTATTTAGCTATCTGAGCAGGAAAGCCCTTTAAAACGACTAAGCTTTGCCGCCGTTTGAAATTATCAGCGCAAACACGATTGCGACCAAAGCGTAAAATACCACCGCGAGCCATATCGCCCATCTATTCACGCCGCCGCCCTTTCTTAGGGCTTCGTCGTCCTGTTTATCCAGCAATGAAACAAAACTATCGCAAACGTAATATTTCGCCATAGTCCCGCTACTGACGCTAATCGCCGTTCCTATGGTTCTGTCCTGCCCATCTAAAAACGGAATAAAGCAGGAAATTGCCACAACGGCAAATAGGGCTGCGGCAATTTTGTACTCCTTGCGGTACAGAAAAAAGAACAGCGTGCCGAAAAAGGCCCACCAACTCCACGTGCTTACGTAATTTAACTCACGCTGCTTGCCCGCGGCGAAAAATTTCTCGCAGGCGCGTGCGTAAATTTCAACCTTACTAGGGGTTTGCAAGAAAATTTCCAGCTTCTGCCGAAGCAGCTTACCATCAGATAAAATTTCTCTAGCGTAATCCGTCATCTCACTCTCCTTAGCGATAAATCCCCACGGCGGCGCGAACCTTTTGCATCAATGAAGCAGCCGTCGCAGCCGCTCTTTGCGCGCCCTGTCTTAGCATCTCATCTAAAATTTCGCGGTGGCTTTGATAGTATTCGAATTTATCTCGCGCATCTTTGAAATAGCCCTGCACAAGCTCGTTTAGATACGCCTTAAAATGCCCATGCCCCTCGCCGCCCCGCTCGTAGCGAGCCTGTAGCTCCGTCTGCTCCGCCTCGCTTAAAAACAGCTTCGCGATATTATAGACATTGCATCCGCGCCACTGCTTAGGCGCCTCTAGGGGCTCAGAGGTCGTTACGATACTTGAAATTTGCTTCTTTAGCGTCGCGGCATCTGCAAAAATATCGATCGTATTGCCGTAGCTCTTACTCATCTTCGCGCCGTCTGTACCCGGCACGATCGCCACTTCATCATTTACGCGCGCTTGCGGAATAGTTAAAATTTCGCCGTGGGCGTTGTTAAATTTAAGCGCGATGTCGCGGGCGATCTCGACGTGCTGGATTTGATCCTTACCCACGGGCACGACCTCCGCGCTGTATAGCAGGATGTCCGCCGCCATCAGCACGGGGTAGCTGAACAGATCGTGCTTGCTCTCAAAGCCCTTGGCGATCTTGTCTTTGTATGCGTGCGCTCGCTCGAGCAGCCCCATCGGCGTATATCCGCTTAAAATCCAGTAAAGCTCCAGCACCTCTTTTACGTCGCTTTGCACCCAAAATACCGTCTTCTTCGGATCGATCCCCAGCGACAAAAACGCCGCGGCGGCCTCATAGGTGGAGTTTTTTAGCTTTGCGCCGTCGCTTACGGACGTGAGCGCATGGTAGTTTGCGATAAACATAAACATCTGCTCTCCCGCGTTTTGCGCATCCACCATCTGCTTGATGCTCGCGAAGTAGTTGCCCAAATGCAGCTTACCGCTGGGCTGAAGACCCGTTAAAATTCTCATCGTTGCTCCTTTAAATCAAAATCAAATCGCCGTCTACGAAGCCCGCGGCGATATGCTTGCACTCAAAAATTTTAGCGCTAGGCATCTGCTCTCGCAGCTCGCGCAAAGCCTGCACGAGCATTTTTAAAACCTGCCGCCATGAAAGCTCGCTTAAAAAATCAAGCTGCAAGCGCGAGCTTTGCGGATAAAACTCATCCTCGTCCTCGCACGCCCAATCGTCGTCATCCCCGTCATAACTGCTCGATCCCGCCAACTCAAGCGCATAAGGCTCGTAAAGATCGAAGTGCCACGCGATTACGCGCTTTGGAATTTGCTCGTGCTCTAAGCCCTCTAGTAGCTCGCGCAGCTTTTGCTTTAGCGCCTCTTTCTTTTCAAGCTTATCGCTTTTGCCCTCTTTACCGTGCGGTTCGGAATTTTTGCCGCCGCCCGGGCACTTTTGTTTAGACATCTTTTTCCCCTTTAAATTTAGCCCGTCGCAGGCGGAGCAAATTTCTTTTACGATCTTTTTTACGCTTTTATTCTCCACGTCAATTACGATATCGGCCTTTTTTTCATAAGCCCCGTCTCTTTGAGCGTGCAGCGCCGCGGCCTTTTGCAGATCCGCTAACAGCGGGCGCTTGGCAAATTTTTTCTCCGCGTTTTCGCTGTTTTTTAAGCGCTCGATTATCCCTTCAAAGCTTGATTTCAGATACACGACGGTGCCGATTTTGTTTAAATTTTTCACGGCGTAAAAGCCGCCGCCGGTGGAGATCACGGCGCAGCGGACGGACTTTTCTAAAAATTTTGCAAGGCTCGCTTCCATCTTTCTAAAGCTCTGCTCGCCCTGCTCTTTAAAAATTTGCCCTATCTTTTTATTGGCGTAGCTTTCGATCATATCATCGCAATCAAGCGCAAACATCCCGCTTTGCGCAGCCAGCGCCCGCGCTACCGTACCCTTGCCGACCCCCATAAAGCCGATGAGCACGATGTTACCTCTCTTCATCGCTCTCCCCTTTTTTGCGCGGCAGCAGCACTAGCGGACTGCCCGAAAGAGCAAAGCTCGCGCGCAGTCTGTTCATCAAATAGCGCTTGTAGCTAAAATGCAGCGCTTGCGGGCGGTTCATCACAAGAGCGATCTTCGGCGGCGCAAAGCCGATCTGCGCGGCGTAGTAAATTTTAACCGATTTGCCCCGCTCGCGAGGTATCGGATGCGCCTTTACCGCGGCTTCTACCGCTTCATTGATCCTTGCGGTGCCGAGCTTGCGCGTGAAATTTGAATAAACCTCCAAAATGAGCGGGTAAATTTTATGGATCCGCTTCCTGTCCGTCGCGCTGACGCTGATGATAGGCGCGTAGGAAAGAAATTTAAACCTATCGCGCAGATCGCGGCAAAACTCGTCGTAATCGCGCTTGCAAAGATCCCATTTGTTTAAAATTATGATTAGACCTAGTTCAAATTTAGCCGCAAGCCCTGCGATGCGCTCGTCCAGCTCGTTTAGCGGCTCGCTTGCATCAAGTACCAAAAGCGCGATGTCGGAGTTTTGTAAAATTTTTTCGGTGCGATTTAGCGCGAAACGCTCGATGCCTTCGATCTTACCGCGGCGGCGAATGCCCGCCGTGTCGATGAACTCAAGCGTGCGCCCCCCAAATTCCGTGCTTTCGTTCACCGGATCGATCGTCGTGCCCGCATAATCGCTCACGACTGAGCGCTGCGAACCCACAAGCGCGTTTAGGAGGCTTGATTTACCGACGTTTACCCGCCCGATGATGCCTACGCCGATGGTTTTACTAGCGTAAAATTCCTCGTCGCGCCCCTCTTTCGGCTCGCCCTCGTCGTTAAAGCCCTCTATGAAATCATCAAAAATTTCATCCTCATCCTGCCTCGCGGGCGCAGGGTCCAAAAAGCCGTAGATCCACTCTTTCAGCTCGTCGATGCCGCTGTTGTGCGAGACGGAGATCGGGAAAAATTTAACGCCGAATTCGTTAAACTCCCAGCTGCGCTCCTCGTCGCGCTTGCCGTCGATCTTATTGACCGCCAAGGCGATGGGCTTGCCAAGCCTCTGCAGCGAGAAAAATATCCGCCGCTCATCATCGCTCGGAAGCAGCTTGCCGTCCGCCATAAAGATTATCAAATCCGCGCTCTTGGCTTCGCTTAGCGTCTTGGCTTGCACGCGCGCAAACAGCTCGGATGTGTCGTCCAGGCCGCCGGAATCGATCACGCGCACGCGGCGATCGAAAATTTCGGCTTCGGCTCTATTGGTATCGCGCGTAGTACCCGCAACGTCGCTGGTAATAGCGATGCGAGCGCCCGCTAAGCGGTTAAAAAGGCTCGACTTGCCGACGTTGGGGCGCCCGATGATGATCAAACTTTTCACGTTCGTCCTTGTAGTTTTTGGCGCGATTATAACCAAAAATAGATTAAAGCCAAATTCTACGCGCTCGCTCGCGAAGGGGAGCGGCAAAATTTTATAAAATTTAGGCGCTAAATTTAGAAATTTTATCGCGACACGAGCGTAACGTCGCCTAGATAAAAGGCCTCAAAGCGCGTGATCCGCCGCCGCAGACGGCGTAGAACGGGGCGATGCGTAAATTTTATAAATTTTAAAAACCTCAGTCTAAGTGTGAAATCTAGCGGTCGAAAAACAAAAACGCGCGAAAACGTAAAAACCCGCAGCTGCGTAAACTCGGCTATTTTATACATGTAAGCGCCGAAGTACAAAACCGAGCCGTCGCGCCAAGCACACAAAAGCAGGCGGCGCGGCAAGATTAAAAGTGATGACGCAGCGAGGATTAGAAGCGGGCGGAGCGGCGAGGGTGAGATTAAAACGGCGGGATATTAAAATTTAATCATTATGCGTGTATAATTCCGCAAATTTAAAGGGTCGCGATGAAATACAACAACTTCTTGCTGCACCATCTAAGCGTGTATTATATGCTGATGGCGTGCTTTTACAACTCTCTTACGGGCGTTTTCGCCAAGCTTTTGGGCGCGCAAATTTCATCGCTTGAGGTCGTGCTCTTTCGCAATCTGCCCGGACTTCTGATCCTGCTTTATAAAATCAAAGCGCGTCCCCGCGCGGCGCGCTTCGCAAACAAAGGCGGTCATCCTTTTACGCTTGCGTTTCGCGGCATTATCGGGATTTTGGGGCTAATGGTGTTTTTTTATAACATCGCTAACATCAGCCTCGGCGAGGCATTTACCTTTCAAAAAACGGCGCCCATTTGGACGGCGATCATCGCGTATTTTACTCTCGGCGAAAAATTCGGCGCGATGGGCTGGTTCTCGGTCTGCCTAGGCTTTGTGGGGATTGTTTTGGTAATTCAGCCGCAGTTTGGCTTGCAGCCGAGCGATATTTTTGGAATTTTAAGCGGATTATTCGCCGCAATGGCGCTTACCTCCGTACGCGGGCTGCGCAAATACTATAGCTCCGATACGATCATCCTCTCAGCGCTTCTTGCCGGCACGCTGATGCCCGCAGCGCTTATGATCGCGGCGGAATTTATAGACGCGCCGGCGCTTAGCTTTATGCTTTGCAAATTTAAAATTCCAAACGCACAGGGTTGGCTCTTTGCCGTGCTTTTGGGGCTGCTGGGGCTGTTTTATCAAACCTACGTCACCAAGGCCTACGCCGCGACGCGCAAAGCGGGCATAATAGCTACGATCAGCTACGCAGACATCATCTTTTCGACGCTATTTGGGCTGCTGCTAGGCGACGCCCTGCCCGGTTTCATGGCGCTTGGGGGTATGGCGCTCATTATCGTCGCGGGCACACTTGTAGCGAACCGAAAGTAGCGCGCGATGAAACAAAAATTCTACTCCGCGTTTTGGCTGAAACATCTGGGCGTTTACTATATGCTAGTAGCAAGCTTTTATTTCGCGCTAAACGGCGCTTTGGCCAAGGTCATGGCGGAGCATATGAGCAGCGCCGAGATCGTGTTTTTCCGCAACGTCGTAGGCATCGCGATCGTGCTGTTTTCGCTAAGGCGGGTAAAAAATCTTGGCCCCGGCGGCAAGCCGTGGCTGCTCGCGTTTCGCGGTTTTATCGGCAGCTGCGGTATCTTAGCGACCTTCTACAATATCGCTCACATCGATCTTGGCACCGCTTTTACCTTCCAAAAGACGGCACCCATTTTCACTGCGCTATTTTCGGCGTTTTTCTTAGGTGAGAAGCTAAGCTCGCGCGGCTGGTTTGCGATACTACTCGGCTTTGGCGGGATTTTACTCGTCGTGCGCCCGCACATCGGCATCAGCGTAACCGACGCGGTGGGAATCTTCGGCGGCATGTGCGCGGGGCTTGCATACACGAGCGTGCGCGAGCTCCGCAAACACTACGCCACAAACCTCATCGTGCTGGTTTTCGTCTCATCCGCTACCTTTCTAAGTGCTATGATGATGGTAACGGGCTGGGTGCTTGAAGGTAGCGAGGTTAAAATTTTAGGGCTTTTCAGCGGGGCGGATTTGGCGAGGCTTGCTTACTTCAACCCGCCAAGCCTTTTTGGCTGGGTGCTCGTGGCGCTTCTGGGCGTCAGCGGGATCTACTTTCAAATTTACATGACGCGCGCCTACGCCGCTTCGCGCAAAGCGGGCATCGTCGCCGCGATCAGCTACAGCGACATCCTATTTAGCATGGCGCTAGGAATTATGCTAGGCGACCGGCTGCCCGGTCCGATCGTGCTAGCGGGTATCTCGGTAGTGATTTTAAGCGGAATTTTAATCGCCCGCGAGCGCTAAATTTAAGTCTAAATTTAAAAACTAATCAAACGCGGCGCAAAACTAAATTTTATCCGCGCCGCCTGCAGGTGCTAAATTTCAGCAGTCTAAAAGCTTAAAAAGACTAACATTCAAATCAAAGTTCTACGGTGTAGAAATATTTTTCGACGGATTTAAATTTTATGCATTTTATCGGTATCGACATCGGCTCGACCTCTTCAAAGGTCGCGGTTATGGACGAGGGCGGCTCGTTTTGCGATCTGTTTTTGCTACCCAGCGGATTTAGCGCGGTCAAGGTAGCGCGGCAGATAAAAGAAATTTTAGAGCAAAAAAGCTACGGCGAGGGCTTCGTCACCGCCACGGGCTACGGGCGCGTGAGCGTGGATTACGCAGATCTTAGCATGAGCGAAATTTTATGCCACGGGCTTGGGGCGCATTTTTTATTCGAGCCCGATTGCACCGTCATCGACGTGGGCGGGCAGGACACCAAAGCGATCAAAATCGAAGGCGGCAAGCCCGAGGATTTTATAATGAACGACAAATGCTCCGCCGGCACGGGCAAATTTCTAGAGATCAGCGCTAACCGCCTCGGGCTCGAGCTTAGCGAAATTTACAAGACCGCCCGCAAAAATCCCGCTATTAAAATCAGCTCGACCTGTACGGTTTTTGCCGAAAGCGAGATTATCTCGCTCGCCTCAAAAGGCGCGGAGAAAAGCGAGATCGCCTACGCTATCGTCGATTCCTCCGCGCACAAAGTCGCCTCTCTCATCAAGAGGCTAGAAAATAAAATTTACTTCCTAAGCGGCGGACTTAGCAACGTGGAGCTTTTTAAAAATTTGCTCGGCGAGCGCTTGGGAGCCGAAATCTTCACTCACAAAAACGCAATCTACTGCGGCGCCATGGGTGCCGCAATCATGGGACAAAGGAGAAAAAATGAAGTATGACTTTGCAGAGCTAAAGAAGCGAAATTCTTTAGCGCTTCAGGATTTAAAGGCGGAGGGAAAGAGCGTCGTAGGGACGTTTTGCACCTATTCGCCCAAGGAGCTTATCTACGCCGCGGGCGCGATACCCATAAGCCTATGCGCTTACGACGAAAGCCCGATAGACGCCGCTCACGCCGAGCTTCCGCGCAATATTTGCCCGCTAATTAAAGCGAGCTACGGCTACGCGGTAACGAAAAAATGCCCCTATATGAACGCTAGCGACGTCGTAGTGGGCGAGACGACCTGCGACGGCAAGAAAAAGATGTACGAGCTTCTAGCCAAACACAAAGAGGTTTATGTCTTGGAGCTTCCCAATATGACGCACAAGCGCAGTTTGGAGCTTTGGACGCAGGAGTTAAGGGATTTTAAGAGCTACTTGCAGCAGCGCTTCGGCACCGAAATTTCGGAGGAAAAGTTAAAGGAAACGATCGAGCTTTTTAATGACGAGCGAGACGCGCTAAACGAGCTAATGGATCTAGGCAAGCTAAATCCGAGCCCCGTTAGCGGCAGCGAGATGCATCAGGTGCTCTTTGCGAGCGATTTCATCTACGACAAGCGCGAAAAAATAAAGATGCTGCGCTCCTACGTCAAAGCCTTGCGCGAAAAGGATATGAGCGGTGCCAAACGCAAAAAGCGCATCATCATCACGGGCTGTCCCAGCGGCGGCGTGTATGAGAAGGTCATCAAGCAGATAGAAGATCTTGGCGCCGACGTCGTGGCGTTTGAAAACTGCACCGGCACGAAAAATTTTAAAAATAACGTAGAAACTCAGGGCGATTTGGTCGCAAATATCGCCGAGCGCTACCTTAAAATTCCGTGTTCGGTAATGTATCAAAATAATGCGCGCTCCGAGGTCATTAAAAATTTCGTGCGCGATTATGCCGCAGACGGCGTCATCGACGTTGTGCTAAGCGGCTGTCATACCTACGCGATCGAGACCAATAAGATCAAAGAAGCGAGCAAGGAGGTGGGCGCGAACTATATGAGCCTAGAAACCGACTACTCCAAGCAAGACGTAGGGCAAATTCGCACGCGCTTGGAAGCGTTTATCGAGCTACTTTAATCGATGCTGTTTGAAATTTTAAAATAAAGAATTTTCTAAATTTAAAAACGAACCAAAGAAAGGAGAGGTTGCATGAAATTTAAGGAGATAGACGAATCTCGTCGCGGCTTTTTAAAAGGAGCTTTAGCGGCAGCAGCCATCGCCGGACCGGAAGCGATGCTCGCTGGCTTCAAGCCGTTTAAGCCAGGTTCCCTGCAGGTTTGGTCGTGCGGAGGACTGTCTGAAGCATTTAACGAGCTAAACGCCATTTATGAGTCAAGGACGGGGCACAATATCCAGTACACCGGCGCCTTTGCGGGTGCGCTCGGAAAGTCGCTGCTAGCCTTGCAGGGCAAGACGGAGGTTTTCGGCGCTCGCGTTTTGGAGCTGTCTCAAAAACTGCGTAAGGCTGGACTTAGCCTCCGCTTTAGACCGCTATGTTTTACCGACTACGTTTTAGTAGTGCCAAAGGGCAATCCTGCGGGCATTCGCGACCTAAAGGATTTAGCAGAGCCCGGCGTGCGAGTGATGCTGCCGCTAAGGGCATCGCCTCCTGGTAGCGGACCGGTAAAGGGAATTTTGAAAAATTCAGGTCTTACTGAGCCCGTTATGAAAAATATGGTCGCCAACGGCTCATGCGTCATCCAGATGATGTGCGATCTCGTAGAGGGCAAGGGCGATGCGTCCATCATCGAAAAACGCCTAACGACGCACGATAGGTTTAAAGACAAGATCGAATATATGCCTATCGACGAGAAACTCATCCCGCCAGGACCGCTTACCTTTACGCTAAATATCATGAAATATGTAAAGGACGAGAAGCTAGCCGACGACTTCGCGGACTTCGTCTGCTCCGTGGAGGGGCAGGAAATTTTCGAGCGACACGGCTTTACCTCCATCCATTCGGCGCGCGGGCTTGAACTCATAGAAAGGTTTGGTGTAAAAGATGTTTAGTATAGTAAATATGGCAAAGATGAAAAAAGTCTCTAGGCTAACTAAAATTCGTCGATTGGTGCAGCTGATTTTTATCGGTGCGATCGGGCAATGGGCATATTACGGAATTTTTAGATGCCCTTTTATCGTGCCTTTCGTAAACTGCCAATCCTGCCCGATCGTCACGTGTTGGGGGCGGATCGCGACCGTGTTTTTCGGATTTTGGCTATTTATCCCCGTGCTGGTTATTTTCCTTGGGCGCGCGTTTTGCGGCTGGCTTTGCCCGGGCGGATTCGTAAATCAAATGCTCGGTAAATTTGCTATTTTTAAGCTTAAAATTCGCAATAAAAAGCTTGGATTTGCGCAAATAGGCATGGTTCTAGCCGTTTTGCTTAGCGCGAGCGTGTATTTTATCTACGGCAATCCTCGCGTTATGATCCCTATCCGCACCAGCGACGAGTACCTAAACGCCGTTATCATGTCATTTAAATTTTCCGACTGGTACTGGGCGGTTCGCACTGCCGTCGTCGTGAGCCTCATCGCAGCATCTTTGATCGTCGCAAATTTATGGTGCCGCTTCGCCTGTCCTAGCGGCGGTATAATGGAGCTGCTGCGTAAAATTTCAATATTTCGCGTTTATAAAACGAGCGCCTGCGATAACTGCAACGCCTGTTTGCGCAAATGCGAAATGGGCACGAGACCGGACGAGATGAACTGCACGAACTGCGGCGATTGTATGGACGTTTGCCACGCAGACGCTATCAAATTCGGAAGGAAAAAAGATTGATGAATTTTTTTGCCAAACCCTCCTTCGACAACCACCCGTGCTTTAGCAAAAAAGCGTCCGCGAGCTACGGGCGCGTGCACCTTCCCGTAGCGCCGCATTGCAATATCCAATGCAATTTTTGCAACCGCATCTACGACTGCGCCAATGAAAATCGCCCCGGCGTAACCGGGAGGGTGCAGAGCCCAGACGAGGCAGTGGGATACGTGGAGAATCTATTTAAATTTAGACAAGATATCTCGGTCATCGGTATCGCAGGACCCGGAGATCCTATGTGCGATGCCGACAAGACACTATCGACCTTTGAAAAATGCAAAGCCCGCTTCCCTCACGCCCTACTTTGCCTATCTACAAACGGTCTAGCTCTGCCCGAGCACGTGGATGATATCGTGCGCATCGGCGTGAGCCACGTGACGGTAACGGTCAATGCCGTAACGCCCGAAGTGGGCGGCAAAGTCTATGCGTGGGTACGCCACGGAAATAGAATTTATAGCGGCGAAGAGGGCGCTAGAATTCTTCAGGCGCGCCAAGAGGAGGGGATCCGCAAACTAAAAGAAGCCCGCATGATCGTAAAGATCAATACGGTCGTAATCCCTGGCGTAAATATGGCTCACGTCCCGCAAATCGCGAAAAAGGCCAAGGAGTGGCAGACCGATATCATGAACTGTATGGCGATGATCCCCGTGCATGATACCCCTTTTGCAAATATCAAATCGCCCTCGAATGAAGAAATTCGCAGTATGCGAAAGCTAATCGGCGGCTCAATGGCACAGATGACTCACTGCAGCAGATGCCGCGCCGACGCGTGCGGTAAGCTTTGCGAGAAATAAAGACCTGCTTTTAGCGGGTCTTTATCCGGCACAAAGTGTGCTCTAGCAGCACGCGCAAAATTTTATGAAGAGATTTAAATTTAGAATTTGTCTAAATTTAGAACTAGCAAGCAGCCGATAAGTGGCTTTTTAGTTACGGCGGTTTTTTAAAATTTAAAGACAATTTTTAAATAATATTATTTTGCTTTTATTTAACTTTGGCTATAATTCTCCCAAAATTAGGCACATCAAAAACCGAAATTTCGGTTTGAAATAAAGGAGATATCATGAAAAACGTTTCAAGACGTGATCTGCTCAAAATGAGCCTAGTTGGCGCGGGTGCTTTAGCGCTCGGCTCCGTAAACGCAAACGCTGCGGTTAACGCTAAAGACGTCAAATTTGACGAAGAGTGGGACGTAGTTATCGTGGGCTCCGGTTTTGCAGGACTTGCGGCCGGTATCACTGCAGCCGAAAAAGGCAACAAAGTCCTAATCCTAGAAAAGATGGGACGCGTCGGCGGTAACTCCGTTATCAACGGCGGTATATTTGCCGTTCCAAACAGCGATAAGCAAAAAGCAGAAGGCATCAAAGATAGCAACGAGCTATTTATCAAAGACTGCCTAAAAGCCGGCCGCGGCCTAAACCACGTAGAGCTAATCGACACCATCGCTACTCGCGCTCAAGACGCATATAAACTAACTCTAAAATGCGGCGCTAAATACATAGATAAAGTTACTCACGCAGGCGGACACAGCGTACCTAGATCGCTTCAGACCGCTAACGGCTCGGGTTCTGGTATCGTTCAGCCGATGGTAGAATACTTTAAAAACCTTCAAGGCTGCGAGCTAAGACAAAGAGCTAAATTTGACGAATTCGTCCTAGGCGAAGACGGCGGCGTAGACGGCGTGATCATCAGAGAGGATTATAAATTTGATCCAAAGAGCCAAAAAGACGACGCCGAAAACACTACCGGAACTAAAAAAGTTATAAAAGCTAAAAAAGGCGTAGTACTAGCCGCAGGAGGATTCTGCCGCGACGTATTCTTTAGACAAGTCCAAGATCCGTCTATCTTGCCTACCACAGATAGCACCAACCACCCGGGCGCAACAGCAGGCGCTATGAAAGAGGCATTTAGGATCGGCGCTACCCCTGTTCAGCTAAGCTGGATACAATTCGGCCCATGGGCATGCCCTGACGAAAAAGGCTTTGGCGTAGGCTCTATGTTTAACGTAAACGGAAGCTTCCGCTACGGTATCTCAGTCGATCCAAGAACGGGCAAACGCTATATGAACGAGCTAGCAGACCGCCGCACCCGCTCTCAAGCTATGTTTAAAGTAATCGACGCAAAAGCCGATATCTATCCTATCAACTTCTGCGACTCTGAGGGCATAAAAAACATGGTCATACCTGAACACTACACCAAACCGCTAGAATCGGGCGTACTAAAGAAATTTGAAACTCTAGACGAACTAGCGGCAGCTTATAAAATCCCTGCCGCAGAGCTTAAAAAGACGGTAGAGAGATATAATAGCTTCGTTAAATCGGGCAAAGACGAGGACTTTGGCAAACCTATGGATAAAACCACTACAAACGGCGTAGATATCTCTAAACCGCCGTTCTACGCCATGCGCGGTACGCCAAAGCTTCACCACACGATGGGTGGTATCGACATCAATACCAAAGCTCAGGTTATCTCGCTACAAACAGAGATGCCGATTCCTAGACTATTTGCCGCAGGCGAGATCACCGGCGGTGTGCACGGAGCTAGCCGCTTAGGTAGCGTGGCGATCGCTGACTGCTTAACGTTTGGTATGATAGCCGGCGAGAATATAGGCTAATTTACGGCGTCTTTTGAGCGGCTTTGAATGAGCTATAAAATTTCGGTCGGCGATAGGCTATATTGCCTTATCTTGACCGAAATTTTCGTCGCAACATTCAAATCCATCTCAAAAGTACTTGCAAATATTATTTGGTGTTACAGGCTAAATTTAAGATTAAGTCGGGAATTTGGCTTGCGGTACTTCATTAAATTTTATCGCTTGATGAACGAAATGTTCTATCTGCGCTCTAAAATTTAGATCCGCCTCGCCTAAAGCCCGCGATAATTCGTTTTAAATTTGCATTTTTTAGCGCTTTTACGGAGTTTGCTAAAATTTTGCCTGATAGGCTATTTTTGCTTCGTTTCACTCACAACTGCAAGCAAGAAGTCTAGCTTGCGCAATTTTTAGCTTCTAACTCAAAAAATCGCCTCGAAATACTTGCAAATTTTATTTTAATCGCAGGCCGAATTTGGTCTGCGATACTTTTACCTAATAAACTTGAAATTTTATAAATCACCTCTGTCAAAATTTTAAAAATATATAAGCTAAAGTTTTGTCATGCGGGCGAAATTTTGTATCACGTCTTACTAAAATTTAGAATTTTTAATAAAAATTATATATTCCGCACGATATAATCGCGCATCTGCTCGCAGCGCGAGCGATAGCTAAATTTCAAGGAGATGTAATGAAAATATTTAAAGCCCTGCTCGCAACGGCGCTGATCACCGCTACCCTAGGCGCTAAGACGCTCAAAGAGGGCACGCTCGTAATAGCCACGGAGGGGACTTACTCGCCGTATTCTTTCTATGACGAGAAAAATA
Organism: uncultured Campylobacter sp.; assembly: GCA_963522285.1. Lineage (GTDB taxonomy): Bacteria > Campylobacterota > Campylobacteria > Campylobacterales > Campylobacteraceae > Campylobacter_B. The sequence continues at coordinate 44,705 of CAUQWV010000005.1, forward strand.
ATCTTACCGGCTTTGATGTCGATATCGCTCGCGCACTAGCAAAAGAGCTAGGGCTAAAGGCGGAATTTTTAACCGCGCCGTGGGATGCGATGCTCGCGGCATTTGACGCAGGCAAAGCGGACATAGCGATGAATCAAGTAAGCATCACGCAGGAGCGCAAGAAAAAATATAATTTCAGCGAGCCTTATACCGTGGCTTATGCTGCGCTGGTAGTGCGAGCTGATAACGAAGGGATTAAGAGTTTTGCGGATCTTAAAGGCAAAAAAAGCGTCCACTCCGCTACCAGTAACTGGGCAGACATGGCGCGCAGCTATGGCGCTGATATCGTCACAGCAGACGGATTTAGCAAGGGCGTGGAGCTCATCATAGCTCGTCGCGCAGACGCTACGATCAACGACAATATCACATTTTTCGACTATATGAAGCAGCGCCCAAACGCCCCGCTAAAGATCGCAGCTCAAGGTAATGAGCCGATCTATTCCGCCGTGCTACTTAAAAAGGACGATGAGCTGACGGCGCAGATAAATTCCGCGCTAAAATCACTAAAGCAAAAAGGCGTGCTGAAAGAAATTTCACTTAAATATTTTGGCAAAGACATTACGGAGTAAATTCTACAACCGCTTGGTTGAAGCGTGGAATTTTAAACTTAGCTGAGCGGAATTTTGCATTTTAAATTTCGCTCATAAAATTTTGGAGGAATTATGAAAAATTTAATAAAAACTTTGCTTGCGTGCGCGCTTTTAATATGCGGCGCAAACTCTAAAACGCTACGCGAAGGCACGCTTAAAGTAGCTACCGAAGGCACCTTTTCGCCATTTTCGTATTATAACGATAAAAATGAGCTCGTAGGATACGACGTAGATGTCGCGCGCGCAGTTGCCGAAAAGCTTGGTCTAAAAATAGAATTTCTAACCGCGCCTTGGGATGCGATGCTTGCAGCATTTGACGCAGGCAAGGCAGACGCTGTGTTTAATCAAGTAAGCATCACTGATGAGCGCAAGAAAAAATATGAGTATTCTGTGCCCTACACCGTCGTTTACGGAGCTATCATCGTGCATAAAGATAACAACGACATTAAAAGCTTCGAGGATTTAAAAGGCAAGAAAAATGCAGACTCCGCTACCAGCAACTGGGCGCAAGTCGCTAAAAAATACGGCGCGCAAAACGTAACTGTAGATAGTTTTGCCAAAAGTATGGAGCTGCTGATCGCTCGCCGCGTAGATACCGTCGTGCGCGACAATACCGTATTTTACGACTTTTTAAAGCAACGCCCGGACGCTCCGATTAAGATCGCTGCAAAGCTAAAAGATGTCGATTATAGCGCTGCAATCGTGCAAAAGGGCAATAAAGAGCTCGCAAATCAAATCAGCAAAGCCTTAAACGAACTCAAAGCCGAAGGCAAGCTAAAAGAAATTTCGCTTAAATATTTCGGCAAAGATGTGAGTGAATGAACGAAACAAGCAGAATTTTAGAGCTTGTTAGCAGCTCGCTAGAGCCGATGGCGCTAGCCCTGCTGCAAGTTACGATCCCGCTTACGATAATCTCATTTTTGCTCGGGCTCGCACTTGCGGTGCTGACGGCGGTCGCACGCATCGCAAATTTTAAAATTTTAAAGCAGCTAAGCGAAATTTATATTTGGATTTTTCGTGGCACTCCGCTTTTGGTGCAGCTTTTTATCGTCTATTTCGGGCTTCCAATCATCGGGATCACGCTTGATGTTTGGGCTGCTGCGATCATTACCTTTAGCCTAAATATCGGCGCTTACGCTTCAGAAGCGGTGCGAGCTGCGATCCTATCAGTGCCAAAGGGGCAATGGGAGGCGGCTACCTCTTTAGGCATGAGCTACGCTCAAATTCTGCGCCGTATCATCGCTCCGCAAGCAGCGCGCATATCGCTGCCGCCGCTATCAAATATATTTATCTCTACGCTTAAAGACACCTCGCTCGTAGCCTCGATTACGATGGTTGATATGTTTATGGTCGCTCAACGTATCGCCGCACGGGCATTCGATCCGCTTACGTTATACGTGCTGGCGGCGCTATTTTATCTAGCAGTCTGCACCCTTCTTACGTTCTTACAATCCAAGCTAGAGCGACGATTTTCAAGGTTCGTGTGATGATAAAATTTACGAACTTAACTAAGCGCTTCGGCGATCACGTCGTGCTAAACGGGCTAAGCTTAGAATTTCGCGACGGGCAAACGACAGTGATTTTAGGAAGCTCCGGCTCCGGCAAATCCACGATGCTGCGCTGCATAAATCTGCTCGAAATTCCAAGCGGCGGAGAACTACAGCTAGGCGAGTTTAAGATAAATTTCGACGCTCCGCATAAAACAAGCGAGTATCATCCGTTCCGCGCGCATACGGGCATGGTTTTTCAAAGCTTCAATCTCTTTCCACACCTCAACGTCTTGCAAAACGTCATCGAAGCGCCCGTACACGTGCTAAAGCAGCCACGCGAGCTTGCCGAGGCAAATGCAATGGCACTGCTAAAAAAGGTCGGTATGGCGGATAAAGCTGGCGCGTATCCGGCTCGCCTCTCCGGCGGTCAGAGCCAGCGCGTGGCTATCGCGCGGGCGCTTGCAATGCAGCCTGAGTTTTTGCTGCTGGATGAGCCTACGAGTGCGCTTGATCCCGAGCTTGAGGCGCAGGTGCTAAAGACTATCGCCGAGCTTGCCGCAGAGGATCGCTCGCTTATCATCGTCACGCACAATATGGGCTTTGCGCGCAAGATCGCAGATAGAATTTTATTCTTAGACGGCGGAGTTATCGCATTCGACGGCGACGCAGAGGAATTCTTCGGTAGCAACGACGAGCGCATAGCTAAATTTATCGGAGCGATGAGCTTTTAAATCCATTAAATTTTCAAGGAGAAAATATGAAAATAGATACCCTAATCGTAAAGGGCATAGAGGCTAAGTCCAACCCTCACAACGCGGTGATTCCGCCGATATATCTAGCCAGCACCTTCGTGCAAGAAAGCCTGGATGATTTCGGCAAATACGCCTATTCACGCGGCGCAAATCCTACGCGCAACGCCTTCGAGGAGCTTTTTGCAAAATTTGAAGGCAGCAAATACGCCTTCGCGCTAGCCTCGGGTATGGCGGCTACGAGCGCTGCGTTTTCGCTGCTTAAAAGCGGCGATCGCGTGCTGCTAAATAACAACGTCTACGGCGGTACCTATCGCTACGTAAGCGGGATTTTTAAAAATCAAGGGATCAATTACGACTTGGTGGATGATCTAAATTTGATCACCGAAATTCCAAGCGACGTTAAAATGGTCTTCATCGAAACGCCATCAAATCCGCTTTTGCGCGTAACCGACATTGAGCGCATCAGCGAGCTCGCGCATAAAAACGGCGCGCTTGTGGTGATGGATAATACCTTTTTAACCCCGTATTATCAGCGCCCGCTAGAGCACGGCGCAGACGTCGTGGTTTATAGCGCGACCAAATACATAGGCGGGCATGCCGATCTAATCGCCGGCATCGTTACGACGAACGACGATGAGCTTGCCGCAAGAATTCAGTTTATGAAAAACACTCTGGGTGCGACGCTATCGCCTACCGACGCGTATTCGCTAATACGCGGACTTAAAACGCTAAGCGTGCGCTTCGACCGCCAGAGCGAAAATACGCTAAAGGTAATAGAATTTTTACGCAGCAATCCCGCGGTAGAGGCGGTAAATTTCGCAGGCTCGCATTCTGCGAGCGAAAAAAAGATACAAGATCGCCAAGCTAGCGGTATCGGAGCGGTCATCTCGCTGGTGCTTAAGCCGCAATACGACTATAAAATCTTTGCGCGCAGCCTTGAGCTATTCGATCTAGCCGTGAGCCTGGGCGGCGTAGAGAGCCTGATCTGCCACCCCGCGTCGATGACGCACGAGAGCTATCCACGCGAGCTGCAAGAGCGCATCGGCATCAGTCAAAATTTGCTGCGCCTAGCCATAGGCATCGAAAATTCTGACGATCTCATAGCCGACCTTACCGCCGCGCTAGAAAAATCTAAAAAATAGGCGGCGCGAAATTTGCGCAAGCTCGCGGAATTTTCATGCAGGCTTGTAAAAATTTACGCGGGCGCGCAGAATTCATGTCAAAATTTCGTCCAAAATCCTTATAGCTTCGCTCGTGAGGCTATAAGGGCGCGGTCTTTACGAACCGGCGCACATGGCGGGTTTAAAAAGACCCGTCGCCGATCATCTCATCTTACAAAAATCTCTTTTCGCAAAACCTATGTCCATTTTATAGCGGGCTAAATTTTGTATGAATTTTCACTCGTTAAATTTTACGAAGCATGCGGCTTTGCGTAAAATTTAAAAATTCCGCCACTACGCCGCTGAAATGAAATTTTAATTTATACGCACGCAAAATTTATCCAGATCTCTTGCTAAAACATATTGTTTAAATTTAATTCGGATAAATCTATCTAACCGCCGTTTGATATTGCCGAGCGGAGAGCTTAAATTTAATCAAAATTTTAAAGGCAGCGGCGATCTGCGCCGCACCACGCCAATCGCTCGGTTTAAATTTAGCGCAATTAAATTTATCAAACGGGCAAATTTAGGCCCCGTCCTGCTCAAAATTTAAAATTCTACGCGCCGTTTAAATTTCGCTTAAAATTTTAACCGCTTTAAATTTAGCGGAGTTACTTCAGCTCGCCCCAGCGCTTGGCGATGTTTAGGCTCGTCTTTAAGGGCACGTTCAGGCTCGCCGCGCTTTGCATTATCTCCTGCGCGCGCGCGCCGAAGCTCTGCGCCAAATCGTCCCGCACCTCGAAGATCAGCTCGTCGTGGATCTGCAAAATTAGCCGCGCTTCGCCACTTAGTAGCGACGAAATCTCAACCATCGCCTTTTTGATGATGTCGGCGGCGGAGCCTTGAAATTTCGTATTCACCGCCTCGCGCTCGTAGCTCGCATAGACCATGTTGTTGCGCGCGTTTGCGAAATCGAAGTACCGCCTACGCCCAAAAAGCGTGCTTACGTAGCCATCCGCTTTCGCGTCTGATTTTATGCTTTGCAAAAACTCCTTGATCGTGCAAAACGCCGCAAAATAGCGCTCAATATAGCCCTTCGCTTCGGCGCGCGCGATGCCCAGACTGTCGCTTAGCTTGCCCGCGCCCATGCCGTAGATAAGGCCGAAATTTATGCTCTTTGCGATCGTGCGGTGCGCGGGCTGCGCGTCGCCGAAAATGCTGATCGCCGTGCGCGCGTGAATGTCCTCATCCGCCCTAAACGCCGCCAAAAGCGCAGGATCGCGCGAAAAGTGCGCTAGTAGGCGCAGCTCGATCTGCGAGTAATCAAGCGAGATCAGCGAGTAGCCCCCCTCTGCTAGGAAGCAGTCCCGCACGTCTTTCGCAAACGTGCCGCGCGCGGGGATATTTTGCAGGTTCGGATTTTTGCTCGCTAGCCGCCCGGTAGCCGTGCCGGTCTGCAAGAAATTCGATCTGACGCGGTTTTGCGCATCGGCCAGGGCAAGCTGCAGCAGCGGCTCGCAGTAGGTGCTTTGCAGCTTAAACAGCTCGCGGTAGTCTAAAATTTTACCCACCGCGGGGTGCAGCGCCGTAAGATCCTTCAGCACGCTTTCGTCGGTGCTATAGCCCGTCTTCGTGCGCTTTGCGGCAGGAAGCCCAAGCCGCTCGAAAAGCACGGCGCCGAGCTGAGCGGGAGAGTTGATGTTAAACTGCTCGCCGCAAAGCTCGTAAATTTCATCCGTGAGCGCTCGCAGGGACTTTTCGTTGCGCGCGATAAGGCGCTTTATCATCTCCACATCTATCTTGATACCGCATCTTTGCATCTGCCAAAGCACCCGCACGAACGGAAACTCAAGCTCCTGCGCGAGCTTAAAAAGCGCGGGCTCTAACAGCTCCTTTAGCTTAAAATACAGCCTCAGCGTCACCCACGCATCCTCGCTAGCATAGATTGTAGCGGCGTCCAGCTCTACAGAGGCGAAGGTCTCGCCCTTTTTGACGACGTCGCCGAAATGCACGGTCTCATAGCCTAGATAGCGCGGCGAGATAGAGTCCATCCCCACGGCGTTTGCGGGATCGAGCAGCCACGCTAGCACCATCGTATCAGCAAAGCGCGCAGGCGGCTCGATATTAAAATTATTTTTCACGATCTCAAAATCGTATTTTAAATTTTGCCCCACAACATAACCGCGAAATAGCGAGCCGATCGCGGCCTTTGCCGCGTCCGAAGAAATTTGAGTAGGAGCGCCCAAATAGCTATGCGCGAGCGGAACGTAGTAGGCGCGCTCCTCGTTAAACGCAAACGAAAAGCCCACGATCTTGGCGCTTTTGCTGTCGATGCTCGTCGTCTCGGTATCAAAGCTCACCAAGGTCTCGGCGCTGACGCCTTCACACAGCCTCGCAAGCTCCGCGGCATCGGTGATACAAATGGGCTCAAAGGGCGTTTTAAAAGCGCGTTCATAGTTTTGCCCGCCGCAAGCGGAACCACCAAAGATAGAATTTTGCCCGTCTAGCCCTCCTACGGCAGCGTCCAAGATAGATCCGCCGCGAGACGGCTCTGCGGCGGAACCCTTCCCGCCCGCGCCCAAAACGGAGCTTTTTGCGCTTGCGCCTTTGCCCTCGCCCCAAAGATCAAGTCCGTTCTGCTCCTGCAGGCTTAACGCCGAAAGAAGCCTATTTAGCGCGTAATCTTTTAAAATTTCGCGGATTTTAAAAAGCGGATTTTGCTGCGGAAATTTTGCGTCCTCCAAAGGCGGGATTTCCAGCTCATCGTAAAGCGTAGCCAGGCGCTTGCTTATGTAGGCGCTCTGCTTCCCTTCTATCAGATACTCGCGCTGTTTGTTTTGCGGCAGGCGGTCTAAATTTGAATAGATCCCCTCAAGCGAGCCCCATTCGTCTAAAAGCTTCTTCGCTCCCTTATCGCCGATGCCGCGTACACCCGGGATATTATCGGCGCTGTCGCCGCAGATCGCCAAAAAATCCACGATCTGCTCTGGATAGACGCCGTAGCGCTGCAAGCACTCCTCCCTTCCGTAAAGCATCTTTTTGCCGTGGCTGTAAATTTTAACGTTTTCGCCGATGAGCTGATATAGGTCCTTGTCGGAGGTAACGATGTTGATTTTATGCGTGGCGCCGTGCTTTTTGACGACGCTTGCGATGAGATCGTCCGCCTCGTAGCCCTCGCGCCCGAGCGAGTAAAGCCCCATCTTTTCGATCATCTCGATGCAGACCGGCAGCTGCTGCAAAAGCGCGGGTGGCGGGGCTTGGCGGTTGGTTTTGTAGTTTGGATCGATATCCGAGCGGAAGGTCTTGCCCTTGCTATCCAGAGCAAAAATTATATAATCGCTCTTAAATTCCTTCGAAAGATTTGCGATGAAGCTCGCAAATCCGCTCACCATGCCGCTGGGTTTGCCGTCTTTTGTTTTAAGCCCGCTCATAGCGTAGTAGAGCCTGAAAAAAAAGCCGAACGTATCGATGATCGTGATGGTCTGCATAATGGTCCTCGGATTTAGAATTTTAACGCGTAGTGTATTAAAATTCGGCTAAATTTACAAATTCCGAATAGGACTTGATCTGCCTCATTTCAAAATTTTAAAATTTACTATATAATCGCGCGAAATTTTAAAATAAGGATCAGGTATGGATTTTTTCACAGACTGGCAGGAGTTCGACGCGGCAGGCGCTACGGTGAAATTTTATAAAAAATCTCAAGGCGGCGTAGAATACATCGGCTTTGATTCGCGCAAATGCGTCCCGCCCGAGCCGATGGTAAATGCGCTGGTGGCGCTAAATTTCGTAAAAGACGAAACCAAAAAGGTCGTCATGGTCAATCATAAATTTCCGATGGGGCTGATTCCAAAAATTGAGTCTAAATTTGACATTGCCCGCGAGGATCTGGACGGCGACGCGGTCAAGCTCACCATTAGCCTAAAACCTGGCGCGGTCAATGAGGGCTTCGATACCGACGCGAAGTGCCACGGCTAAAGGGCTTTAAAATTTAGATGAATATCACGACATTTTCGCCGCCGTTTCGCATCGTAGGTGGCTATTTCATCTGCGGCTTTATCTTTTTGCTGCTAAGCGCGGCGAGCTTTTTAAAGGCCGATTTCAGCGCGATCCAGGCGCTGCAGACGGCGAGCTTTTTTCACGTATTTTTGCTGGGATTTGTAATCAGCATAATCATCGGAGCGCTCTATCAGCTCACCTCCGTCATTATCCAAAAGGAATTTTTCACCGTCAAATTTGCGTTTTTAAACCTCTTTGCTTACGCTGCGGGCGTGGCTCTACTAAGCGCCGGATTGCTGCTTTCAAGCATCGCTTTGATGCACGCAGGCGGCGCCGTTTTGCTGCTTAGTCTATTTTATTTTACGATCTGCTACGCGCTAAGCTTCATCGGCACGCCCAAATGGAGCTTCCCCGCCGTAGCGCTTGCGATCTCGGCTGCGTTTTTAGCCGTAGGGATCAGCCTTGGCTTCGCGCTCGTGCTAGCGCTTAGCGGCGTGGAGATTTTCGGAGTGTATTTTTCAGAAATTTTATCCTATCACATATACTTCGTGCTGGGCTTCGTGTTTTTCGTCATCGTAGGCGCTGCGTGCGTGCTGCTGCCGATGTTTAGCCTGGCGCACGATCTAAGCTTCGCGCTGGCAAAAGCTTCGCTGGCGTTGTATCTGCTCGCGGGGCTGTTTTTACTAAAAGACTTTGGAATTTTCATCGCAATTGCCGCACTTGCGAGCTTTGCGGCTCAGGCGATCTATATCCTGGCTAGGCGCGTGCGAAAAGCGATCGATTATTGGAATTTAAACGTCTATATCTCGCTGGCGGCTTTGGGATTTAGCGCGGCATTTTGGCTCGCGGATCGCGCGGATACGGCGGCGTTTTGGCTGCTATATGGCTTTTTATTCGCCTTCATCGTCGCACACCTTTATAAAATCGCGCCCTTTCTCATCTGGTACCACTACGTCTCACCCTTCGTCGGTAAGCGCAAAATCCCTATGCTCGAGGATATGATAATCAAAAAGATCGCCTACGCAGCCTGCGTGCCGAACGTCTTAGCGCTTGCGTGTGCGAGCTTCGGAGCGCTAACGCCCGCGGTTATCTTACAAGCGACAAGCATAATTTTGGTGCTAATCAACACCGTAAATATCTTTAACTACATAAAATTCGGAGAGGAAAAATGAAAGTAACGAAGGAGCAAATTTACGACGCACTTCGCGCCGTGGTGGACCCCGAGGTGGGTTTTGACGTCGTGTCGCTGGGGCTCATCTACGACGTATCGGTAGATGAGGCAAACAACGCCAAAGTCACTATGACGCTATCGACTCAGTCGTGCCCGCTACATGAGATGATGGTGGAATGGGTGCGCGCGGGTGCCGAGAGCGTGGAAGGCATCGGCGAGGTGGAGATTGATCTCGTCTTTGAGCCGATGTGGAATATCGACATGGCGGAGGATCACGTCAAAGAAGCGCTCGGTAGATTTTAAACAGCTTTGTCGTGTCCCGTAGTTTAAGCTTTGAAATTCTAAAATTAGACTTAAAATTTATACTCAGGGGCTGCTATGAAAAAATTTACCGACGGCGAGAAAGAAATTCTACTTCAAACGCAAGGGCTTAGTTTGATTTCGAAGACGTTACAAAACGGCAAAGAAAGGCTGAGCTCTAAAGAATTCACAAATCACGATGACTTGCAAAAAGCTTTCGTAAAAAAGCAAGTTGATGCCCTAAAAAAGGGCTTCATCTACGAAAACAAAAAAGCGAAATTCGGCGAAGCACTAGCGCATGCCTATATCGGTGGCGGATACAGCGGAGCGCTTGGATTTGCCGAGTTTGAGGATAAATTTTACGTCTATAAATGTAATTTTGACGAGCACGGCTGCGATTATTTAATCGTGCTGGACGGCGAGCTAAAAACTCTTGCGCAAATTGAATTACCAAAAATTTTAGCGTGGAAAATGACCGCTACCAAAAAAGCCTTAGTGCTTGATTTGGACCACGAATTCTTTCTTTTTGACGGAGAGAAATTCAGTAGGCTTTTTGAAACCTGGGGTATCACAAGGGGAAGCTTTAGTTCTGCTCTAAGCGGCAACGGCGAAATTCTAGCCTGCGGCACAGATGGAATTTTAGCTTTCGGAAGTGACAAGAAGCTAAATTTTAAAACGGAATTTTCGGCAAAGGCCATAGGCTTCGGCAATAAAATTTGCGTAGCCTGTGGGGATGAAGGTGGCAAAAATGTCGCTAGGCTCTACCGCCTAAAAGACTTCGCCGAGCTTTGCCGTATCGAATGCGACGTGGGCTATATCCACTCCCTAAACGTGGGGCTTATCAAAAATGATGCAATTTTGGTCGTAAATAACGGCTTTGATGAGCTGTATTTTTGGGACGTCGCAAGCAAAAAGCGTCTAAGCGCACCAAAAAGCTTGCCAAGAAGCGTAATGAGGTTTGCCGCAAACGATCAAATTTTTCTTACATACTTTTACGGTGGATTTAAAGCATTCAGCTTGGAGGATTTTCGCCTCTTAGGCGAGTTTGGGTGCGAGCATTGCGTCAAAACTGCTGCTATTGAAATCTCGGGTAAGTGCCTTTACGTCCGCACCGACTACGGATTTTTTAGCATTTATTCTTTAGCCGAGAATGGAATTAAAATTTGAAAAGCGCTATTGATAGGGATTTATCGCCCGCTTCAAGCTCCTAAAATTAAACAAACTCCGCCCGCCTTAAACTTGCGCAACAAGCAGAGGTGGCTATTTAAAGAAATTTTATCGCAAAAATTGCGGGTTTTGCGAGCTTTTTAAGGCTTCCTTTAAGCATTATCAAATTATCGGCGCCGGAGATTTTAAGAGTGGAGTTTTCAAAGCTAAATTCTAAATTTTTTAGCGCATTTTCGCTTAGGAGGCGTGCAAGCTCCAAAATATAGCTGAGCCACGCAAGCTTGGCGGCGTCCGGCAAAATCGCGCTCAGAGGCGCGAACGTAGCGCCCAACTCGCGCTTTCCGTGCATCGATATGATCGCGGCTATGAGCGCCTTTTCTTTATGCGTCGTGCGGTAATTCAGCCCGCCGAGCACCATATCCGCACTGGTTTCGTGCTTAGCGTAAAAACCAATCGCTCGCCCGATCTCGCAAAGCGACGCTGCGGTCTGCAGGATTTTAATATATTTTTCGCCCAAGCCATGTAGAGGCGATAGCGCGCAAAACAGCGCCTTTGCGAACTTCGGAGCCTCGCTGGGCTCGGAAGCGAAGCGATCTTTAAGGCTTCTTAGGCTCGGATTAAAGCCTCTAGGCAGGTTTGCGCCGCGCAGAATCGAGCTTAAAAACGCCCCCTCACGCACTCCCACGCCGCTGGTGATGATCTTTTTCGCCCCTAGGCGCCTTACGATCTTATCAAAGATAATGGCGCCCTCCCTGATCGTGTCGTAGCGGTCTTTTTTGATCGGGAATTTCGCCAGATCAAGCGTCTTTGCGCTCATCAGCTTGGCAAAAAACGGCGAGTATTTTTCGTAATCGTAGCTGAAATTATGCACTATCTTTAGCGGATGGTTTTGCAGGCTCATCACGGCGCCGGAGAGCGCTCGCGCGGAGCCGCCCATTACGATTAAATTTTGCGTGCGAAACTCGGCGCCTACCTGCGAGATCGCGCTGTTTATGTATTTCTCCAGCCCCTTTGTGTCGCCGCGGTCGAAAAACAGCTCCTTTAGCCGCACCGTGCCTAAATTTAGAGAAATTTTATTTTCTATCCTGCCGTTTTTTATGTAAGCAAGTTCGGTCGAGCCGCCGCCGATATCCAGCGTAACGCCCTCGGAAAAGTCGCTAAGCAAATTCTGCGCGGCATAGGCACCCAGATATGCTTCCATCTGCCCGTCTATCTTGCGGATCGTAATGCCCGTTTGCTTACGTACGAGATTTATAAACTCGCTCCCGTTTGGTGCATCGCGAAGCGCGGATGTACCGATGCAAAGCACGCGCTTGGCCTTGTAATTGCATACGAGGGTTTTAAATTTTTTAAACGCCAACAGGCATTTTTGCATCGCTTCGGTGGTTAAAATTCCACCGTTTTCGTAGGCGCCCTCGCCTAGGCGGATCTTGATCTTGTGCTCGGCCAAAATGAAAAATCCGAGCCTGCTAGTGCGCTCGAAAATCACGGCTCTGGCGGAATTTGAGCCCAGATCTATGACTGCGACGCGCTTGGGCATTTAAATTTCCATATGGACGTGTTTGTATTTCAGCTCGTCCGCCGTCTCGATATTATCGGGATCCGTGATGATACACTCGACCGGGCAGACCACGATGCAAGCGGGCTCGGAGTAATCATCTACGCACTCGCAACATCGATCGGCGTCTATGATGTATATCGGCTCATCCTCAAAAATCGCTTCATTAGGGCATTCCTCGCGGCAAGCGTCGCAACTGATGCATTCTTTTGTAATCAACAATGACATATAATTTTACCTTACGAAAAAATTTATGGCGTTTATACCATAAAAAGCTTCATTTTGTTTTAAAATAGCGGAATTTCGGGCTATTTCTTAAATTTTTTAGCGGAAGTTTGAAAATCGCGACAATTAGCGAGCGCCCTTTGTCGTTTTTAAGATCTACTTGCGCGCCCATCGCTTGAGCAGCATTTTTGGCTAGAAATAGCCCGAGTCCGGCTCCCGGCTTGCCGCCGTAGCGCTTAAAAGGGGCGAAATAATCGATCTCTTCGTTAAGCGGCTCGCCTTTGTTTGCGACCCGTACGATGAAATTTCCGTCCGAAATTTCGCTCTCGATCAGTACCTTTTCGCCGTCCGGAGAAAATTTTATGGCGTTTTGGATAAAATTTTGAATCACGTGCATAAAGAGGCTTTTCTGCACCGAAATTTCAAGCTGTTCAGGCTTAAGATCCATCGTTAAATCCTTACCCGCCGTACGCGCTAAAATTTTAAAGCCCACGCATAGCTCCCGCAGATATGCAATCATATCGGTCTGCTCGGGCGCCTCAAACTGCGCCCCTTCCTGCCGCCCGATCTCTAGGATGGAGCTGATCATCTTATTCATACTATCGATCGAGTCGTTATTGTTTTTAAGCGCCTCGATATATTTCTCACTCTCGCGCGGCTTGATGAGGGTAACTTCGTTTTTGGTTTTCATCACCGCAAGCGGGGTCTTAAGCTCGTGTGCGATGCCGATAAAAAGCTCCTTTTGATACAAAATGAAGGTTTCAATGCGCTCAAGTAGGCGGTTGATACTGTTTGAAAGCGGGCTAAATTCGCTTGGAATTTCCGCTGCGTCGATCGGCTTTAGAAATTTTTCATCCACCGAAGCGAGCCTTTGGCTGATCAGCTTAATCGGCATCAGCAGCATGCGCGAGAGAAACATCGCGTAAAATACCACCAAAAATATCATAGTTAAATTTACTAAAATTATGTCGATGAGTATTTGATTTACGATGTTTGCATAGACGCTCACGTCTGCTTTGATGCTTAAAATTTTATCCTTACCATAAGGGTAGTGCAGCTGTAAATAGCTCTTGCCATCCTCGGAGCTTTCAATAAATTTAGGTTTATTGATACTTTCGTTTTCGATGATTTTGCTTTCGTATTCACTGGATGCGTCTTGTAAAAAATATGGAATTTTCTCAGGCGTCACGGAGGCGTCTACGATTTTTTGTGCTCTTTGGATTAAATTTTGAACGGGAGTTTCGAAGATGGTAATTCTCATATAATTATAGAGCATTACCGAAAAAATGACAATTAGCATCAACGAAGCGGATGCTAATTGTATTACAAAGCGGACTCTTAAGCTTTTTGTGGAAAGCAAAATCTATATCCGCGTCTGCGAACGGTCTCGATCGTAGAGATGTTTAGAGGCTTATCCATTTTCTGGCGAATTTGATTGATCGCGACTTCGATGACGTTCGGCGTAACGAGCTCAGGCTCCTCCCAGATGGCGTCTAATAGCTGCTCTTTGCTTACGATCTGATCGCTGTGGCGCGCCAGGTGAGTTAGCACCTCAAACGGCTTGCCCTTCAGCTCGATCTCTTGACCTAGATATGTGATCTTTTCCTCATCCGGATCGATGATGAGATCGTCGATTTTGATGATATTTGAGCCGCCGAAGCGAAGTCTAGCCTCAAGGCGCGCTACTAAAACATCAAAGTCGAAAGGTTTTTTGATAAAATCGTCCGCACCCGCGCGAAGCGCTTTGATCTCACTTTCTTTATCGTCTTTTGCAGATAGTACGACGACAGAGGTGCGCGCGGATTTTTGCTTAACCAATGCGATGAGATCGATGCCGTTGCCATCAGCTAGCATCCAATCGGTTAGCACCAAATCATAATTTCTAATGCCGATATAATACTCTGCGTCCTTAAAACTCTCGGAAGTATCCGTCTGATAGCCGAACTCCATCAAGCCCTCCGCTATCGTCTTGTTTAAAGTCACCTCGTCCTCGACTATTAAAATTCTCATTTAATTTCCTTGCCTTAAAATTTTGCGGCGATTTTAACATATTTTAAGCAAAATTTCAAGATTTTTTAAAGAAATTTTAAAATTTTATCTCTATTTCCGCGCCGACGCTCGCGTCTTGTAAAATTTCGGGCTTTAAAATTTTCATATAAAAATAATCCATCGAGCGAAATTTTGAGTGAAACTCCTGCGCGAAGTATTTTAGCGCGTCCTCCACGAGGCGAAATTTTTTCTCGCGAAGCTCCGCTTTGATATATTCGCAAACCCGCGCATAGTCGATAAATTCCTCCGCTCCGAACTTCGCCCACACCCAGACGCGCTGCTCGCGCTTGCGCTCAAAATCCAGCGTCCCGATTATCGTGCCAAATTCCAGCTTTTCGATTAAAATTTTAATCATACTACGCGCTTTTCCTCGCCCTTAAGCAGCCTGGCGATATTCGGCGCGTGTTTGTAAAATACGATGAAAACTATCAGAAAGATCGGCGCATGAGTGTTGATTGCTGGCATCTGCGGATGGATCACGTAGCTTGCTACGACTAGCGCAAGCGCCGCTGCAAGCGATGCTACGGATGAAATTTTAACCGTCTTGCCGACTACAAACCAAACCGCAAGCGCGATGATAAGCTCGATAGGGATGAAGCAAGCAAGCACGCCGGCTCCCGTCGCAATGCCCTTGCCGCCGTTAAATTTCAGATACGGGCTAAAGCAATGCCCAAGCACTGCAAAGACAGCCATGCTCCATAGCACGTTTTCATCAAAGCCCAAAGCACGCGCGATTAGTACCGGCAGGACACCCTTTAGCGCATCGCAAGCGACGGTGAGGATCGCGAGTTTTTTGGCTTTTTGTGGATCGCGAGTTTTTAAGACGCGAAGGACGTTGGTGGCGCCTATGGAGCCGCTGCCCTCGCTTTTGATATCCACGCCGCCTAGGTATCTGCCGATCAAAAGCCCAAAGGGGATCGCAGCGATCAGATACGCAGCAAAGTAGCACCAAAAATTCGGCGCCGTAAATGTCCTATATAAAATTCCAAGAATTCCGCTTCCTAGAATTCCATGCTCATCTCCTAGAAAATATTTTGAGCCAGGATCGCAGAGAGCGGCGTATATGATATTTAAAATTTCACTAAGTTTATCCATAAAATTCTCCCTTTAACTCTTCCAAAGCAGCGAAATTTTCTCGTCGTAGATGTCGGTTTTCTTCGGCGAAATTTCTTTCGTTTCGAGTTTAATATTTTTTAGATCCAGGCTCTGTTTTAGCGCGTCCACTTCAGCCTCAAATTTCTGCGTAAGCACCTCCAGCTCCTCTTGTAGCGCACTTAGGCTATTTTCGGCATTTTTGGCTTCGCTTCGTTCGTTTAAAATTTTATGCGCGCTCTTGGCGCCGCTGATCGCTTTAGAGATATTGCTAGCGCTGCGCGAGCGGCCTAAAAACGCGCCTAAGATCGCTCCGCCTATGTTTAGCGCTGTATCCACGCCGCGACTTAGCACATCACCCTTTTCCTTTTCATACTTTTCGCTAGCGCGAGAAATTTTATCCTCAAGGCGCGCCTTTTCCTTTTTAAATTTAGCCGTGATCTCATCGGTTTTGGCCTCTAAAGCTTCGTTCGCCTTATCGCCTAAGCGCACGAAAAATTCCTCCTTGCTCTCGCCCGGTTTTGAGAGCAGATCAAGCGCGCTAAAAAGTTCTAACTTTTCGTTGCGATATAGCCACTCCTTAAAGCTTTTAAGCTGAGCGTTTAAATTTTTTGCTCCCGCGATGAAGCTAGGAAGCGCGCCGTAGAGCGAGCCCGCCTGCTCCTGTCCGCTTAGATTTACAACTTCTCGCGTGCTCGCCTCGCCCCAATCTATTTCGCTTGCGTCCGAAAGCGATAGCAAAAAGGTGCGCTGCTGCGTAAAATCGACTCCTTTGTCGCAAAATCGCATCTTTGCGCTTGCGTACAGATACGGGCTTAGCTCAAGGCTCGCGCCATAGCTGTAAAGCTGCGAAATTTCAGCTGAAACTACGGGCTTGGCGGCGCCGGCGGATTTGACGCCTTGCGCGGCACCCGACACGGACGAAATTTCAGCCTTTTTGTCTTTCATTAAATTTGAAATTTGCTCGTTACTTAAAGGGCCTTTTAGATAGCTTAGCGCAAAGCGCGTCTCGATCACCCGCAACACGTCCTCGTTGATGTTTTTTACCAAAAAATTTCGCTTTTTGAGATTTGAAATTTTCTCCATAAGCACGCTTTTGTCGATCGGATTTGAGCCGATACCGCTTAGGCCGCTGATGACGCGCTCCTTATCCTGCGCGGTTTGCAAGCGCCCGATAAACCACGTACCGATGTTGCTAAGCCCCTTATAATCGAGATCGACTGGGTTTTGCGTCGATAATACGCAACCAAGACCGAAAGCGCGAGCCTGCTTTAGCAGCGTAAGCATCGGGGTTTTGCTTGGCGGATTGCCGTTTGGAGGGAAGAAGCCGTAAATTTCATCCATATAAAGTACTGCGCGTAGCGAGCTAGTGCCGCTGGTGGTGCGCATCCATTTGATCATCTCGCCCAAAAGCAGCGTGACGAAAAACATCCTCTCATCGTCGTTTAGATGCGCGATGGAAAATATATTCGCCCTCGCCCTGCCGTTTTCATCAAAGAGCATCTTGGCGATATTTAGCCGCTCGCCCTCGCACCAAAGCTTAAAACTCGGGCTTGCGATGAGTGCGTTAATCTTCATCGCAAGCGCCATTCGCTTATCGCTCGGAAAGAAGGTATTAACATCGAAAACGCCGATTTTATCGAAAGGTGGATTGCCGATCTGCGCGATGAGATCCACCACGCTCACCCCCTCGCCTTTGTTAAAATGATAGGTCAAAATTTGGCTGATTAGTAAAAATTCCGGCGAGCTAAGATTATCGCTGGAAATCCCCGCGAGGCTTAGTACGCTAGTGGCGATACCGCCGACGTAGTTATTCAGATCCTCTTCGTTTAAGCCCTGCGGCGCTTCAAAGTCACTTAGCAGGCTAATTCCAAGGCCTGCGCTTGATTTGGGCGTATAAATTCTAAAATCGGCGCTGTTTTTCAGAAGCTCTACTCGCGCCAGGTCTTGATATGAGCCCTCGATCCCCTCGCGCCAAGTATTTGTAGTCTGTTCGGCGTACTCGCGCACGCTAAGACCTTTGTTTTGCGCCTCGGTCTCGTCGATATAAGGCTCAAAATCCTCAGCCCTCATCTGCGGAAAGGTAAGAGCTAAATTTGTCAGATCGCCTTTCGGGTCGATGATGATGGATGGGATATTATCGATCGCGGCTTCCTCTAGCAGCGTGATGCCAAGTCCCGTTTTGCCGCTACCGGTCATTCCGATGATAAGCGCGTGAGTCGTTAAATCCTTGTTTTTATACAAAAACGGCTCGCCGTTTTCAAGCCCCAGATAAAAAAGCTTTAAATTTTCTTGAAGCGTTTTCATTGCGTTCCTTAAATTTGCAATTTGCGCGGCATTATATCATTTAAATTTTTAAATTTAAATTTGCTAAAATGCGCGAAAAATCAAGGAATGACAAGTGTTAAAAGAAAAAATTAGAAACGGAAAAAGCGGAATTTTGCTCTACGGCATCGTTCCGCCTAAAATCACGTCCTCTCAAGACGAGCTCGAGCGCCTAGGTACGGCGTGGTCGCAACGCCTAGGCGAATGCGAATGCGACGGCATCGTCATCTACGATCTACAAGATGAAAGCGCACGCACAAAAGATGAGCGGACCTTCCCTTTTGTGCATACGATCGATCCTGCGCGCTATTACACGCAATATCTACACACCGATAAAGAAGCGATCATCTACCGCGCGGTAGGCAAATATGATGAAGCGGAATTTTGCGAAATTCTAAGGCATGCCGCAAGCGGGCTGGGCGTTTTCGTGGGGGCGAGCTCTAAAAACGAAGAATGCAAACTGCATCTAAGCCGCGCCTATGAGATCAAGCGACTCGTGGCGCCGCATCTTTGCCTAGGCGGCATCTGCATTCCTGAACGCCATGAAAAGAGCCGCGACGAGCACCTAAAAATCGCGGAGAAGACTGCGGACGGGTGCGAATTTTTTATCACTCAGGCGGTTTATAATGTGCAAAATGCCAAAGATTTTATCGACGATTACGCCACTTTGGAGTGCAAAAAGGTGCCGATAATCTTTACTTTCACGCCGTGCGGTAGCCTAAAGACGCTTGAGTTTATGAAATGGCTTGGCATCTCGGTGCCGGATTTTTTGCAGCAGCGGCTACAAAGCAGCGTCGATATTTTGCAAAGTTCAACAGCGCTGTGCGTGGAAATGTTTGATTTCATCTACAAATACGCCCTCGCAAAAGGCGTAAGCGTAGGCGCAAACATCGAGAGCGTAAGCACCCGCCGCGTCGAAATCGAAGCCTCCCTCAGCTTACTAAAAGAGATCAGAAAAATTATCCTTAAGCACGAGAATTTGGGATTTTACGTTATTTAAAATTTTAAACCGGGCACATGAGCAAAACTCTAGATAGTCCAAGCTAACGGAGGAATTTTAAATAATTTCAGATCGCTTTCTGAAAAATAAATCGAAATTTTATCCGAATGGAATTTGAACTTAAAATTTATAAAAAATTGCCCCAATAATATGCTTTAATACCTGTCGTCCGTAACTGCAAGATGATATTTCGTGCTAAAATTTTTCAATGCTTGCAATGGCATTGAGCTGGACCTACCATCAAAACCTATAAACTGCTGTAGCTTTCGCAATAAAGCTAAGTGCATTGACCCGCTTTAGTCTGCAGCTGACATGAGCACGCCCTCCGGCTCGCCGCTGGATAATTTTAATATCCTATCCTTTTTTAGAGCATATTGTATAGCGGAGAGATGGGATAACTGGAGGTTTTAACGAACCCAATATAGATACGACGCTCCTGCACTCATGACATAGCGTCCCTTATTGTTCCATTCGTAGTATTTGATTTAAATTTACCGGCGTTTATGCTAAATTTCAAATCTAAGGCAATTTGATGCTTGCTGTTGTGAGCGTTTTGGTATTTGAATTTTATTCTACAGCCTATGTGTAGGTCGCTCAAAAGATCCACATACGCCGCCGTAAAAATACTTGTCGAGCTTTGCAGCTAATTAAAAGCCGTTAATGCAAAATCCGCTGAAATTAACACCCATTTAGGCTATCATATTTGATTTCTTTTATATTTCTAAAAGCCCGTCGCCAAAAAGCAGTAGCCTCAGACTAACGTCGTTTTATAATCTCGCACAGAAAACCAATACTCAAACTACGCAATATTATAATATGTTTTTTATTGCAAACGCCTCATTTTAAAATTTTGAAACCCGACTCGGAATAAATATAAATTTGAAATTAGTTTTGTAAATAAGCTCGGAATTTTAACTCTTAAATATGGCGAAATTCAAAGATTAATGAAATTTAAAAAATGCTAGTTTATGCTCTTACCGCCAAATTTCAAAAGCGCGCTGCCCCACGTAAAGCCGCCGCCGAAGGCATCCAAAAGCATAAGCGAGCCGTTTTTGAGCCTGCCGCTCTCGTAAGCGTCATTTATCGCCATCGGGATCGACGCCGAGCTCGTGTTGCCGTACTTGCCGATCGTAAGCACGCACTGCTCGTCGCTAAATTCCAATCTAGCCTTAACCGCCTCGATAATGCGTAAATTTGCCTGATGCGGGATGAAAAGATCGACCTGCTCGGGCGAAATTTTATTTTTCGCCAAAATCTCCACGACATCGTTACTAAGAGTCGGTACCGCGATTTTAAAGACCTCGCGCCCCGCCATCTGCATGAAGCCCAGCTTTTCGTCAATGATTTTTTGGCTGAGTGGATTGACACTACCAGGGGCTGCGGTGATGAGAAGATCGCCCTTGCTGCCGTCGCTAGCGGTATGAATGTCGATGATTTCGTTATCGTCGCGTGCCGCGATAACCGCAGCGCCCGCACCATCGCCGAAAAGTATGCACGTAGCACGGTCGCTCCAATCGACTATCGAGCTTAGTTTTTCCGTGCCGATTATCAACACGTGTTTTTTAGCGCCGCTTTCGATGAGGGATTTTACGAGCTCTAAAAGATAGATGAAGCCCGTACAGGCGGCATTTATATCAAACGCCGTGATGCCGAAATTTAAACCCAACTTATCCGCGATGACGCACGCGGTCGAGGGCATACAGAAATAATCGGGCGAGATCGTGGCGCAGATTATGGCATCGATCTCGTTTTTTTGCAACCCGCTACGCTCGATCGCAAGCGCTGCAGCCTTCATGCCCAAATCGCTAGTACTCTCGCCCTTCGCGATACGGCGCTCATGAATGCCAGTTCGCTTGACGATCCATTCATCAGTCGTTTCAACCATCTTTTCAAGATCGAAATTAGTTAAAATTTGGCTCGGTGCGTATGCTGCGATTGAGATCATCGAGGCTTTTTGCATTCGTTTTCCTATTCGTTTGAAGAAATTTCGCTTTCTATCGCGGAGTTGATTTTAGAATCTGCAAATTTAAGCGCTTGAAAGATCGCGTTTTTAACGGCTTTCGAGGTACTTTTGCCGTGGCTTATGATGACGCATTCTTTGACGCCTAAAAGTGGCGCGCCGCCGTATTCATCATAATCCGTGCTTTTTTTGATAATTTTAAAGACGCGCTTCATCAAGATGGAGCCTGCGATGGCGATCGGGGATTTTTTCGTTTCGTTTTTAATAAGTTTGCCGATAGCACTCGCGACACCTTCGCTAGATTTTAGCATAATGTTGCCGATAAATCCGTCGCAAACTACGACATCCACGGAGCCGTCAAAAATTTGATTGCCTTCGACATTACCAATAAAATTTTGCATCTTCTTAAGCATATGAAAGGTTTCTTTTGTTACCTCGTTGCCTTTACTATCCTCCTCGCCGTTGGATAATAAGCCGATGCGTGGTGCGTTTAGACCCATAATCTCCTTGGCGTATGCTTCGCCCATAATCGCGAATTGAAACAAATTCTCAGGCTTACAATCCACATAAGCGCCCACATCCAGCACAAGCGTGCGTCCACCTATGGAATTTGGCATCAGCGTAGCAATCGCCGGGCGTAAAATACCTTTCAGCCTTCCTATGCGAAGCGTAGCAAGGCTCATCGTAGCGCCGCTATGTCCTGCTGATACCACGGCTTTGCATGTGCCGTCTTTTACTAGATCGACCGCTTTAAAGATGCTGCTCTCTTTGCGTTTGAGAGCGTCGGTTGCGCCCTCTTTCATCTCGAAAACTTCGCTTGCAGCTACGTAAGTAATATATTTCTCAAAGCCTTGATCTTGTGGAATAAAAGGCTTGATTTGCGCTTCGTCGCCTACCAAAAACGCATTAAATTTACACTCTCGCAGCGCATCTACGACTCCGTTTATTATCGGCTCGCAGCCGAAATCACCGCCCATCGCGTCTATAGCAACGGAAATCATCGTATTAATATTCGCCCGTAGTTTTGTTTATTCTATGCGGAATTTTCCAGCTTCCGTCTTTATCTTTGACGGGGATCGGAAGGGTCACTTTGTAGTGAGTGCGTCTTTTTGCCGCACGAGTTTTACTAACTCTTCGCTTTGGAACTGCCATTTTTTCTCCTTTATAAATTTAGTTCTTGCATTCTTCGCAATAAAAATAGTCGCTTTTGAAAGCTTCCGTTTCGCTTCTTAAAATTTCATCCAGATCAACTTCGGCGCCGAAAAACTCCATAACGTCCAAGCTTTCGTGCCTTTCGTCGTTAAAAACGCCCTCGCTTAAAAGCAAATTTACGCTCTCGTTTACGTCAAGATCAAATTCTTTGCCGCAGCGGTCGCAAATGTATGGAATTTTGCCCTTAATTTCGCCCTTACACTCGATAAACTTAGAGTCTTTTCGTTTTAAATTTCCGCTAAGCTTAAGTCCGCCTCGTGAAATTTCAAACGGCACGGGCGATGCGGAAATTTTAGCAAAAGCGATCTTCACGCGGCACTCTTAACAAATTTCTCTTTTTGCAAAGAAAAACGCTATCTCGGTTTTTGCGTTTTCTAGGCTGTCGCTGCCGTGAACGGCGTTAGCGTCGATGCTGTCTGCAAAGTCCGCTCTGATCGTGCCTTTATCGGCTTTTTTCGGATCGGTAGCGCCCATTAGCGCGCGATTTTTAGCTACGGCATCATCGCCTTCTAGCACCATTACGACCACCGGGCCGCTAGTCATAAACTCAATCAGATCCTTATAAAAAGGGCGATCCTTGTGAATTTCATAAAATTTACCCGCATCTTCGGCGCTTAGGCATAATTTTTTAGCCGCTGCGATTCTTAGTCCGTGGCTTTCGAAACGATCGATAATTTTGCCGATAACGCCTTTTTTAACGGCATCAGGCTTAATAATAGAAAGCGTTTGCTGCATATAATCTCCTTAAAGTGAAAGGCGGATTGTATCGAAAAATAGGTTAAAATTTATTTAAGGATTGAATGAATTAAAATTCCGCGCATTTGATCGCGGAATTTTATCTGCTAAGCAAATACCGGGGTATCTCCGCTGCGCAGATCCGCACCTATACTATCCCTGCTAGGTTGACCCGCTACGATATCGCTCCAGACGATACAGCCGTCAGTCGGACAGGCGCTAGCGCAAGCCGGCTCGTCGTTGTAACCTACGCACTCTACACATTTATCGGCATACACGTAGTAGCTATCCTCGCCGCTTGGATTATCGCTATCGTCCACGATCGCATTTACCGGGCATTCGTCGATGCATGAGCCGCAGCTGATGCAAATATCGGTGATTTTTACAGCCATTGTTTCTCCTTTATCAAAAAATGAAGCGCGATGATAACATACTAAATTTAAAAAATGATAAAAGTAATATTATTTTGATAAATAAAATTTATTATATAAAAATTTTCATCAAATTTCAGCAAATCTAAAGTTTTAAAATGTATAATCGCCATCATAAATTTTATTAACAAGGAGAAACAAATGATAGTAACCAACAAAGCCGTTGATTTTACGGCAACTGCGGTTTTAGGCAACAACGAAATAGTCGAGGATTTCAACCTCTATAAAAATATCGGCGAAAAAGGCGCGGTCGTATTCTTTTATCCAAAAGATTTTACCTTCGTCTGCCCGAGCGAGATCATCGCATTCGATCACAGATATCAAGATTTCAAATCCAAAGGTATCGAAGTTATCGGCGTTAGTTGCGATAGCGAGTTTACCCACCTTGCATGGAAAAATACTCCGGTAAACGCAGGCGGTATCGGCAAAGTGCAGTTCCCACTCGTCTCAGACATCACGAAAGACATCGCGCGCAGCTTCGATGTGCTGTTCGGCAACGCCGTAGCGCTTCGCGGTAGTTTCTTGCTCGATAAAGACGGCACCGTTCGCCACGCCGTCATCAATGACCTACCACTCGGCAGAAACATCGACGAGATGCTTCGCATGGTCGATACGATGCTATTTACGAACGAGCACGGCGAGGTCTGCCCGGCAGGCTGGCACAAAGGCGATGCAGGGATGAAAGCAGATCCTAAGGGCGTCGCGGATTATCTAGGCAAAAATGCGAGCAAACTATAAGTTGTAAAATTCTTCGCGCTGGCGTACAAATTCTAACTGCGTAAGGTCTAAATTTAGCCTTGCGCAGGCTATTAAAGCTAGCAAAGCTTTCTAAATTCCACCGCCAAAATTTTAAGTCGCGGCGGCGGAATTCCAAAAATTCCAAAAATTCCAAAAATTCCAAAAATTCCAAAAATTCCAAAAATTCCAAAAATTCCATTCCTCTCAATTCTGCAAGTAAAATTTTAAAACCGCGAGTAAAATCCCAAATCCTTGGCAAAATTTTACCCATAACAAAGCTCGCAAAATCATACTTTAAACTAGCTTTTGCTACAATCGCGCGTTTTTAAATCCAAGGACAATTATGAAAAAGCTTATATTTTTTATCTCCGCCCTGCTTTGCTCTTTGAGCCTTTACTCCGCAGACGCTAACCCGGACGCGCCACTTAAGCTCGATCCGAGCGTAGTGCACGGCGAGCTGGCAAACGGCGTGAAATTTTATATCCTCAAAAATGACGTGCCAAAAAATAGCGCGCTTTTTTACCTCAACGTAGCCGCAGGTAGTGTTGATGAAAATGACGACGAGCAGGGCTTGGCGCATTTCGTCGAGCATATGGCATTCAACGGCAGTGAGCACTTCGATAAAAACGAGCTCGTTCATACCTTGCAGCGTCTGGGAGTAAAATTCGGCGCCGATCTCAATGCGCAGACTGGCTTTGAAAACACCACATACAACATCCAAGCCCAAGTGAGCGATGAGACGCTAAAGGACGTATTTTTGGTACTGCGCGATTATGCAGGCGGCGTGAAATTTGACGAGAACGAAACGCAAAAGGAAAAAGGCGTCATCTTAGAAGAAGCAAAAAAAGGCTTTGAGAGGCGCTTTTACGAAAAGCGCGCCACATATTTATACCCTAATTCCATATTTTCCAGACGCTTTCCGATCGGACAAAATGAAATCATCAAAGGCGCCACCGGCGAGCAACTAAAAAAATTCTACGCGCGCAACTACCTTCCTAGCGCCATTAGCATCATAGTCGTAGGCGACGTAAATATTGAGCAGATTAAAAACTTAATCAAGCAAGATTTTAGCTCTCTTTCTGCGCACGGCGAAAAAATCCCGCGCGATCTTAGCCTACGCCCATTTGAAGGTGGGCTAGCAAGCACCGTAGAACCTGAGCTCGGCACTAATGTCGCTAGCGTGCTTTACGCAGGCAAATATGAGCCGCTAAGAAGCTACGGTGCGCTTAAAAATGAGTGGCTGCAAGCCTACGTATCGAGGCTGATGGAGCTTGGATACGACGCGATGAATGTGAATGCCAAAATTCCGCTTAAAGCCTATTTCGGCTCGGACGATCTGTTTAAAAACCGCAGACTATACAGCATAAGCGCGAATATTTTTAATTTCGACGCCAATACCACGCTAAGCAGTCTTTTTAGCGCGATCAAAGGGGTACGCGAACACGGATTTAACAATGACGATTTTGATAGCGTTAAGGCGGAATTTAAACATCAAGTGCAAGCCGATCTGCTTAAAAACGATACACAAAGTGCGCAAATAGGGGCACTACTCGATTTCGTACAAAACGGCAATGTAAAGCTTAGTAAGCAAGACGAGCACGATCTAAGCCTCAAGGCGTTAGAAGAAATAACGCTAGCAGATGTTAATAAATTTTTCTCAAAGATAACGGATGGAGCGAGATTTACGGAGATTATCTCTGCAAAAGATTTAGACGTTAGCCAAAAAGATGCGATGCTGCTCTACGAAAAAGCGCTGCCGTTTAATTTCGCTACTTCGAAGCTTACTTCCAAGCAGCTTGCGGGAGCAGATTTAAAAGAGGTGGAATTTAAAGCACAAAAAGGCGCTAGCGGTACTGAAATTTTGGTATTTAAAAACGGCGCGAAGGTAATTTTAAAGCCTCTTAAAAGCGAGAAAAATAAAATTGCCCTCGCAGCCGTTAAAAAAGGTGGCTACGCGCATTTCGGCAAAGCTCGTGGCGAAATTCTAACCGCGCTGCTAAACTCGGGCACCATAGGCGAGCTAAACGAATACGAAGCGGGACGCTTGACCTCAAAATTTGATTATAAGCTAAGATTTAGGATGGATGACGCAGACTGCGGTTTTAGAGGCGCAGGGGCGGATCTGGAGGCGATGGCACACGAGCTTTACGCGAGATTTAGCGAGCCGCTAATTCATGCAAGCTCGCTTACAAAATACAAAACCGACGCGCTTTCGGCGATTGCGCTACGAGACGAGACGGCGGAATTTAAATTCGGCGAGCAAATTTTAAAATCTCTATATTCAGGAGATACAGCTCGCAAGCAGCCGCTTAGCGTAGATGACGTAAAGAGCGCAAATCTTGCCGATTTGCAGCGCGATGCGGATGAAATTTTTTCAGGTGCTGGAAATTTTATCTTTGTGCTTAGCGGCGATTTCGAGCCTGTGCGCGCGAAACAAATCCTAGCCAAATATATTGGCAATCTAAAGCCCGGCACAAGCAGCGCTACACCTAAAACTTTGATGCTAAATACTTCTAGCGGCGAGATTGTGCAAGACTACGGCGATAGTGATAAAAGCGAAGTTCGGATGATTTTTTCAAACTATGAGCTGCAAAATTTCGACTTTGCAGACACTTATAAATTTCAAGCGTTAAAAAGCGTGCTAAGCAATCGCATCGTCGAGCAGATCCGCGAGGCGCGCGGACAAATTTACTCGGCGATGGTGCATAGCGCCTATGTGCGTGAGCCACAAATCGCAGCGAGCTTGAATGTATCGTTTTCTACCGAGCCGAAAGATGCCCGTGCCGTTGCAGCAAGCGTGAGTGAAATTTTAAAACAGATCGAAAACTCGGGCGCGAAAGATAACGAGCTTTCAAATTTCAAAAAAGCGCAAATTCTATCGACCAAAAGGGCTGCGCAGACGAATGATTTTTGGCTCGGCAACATCGCCGCAAACGCACTTTACGGCTATCCGCTCTACGATGAAAAAAGCTACGCGGCAAGCATAAACGCAGTAAAAAGCGCGGATGTGCAAAAAGCCGCACAAATGCTAAGCGATAGGCTATTTACGGCGATTTTAAATCCAAAAAGCTCCGAGAAACGCTAATGTTCGTTTCATTTTTTAAAAGCAAAAAATGGGCACTTTTAGCATATACAGGGCTAGTATTTTTGATCGCTATCAATTGGTACCAAACTACGCTGAGTGTGCGTTTCAACGAATGGTATCGCGTATTTTATGATTTATGTCAAAACGTAGATCGTCATACGTTAAACGATTTTTACGTACAGATGAGGGTCTTTTTATGGATAGCGATGCCTGCCGTAGCGGCGGCGATTTCGGAGCGATACGTGGCGCGAATTTGGGCATTTAAATGGCGAGAGGCGATGACCTTTTCCTATTTTTCATACTGGAAAAAGGTAAGTAAAGATATCGAAGGAAGCTCGCAGCGTATCCAAGAAGACATCTACCGCTTCTCAAAAATCATCGAAGATATCGGCACGCGCGTACTTTCGGCGGCGATGACTCTTTTTGCATTTATTCCCGTTTTGTGGAGCCTTAGCGAGAAAGTACCTTTTGAGGCGCTCAAAAAAATTCCTGGCTCTCTCGTATGGATCGCACTTGCAGTAAGCATCGGCGGACTGATAATTTCTTGGCTAGTAGGTTGGTTTCTGCCTAGGCTTGAATACAACAATCAAAAGGCGGAAGCTGCGTTTCGCAAAGAGCTGGTTTATGCCGAGGAGAATAAGGCGGAATATGCGAGCGAAGAGACTACAAAGACGCTATTTGGCAAACTAAAGCACAACTATTACAGGCTATTTTTGCACTACTGCTACTTTGATTTATGGCTAAATTCTTTCTCGCAAATCCTAGTTATCGTGCCCTATCTCATAATGGGACCAGGACTTTTTACTAAGGCAATTACGCTTGGAGTGATGATTCAAGTAGGTAATGCTTTTAACCAAGTACGCAGTAGCTTTAGCGTTTTTATCGATAACTGGACGACGATCACGGAGCTTCGCTCAATCCATATGCGACTTAAAGAGTTTGAAAAAAATATCGATTACAAGGGCTAGATAAAATTTAGCCTATATCTTGCGGCTCTAGATTTTGCTTTCTAAATTTAAAGCAAAATTCCGAGCCGCAAGCTTTTAAAATTTCTACGCTTTTACTGCTCTCTTTTTTCGTGATGAGTAATGTTTAGCTTTATAAATTTATAGCTTCCTACGAGCAGGATCATCCAAATCGCGATGAAAACTAAAGATTTTACCATTTTTAATCCTTAAAATTTTTATAATGCGGCGCATAAAAAGCGTCGCCGATATTAAATTTAACTAAGCGCAAAAGCACGCACAGCCTCGCCGCCACACGGCGCGCGGAAGCTGCGCTAGAGCGGGCGCGCTTAATAATGCTCGTTTGAAAGCCCCTCTTTATCAAGCTTTTTTGCATCCATCGCACGCCAAACATAGCTGATATAACCCAGCACGAAAGGCACTAGAAACGACACGTAAAACATCGTCTTAAGCGTATAGAGGCTCGAGCTTGCGTTGCTTATCGAAAGCGAGCTTTGCAGGTCGAAATTTGACGGATAAAACGCCGTATTGTTTAGCCCTAGGATCAAAAATACGCTCGTTACCGCGCATACGACGCCCATTCCGTAGAAGAATATCCCGCGCACGCTGCTTGTAAATGCGCCTTTGAATATCCCCACCAGCACCAGCACGACGCCGAGCAGCAGCAAGACTAGCGCCGCAGGCAGGCTTAGGTAATTGTGCAGATACTTAAAGCTCTCGAGACTTACGACGCCGCCCGCGCCGACTGCATAGCCCTGCTTTAGCAAGACCCAAGCCAAAAACGCGATGAAAAAAACCAAAAAAGCGCTAGCGTTAAATTTAAGCGAAGCTTTGAGCTTAGCGATCATTTCAGGCTCGGCGATATTATTCATCAAATATAAGCTCGCTCCCGTCCTAGCGCAGAAAAATAGTGCAACTCCCAAGATGTAATTAAACGGATTTGCTAGCGCTTCAAGTCCGCGAGCGGGGTTTTTCCACTGCACGAAATTATTATCGCCCAGCGCGAACTCGCTGCCGCTAAAAAGCGTCGAGACGATGATACCGAGCAGGATCGTACCCAGCGAGCCGTTTATGAAAAGAAAGGCTTCATAGGTCTTAGCGCCCAAGAAATTATCGGGCTTTTTTCTGTATTCGTAGGCGACGGCTTGGATTATAAAGCAAAAAAGCAGAGCCATCCACGCCCAATACGCCCCGCCGAAGCTGGTCGCATAAAACAGAGGAAACGCCGCAAAGCACGCCCCGCCGAACATCACGAGCGTAGTAAACGTAAGCTCCCATTTCTTGCCGATGGAATTTATTATAAAATCCTTCTCGGTCTCATTCTTTGCCAGCGTAAAAAGCAGCGTTTGACCGCCCTGCACGAAGAGCATAAAAACCAAAATTCCGCCCAGAAGCGAAACCACGCACCACCAATAAATTTGAAAAATTTCGTGCATCTTAAAATCCTATCTTTATCTGTTTTAGCATGATCTTTATCTCGGCTATGAATAAAACCGTAAATAAAACCGCAAAGAGCGCGAACGAGATCATTATGTTCGTTCCCGCCAGGCTAGTAGCCGCGACGCCCACCGGCATGAGATCTTGTATCGCCCACGGCTGGCGCCCTACTTCGGCTACGATCCAGCCCGCCTCACACGCGACGTATCCCAGAGGGATGCTAAATACGCAAAGCCATAGAATTTTCTTGTATTCGGCGAGATTCTTTCGCATCGCCAAAAATAGCATTACGAAAAATAGCAAGATAAAATAGCTTCCCAGAGCCACCATCACGTGGAAACTATAAAATGTAAGCGCCACGGGAGGGACGATCTGCTTCGCATCCTCAAGGTAGCCGTAGCCTAAATTTTGCATATTTTGGTTGCCGAATAAAATTTCGCGCGCCTGCTGCATCGCTGCGGTATCATTGGCGTCTTTGGCGACCTTATAATCCTTTAGCGCTTGCAGGGCGATTTTGCCTTTTTCTATCTTTTTATCCGCGCCTTCGATGCTGAATTTTTCGTTTCCGAATACCAGATCATCGATGCCCGGCGTGAAATTATCAAGCCCTCTCGTAGCCATCAGCCCTAGCGCATAAGGCGCTTTAATCTCAAATAAAAACGGCTGTTTATCGTCTCCCGCGGTTTTGCTCGGATTTAAAACTCCCGCCGCAACGATACCCGCGTTTACTTCACCTTTATACAGACCCTCCATCGCAGCAAGCTTCATCGGCTGCTTTTGCGCGACCTGATAGGCGCTCTCGTCGCCGCTAAATAGCACGAAAAGCGAGCTTAACATACCGAAGCTTGCCGCTACGATGAAGCTTTTTTTAGCAAGCGCGAAGTCTTTGTCTTTTAGCATATAAAACGCCGAAATTCCAAGTACGAAAAGCGCCGCGGTAATATAGCCGCCGCCAACGGTATGTAAAAATTTAGCCACTCCGAAGTGAGATAGCGCGATATCTAAAAAATTACTCATCTCGTTGCGCATCGTATCTGGATTAAAGCTCGTACCAACAGGGTTTTGCATCCAAGCATTCGCGATTAAGATCCAATATGCGCTTAAATTTGATCCGATCGCCACGAGCCAGGTTGAAAGAAGATGAAATTTCTTGCTTACGCGATCCCAACCGAAGAACATTACCGCAAAGAAGGTAGCCTCCAAAAAAAACGCGAGCAAGCCCTCAATCGCAAGCGGCGCGCCGAAGATGTCGCCCACAAACCAGCTATAATTCGCCCAGTTGGTGCCGAACTCAAACTCCATTATGATGCCGGTCGCGACGCCGATGGCGAAATTTATACCGAAAAGGCGCAGCCAAAATTTAGTGATCTTGAGCCACTCCTGCTTACCGGTCGCGACATATAGGCTCTCCATAAACGCCACGATAAAGCTAAGCCCCAACGTTAGGGGCACGAAAAGAAAGTGATAAAGCGCCGTGAGCGCAAACTGCGCCCTCGACCAATCCACGCTAGCAAGCTCTTGCATTCCTACTCCTTAGTCAAATTTTTATAAATGAAATCGATTTTTTCTTGATCGGTTTTAAATTTAGAATCCAAGTTTTCGTCAAAAATGAAAAATTTCAGTAGCACGAAAATTATAAATAGCTTGATCAAAATCACCGCCCATAGTGTTTTGCCAAGCTTCATCGAAGCAAATCCGTGCGCGTAAAATTTTAAAATTTTGCCGAAAAATATCAAATTTTAACCTTTAGCAATTATTAGTTTATATTTTTTATTGTATAACAATTAATTAAAATTTAGCTTTAAATTTTGAAATTTTGGTAGCAATTTTATCTTTTTAATAAATGAGTTTTGTGCCGCCACGCTCAAATAAAGTTTCTACTGCATAATTCGCAACCGATCACATTTTACTTAAACTGTACAAAATTTTAGTTTAGATTCGTCGCAAAATTTTAGAATAGAACATCCAAGAAACGAGCAGAAAAATGCGCGAGACTTTACCAAGCATCTTTATGCTTAATTCGTAGCGATTTTTAATAGAATTTTTTCCAGGCAAATTAACGCGCCTCGGCTGAAAGCAAACGTAAGAATTTTAAAATCAAACGCCCAAAGCTACACGATATAAAATTTAAGAACGGATAATTAACTCGACGCAAAATTTAAAGCATTTCATTAGGCTGGGCGGATAATTGAAAAGCCTAAGAGCCGATTTAGCGTAAATTTGCAGCACGGCTCATCAGCGCTACAATCTCTGCTAAGTCGAATTTACCGCTGAAAAAGAGATTGAAAGCAAGCGCGCCCTGATTTATCAGCATCTCTTTACCGTCTTTTGCGGGTAGATTTTTTTCGCGCGCGGCTTGTAAAAATGGAGTCTGCTTGCCGTAGATCGCATCAAATGCAAATTTTGCGCGGGATAAAATTTCATCTATTACCCCCTTGGGTGCAGGCAGCGCGTCATCTTTGAGCCCCGCGCCGGTGGCATTGACGATCAGATCGTAGTCTTTGGATCTAAAATTTTCATAAGTAAAAAATTCCTCGCAGCCGAAGTCAAAATCCTTTGTGCTACGGTTTAGGATGTCAAATTTCACGCCGTTTTTGCTTAGCGCGTAGCCAATTGCCCGCGTCGTGCCGCCCGCGCCTAAAATAAGCGCATTGCGAATCTCGCCAAAGCCCAAGATCGCGCAGAAAAAGCCTTGCGCGTCGGTATTAAAGCCGTGCAGCGCACCGCCTTTTAGCACCAGCGTGTTTACCGAGCCGATCTGCTTAGCCGCCTCGCTTAGGATGTCGCATGCTTTAAATGCGTCGAGCTTAAAAGGCACGGTTATGTTCGCACCCGCAAGCTTTAAAGCTTCAAATTTAGCTCGCAGCTCCTCGCCGCGCTGCAGCAAAACTCGCCCATAGTAGGCGTCCAGCTCCAAAAATTTTATAGCGTAATTATGAAGTAGCGGCGAGAGAGAGTGGGCGATCGGGTTGCCGAAAACCGCGAATCTGTCCACTATTTCACTCGGTAGATATACGCTCCGCTATTGATGCTGCGCATATCGCTAAGCGCCTTTTGTAGCGCCTCGCCCTCAAAAGGCCCGACTAAAATTTTAGTCACGCTCTTGCTGCCGACGTGAGTTTGCAGAGCGATCGGATTATAGCCTTTTTTGGTGATTTTTTTGGTGTCAGACCCGTTTGGATCGTAGGCATTGGATGCGAAAACCTGCACATAACTGCCGTTTGTCACGCTGGTGCTGGTGCTCTTTGCTGCAACGCCAACTTTTATACTCTCGCTTTTAGACTCTGGTTTGCTAGCTTCTTTTTTAGGCTCGGGCTTAGCGGGCTCTTTTTTGGCTTCAGCTTTAGCATGTTCCTTTTTAGCTTCCGTTTTTGAAGGCTCTTTTTTAACTTCTGTTTTTGCTTGTTTTTCAGGTTCTTTTTTAGGCTCGGACTTTTTTACGTCCGTTTTTTCAGGCTTTTTGGCTTCGTCTTTAGGCTCAATCTTTTTACTTTCTATTTTAACTTCGGATTTTTTTGGCTCTTCTTTGATTTCGGGCTTTTGGATTTCTACTTTCTGTGCTTCAGGCTGAGCGCTTGCAACAACCTTGCTTTCGGAATTAGGCTCTTGGGTTTTTATCTCTACTTTGGTTGGAGCTGCAGATGCTGTATTGGGTTCTGATTTCACTTCTACAGGCTCAGGTTGCGAAGGCTCGGGTTTTTGAACTTGTACGGCAGGCTTTTGCTCCGCTTTGGCAAGCTCTTCTTCACTAGGCATAGTAAGACCTGCGTTAGTATCAATATCGTCTTTATTAATAGCCTTCATTATGATTAAAATGATTAAGAATAAAACTACGACGCCGGCTGCAACGGTAAGACCCTTTTTTAAATTCGCGTTCTTATCGACATTGCCGCTATTGATCACTATGTCGTCTATGCTGCTCATATCGAAATTTTTGTCGTTCATACTCTCTCCTAAGATTATTATTTACTTTGTAAATTCTACCACGCAAAATTTACGAAATAAATAATTCGGGTAAGCTTACCCGAATTTATTAAATTTAATACATCGCGCGATCGTAGATGATAAAGCGGTGCGCCAAATCTCGCACCTCCTCTTTGACCTGCGCCTGAAGCTTGGAATTTGAGATGTCGCTTAGTACGTCGGCGATTTTATTTCCGATAAACTCAAATTCTTTCTCTTTCATGCCGCGCGCGGTAAGTGCGGGGCTTCCGACGCGGATGCCACTGGTGACGAATGGGCTGCGCGTCTCGCCCGGAACGGTATTTTTATTCGTCGTAATGCCTGCATTTTCAAGCGCTGCGCTAGCGTCCTTGCCGCTAAAATCTCTATTTAAAAAGCTCATTAAAATCAGATGGTTATCGGTGCCGCCGCTAACGAGATCAAAGCTGCGCCCAACCAGCGTCTCGCCCAAAACTCTAGCGTTTGCTTTGACCTGCTTGGCATAGACCTTCCACTCGGGGCTTAGATTGTGTTTAAAGCCCACCGCCTTAGCGGCGATGACGTGCATTAGCGGGCCGCCCTGAATGCCCGGGAAGATCGCCGAGTTGATCTTTTTAGCAAATTCCTCGTCGTTAGTCATTATGATGCCGCCGCGCGGACCGCGAAGCGTCTTGTGCGTGGTCGAGCTTACGACGTGGCAGTGCGGAAACGGATTAGTATGTTCGCCCGCGACGACGAGCCCTGCGATGTGCGCTACGTCGGCGAAAAGAAACGCGCCCACGCTATCAGCGATCTGTCTAAATTTAGCAAAATCTATCTCGCGCGTATAGGCGCTCGCACCGCAAACGATCATCTTTGGTTTTACGATCTGAGCGATCTCAAGCACCTTATCGTAGTTTATGCGGCCGTCGAGCTCCACGCCGTATTCGAAGCTCTCATACATCTTTCCGCTGCTTGAGACCTTCGCTCCGTGCGTCAAATGCCCGCCGTGGCTAAGCGCCATGCCTAAAATTTTCTCGCCAGGTTTCAAAAACGCGGCATATACGCCTTGATTGGCTTGGCTACCGCTGTTTGGCTGGACGTTTGCAAACTCACAGCCGAATAGCTTTTTGCAGCGATCGATCGCGATCTGTTCAATCTCGTCTACGAACTCGCAGCCGCCGTAGTAGCGCTTGCCGGGATAGCCCTCGGCGTATTTGTTCGTTAGCACCGAGCCCATCGCCTCCATCACCTCGGGATAGGTGAAATTTTCGCTCGCGATCATCTCCAAATAATCGCACTGGCGGGCAAGCTCTTTGTTGGTTAAGCTAAAAATTTCATTATCGAATTTTTCTAAATTTGACACGTTCACTCCTTCTCTAAATTTAGCGGCTTCATCGCAGGGAATAAAATCACGTCGCGGATCGATTTTTTATTCAGCAAAATCATCGCCAAGCGGTCGATCCCAAGCCCCCAGCCGGTAGTCGGCGGCATCGCGTAGCTAAGCGCGCGGACGTAATCCTCATCCATTTCGTGCGCCTCGTCGTCGCCAGCGTTTTTAGCGTCGATTTGAGCCTTAAATCTGGCGTATTGATCGAGCGGATCGTTTAGCTCGTTAAAGGCGTTAGCTAGCTCCTTACCTGCGATGTAAAGCTCAAATCTCTCAGCTATCTGCGGATTTTCGTCGCTTCTGCGCGAAAGCGGGCTGATCGAGATTGGAAAATCCACGATGAAGGTCGGATTTATGAGCTTAGCCTCTACGTAATTGTCAAAAAGTTCGCTCTGTAGGTGGCCTAGATCGAGCTTTTCATTGACTTCAAATTTATCCTCTTTGAGTTTTGCGATGATCTTTTCGCGATCATTTACGATCTGCGGCTCGATGCCGCCTATCTGCGTAAGCGCGTCGAGATACTTTATGCGCGCAAAAGGCTTTGAAAAATCGATCTCGCGCTCATCGTAGGTTAAAATTTCGCCTAGCCCGAGCCTCTTAAATAGTGCTTTAAATAGCTCCTCGGTTAGGTTCATCGCGTCGTTATAATCATGCCACGCCCAGTAGAATTCTATGCTGGTAAATTCTGGATTGTGCGTCAGATCCATACCCTCGTTGCGGAAGTTTCGGTTGATCTCAAAGACCGCCTCCATGCCACCTACGACGAGGCGCTTTAGATAGAGCTCCGGCGCGATACGCAGATAACGATCGACGTCTAGGGCATTATGGTGCGTGATGAAAGGCTTAGCATTCGCGCCGCCCGCGATAGGGTGCATCATCGGCGTTTCGACTTCCAAAAATCCGTGCTTTTCAAAAAAGCTGCGGATCTCGCTCACGATGATCGAGCGCTTGATAAAATCCTCGCGGACCTCGGGGTTCATTATCATATCGAGGTATCTTTGGCGGTAGCGCATCTCGATATCGACAAGGCCGTGAAATTTCTCCGGAAGCGGGCAAATCGCTTTGGATGCGAGCGTTATTTCGCTGGCATGGATCGAAAACTCGCCCGTTTGGGTGACGAAAGCATATCCGCGCACCAAAATTATATCGCCTACTTCGAGATTTTTCTTAAATTTAGCGTAATCCTCCTCGCCAATGCTGTCGCGAGAGTAATAAATTTGAATATTGCCGCTTTGATCTTCTATGTTTGCGAAGGTGGATTTGCCCGCGACACGCTTGAGCTTTAACCTTCCGGCAAGGCTTACCTCCTCGCTCGCTTTTTTATCCTCGGTATCTTTTATGAAGCCGAATTTCTCTTTAAACTCGGCTATGCTCATATCTTTTTTTAGAAAGTGCGGATAGGGATTGGCCCCTAAATTCCGAAGTTCCGACGCCTTGTCTATCCTTTGGATCTCTAACTGGCTATCAAACAATCTACTTCCTTTTTGCCGCGCATTCAGGGCAAATTCCATACAGCTGCATCATATGTCCCGTAAGCGTAAATCCGTGCTCTTTGGCGACGGCAAGCTGTTTGCGCTCGATAGTGGCGTCTTGAAATTCTATGATCTTATTGCAGCTTTTGCAGATTAGATGGTCGTGGTGAGGCTTGTTGGCAAGCTCAAATTTCTTACCCTGTGCGCCGAATGAGATCGACGTAGCCATCCCCGAATCCTCAAGCAAATTTAAGGTGCGATACACCGTCGCTATGCCTACGTTTAGCTCGGGGAATTTCGCTTTGATCTCGTTGTGAAGCGCCTCGGGCGTGAAATGTTTGTTATTGTTATAAAGCGTGCGGAGCAAAACCTCGCGCTGCTTGGTATATTTTAGACCGCTAGCGGCAAGCGCCTTTTTAAACTCAACGATTAGAGCGTCAAACTCTAAATTTTCGATTTTTGCATTCATAATTTTGTCCTTTCTGTAGAATTCACTTCTGAACTGGCGTTAAAATCGCTAGGTTCAGTGCTTTGATTTTGATCTGAGTCCATACGGGCGGTAGAATTTTGATCTTTTAAGAGTTTATCATCCATCTTAGAACCGATAGAATCCAAGCTTTGTTTGATCTTCGGATCGTCTTTGAGATTTAAAATCCAATTTCCGATTTTTAAGAAAATCGGCGCAGTTTTGCTGCTTTCAAAATATTTTTTGGTCTGTTCATTCATCGACATAGGACCGCTTGCAAGCGTAACAATAACGGCAAAAATCAAGAAAATTTTACTTACGCTAAACACGAAACCGCCGATCTTATCGACAAATCCCAGTCCACTCCATTTAAAGAATTTTGAAATGATTTCGCCTATAATCAAACACGAGATCCATACGCCAAAAAGCACAGCGATAAAGCCGATGAGAACCTGCGTCGTATCGCCCGAAAGCACGCCGTTTGCATTCTGCAAAGCGGGAATTTTGGCTGCAATCCACTCGCCCGCCATAGTTTTATAACGCATCGCGGCAAAAAGACCGCCGATGAGACCCAAAATTCCAAAAATTTCTTTAACGATGCCATTAGTGATACCGCGTAGTCCGAAGAGCACTACGAGTACCAAACAGCCGACGTCGAACCAATTAATACCTTCCATCAAGCACCCACCACGCCTATTAGCTCTTGTAGGTTAGTCGAGTACCTAAACGCCGTGTCTTTTGAAATTTGATTTGCACGGATCGCCTTTACCATCGCTTGAGTTTGAGTTATCATACCGGTAGATTGCTGATTTAGCTGCATTTGAGAGTAAATTTGATGCACCTTGTTTTCGCGGATTAGATTCGCTACGGCATTGTTATTGAGCAAAATTTCATGGATCGCGATACGTCCGCCGCCAAGCTTTGGCAAAAGCGATTGCGAAATGACCGCGGTAAGCGACACGGAGAGCATATTTCGCACTTGGAGTTGCTCGCCGCCATCAAAGCTATCGATAATACGGTTGATCGTTTGCATCGCGGAGTTGGTGTGTAGGGTACCAAATACCAAGTGGCCTGTCTCAGCCGCGGTAATGGCGATCGAGATAGTCTCTCTATCGCGCATCTCACCAACTAGGATAATGTCCGGGTCCTCACGCAAGGCAAATTTTAACGCATTAGCGTAGGAATGGGTATCGGTGCCGATATTTCTGTGAGAAAAAAGCGCTTTTTTATTGGTATGGACGAACTCGACCGGATCTTCAACAGTGATGATGTGCTTGCGCTCTTTTTCGTTAATCTCGTTTAGCATCGCGGCAAGAGTAGTTGATTTACCGCTACCGGTAGGTCCGGTAACCAAAATCATGCCTTTTTCGTGCTTGACTACCTCTTTAAAAATCGTAGGGGCTTTTAAATCGTCCAGGCTAGGAATATCGATAGGAATAATACGAAATGCGGCAGCCAAATCGCCGTTCATAGTGTAGTAGTAATTTCCACGGAAGCGTCCGATATTAGGAAGCTCGATCGCAAAGTCGAGCTCTTTATTTTCCTCGAGCGCACTTTTTTGAGCATCGGTAATGAGCGCGTAGCAGATATACTCGATATCCGTGCCCTTAAGCGGATCCATGGCAAGTGGGCGCAATGTTCCGTCGATACGTATTTGAGGCGCCGAGCGCGAAACTAAGTGGAGGTCGCTCGCTTTGTTAAAAACGACGGTTTTTAGTAGGGTTTCGATATCTACTAAATTTCTTTGAACTTCTTCCATAAAATTCCTTTCAATCTATGATTTTCGGTACTACGAAGTAGCCGCCTTCGGACTGCGGAGCATGCTTTAAAACGATTTCTGCGACGTCGCTTTTGCGTGGGATATCTTTGCGAAACGGAGTACCACCTTTTAGCGTAGTGATAGCCGCCTCGCCGCTTTGCAAATCCAGCTCATTTAGAATTTCTACAAAATCTACGATATTATTTAATTGACCTTTAAATTCTTCTCGCTTAGCATCTGGAATTTTAAGAGCAGATAGCCTTTCCAGCTTGCTTAGCAGGGTATCGTCTATTATCATAACTTTCCTTTTTCTGATAAATGCGACATTATATCATAAAAATTCTTTATCTTAGGCGGTATTTAAAATTTTTTATGCTACAATTACGCCGATTTTCTCAAATAAAGGACTAAGTTTTGGCTTTAAAAGACGACATCGAAGGCGTGAAAAAAGAGATTGGCACAGAAGAGCAGTTTCTAGAAAGCGTCATAAAAAGTGAAATTTTCGTAAAAAAATACAAAAAGCCGCTGATATTTTTGGCTGCGGTTTTGATCGTGGCATTTATCGGATATTACGCGAATGAATTTCTAAGCGATCGCCGCATAGCAAGTGCTAATGCGATCTATGACGAGCTGCTTAACAAGCGCGACGACACTAAGCTAGCCGAGCTTAAGCAAAAAGATATAAATCTATACGCTCTTTATATTTTGCAAAACGGCTCTGCAGACGAGCGAGCGGCGCTAGAAAATACCCAAGACATCGATGTTATGCTAAAAGAGATAATAAATCTACAAAACGGCAAACAAGGCGGGGTACTACTCGCCGATTACGATTCTTTGCTTAAGGGCTACGACCTGCTAAAAGAAGGCAAAATCGAGCAAGCTCACGCAGAGCTAGATAAAATTCCGCTCAACTCGCCAGTTCGTCAAATCGCACTTGCTTTGAAACACTATGGAGGCAATAAATAATGAAAAAAACGCTGATATTTACGCTTTTACTATCGTTTTTATTTTTAGGCTGCTCGACGAAGCGCCAGTATTTCGAACCTAGCGACGAAAACATCACGGGCGATATGAAATTTAACGGCTCGCTGCCGTCGGAAATCGTAGCGGTTAGTAAAGACGGCGCGACACTAAAAGACGGCGAAGTCATCTCTAAAAACGGATTGGTGAAAAATTTCAAAGTCCTAAAAAGTGAGAAATTTTTAGGCGAATATGACGGAAATTTCGTCGTAACCGATATCAATGGCACGCTTAAAGTAGTTGGTAGCACAGGCGCTGTAAAATTTGAAAAAGCCCTAGGCAGACAAGCGCTCAGTGCAAATATACACGGCGATGATTTGGCTTTAGTGATGAGCGATGATTCGATCATGCTTATCAAGCTAAGCTCGGGCGCAGTGGTGCTCGATCATAAAGTAGGCGATGCGTTCGCAATCGATTCGCGCGTAGCGTCACCGCTATTTATCAACCAGCTTATCGCTTATCCTGCGCTAGACGGACTAGTCAGCATCGCAGAAAACGTAGGTGGGCGCTCGGCACGCGATTTCGTCGTGAGCAACCAGCCGTTTTTTAACAACATTATCGCCCTAGAAAACAAGGGCGATAACCTTTACGCCGTAACTGCCACTAGGCTAATGCTGGTAAGTCCTGCGGGCAATAAAAATCATAACGTAGACATCAAAGACGTGATTTTTAGCGGCGATAGAATTTATCTTTTCTTAAAAGACGGCAGAGTCGAGCTACTTGATCGCGGGCTAAATTTGATCAAATCACGCAAATTCACCTTCGCGCAGTTTAGCGGCGCACTGCTTAGCGGCGGCTATTTGTATATCATCGAGCGCAACGGCTACGTCATCCGTGTAAATGAAAATTTAGAGGGACAAGCGATCTATGAGCTAAATGGCGAGTTCGATGATAAGTCCTTTATCGCAGGCAGCTCGTTTTACTACGACGATAAAATTTTAAATTTTGATGCTAGATAAAATTTCAAAACTCTGCGTTCGCGAAGGACTTCTGCTTCAAAAATTCCAAACGCTAGATATCGCTAGCTTCACGCGCTCGCGATCATACAGCGCGTATTTCGGCGTGGATCTGAAAAGCTACAACGTCCTTTTATTTATGCGCGATGCAAAATCTCGCTTTGTAATGCGCGATGCGGAATTTCTGCTCTCGCTCACAAGCGACATTAGCGCAAGCCTAGGCAAGGTCGTGAAAAAGCGCGCGCTGTTTTACAACTCGCAAATGTGCTCTAAAAGCGCGAAATTTTTAAAAGAAAACGGATTTAGCCTCTATGCTTTTGTGTGACGTAGGAAATTCCAGAGTTAAATTTTATAAAGGCGGCGTAACGCAAAGTATGCCCGTAGCGGAGTTTATGCGGTACGAGCCTAAAGAGCGAATTTTTTTCATTAGCGTCAATGATAGTGTGAAAAAAAAGCTGAAAAACCCTCTGTTTGTCGATCTGGCACCGTACTTTGAGCTAAAAACCGCCTACCGCGGGCTTGGAATCGACCGCATAGCGGCGTGTTCGGCCGTAAACACCGGCGTCGTCGTCGATGCGGGCAGCGCGATCACCGTGGATTTGATGTTTAAAAGCTCGCACCTAGGCGGATTTATAATGCCGGGCATTAGCACGCTTTTAAAGTCGTTCGCGAGCATCTCGCCCGTGCTGGACGTTACGCTTTCAACCAATATCGATCTGGACCCGCTACCGCAAAAGACCGTAAACGCCGTAAACTACGGGATTTTAAAGCCTATCGTGCTTACGATCGAAAACATCGCGGGCAATAATAAAATTTACTTCACTGGCGGCGACGGAGCCTATCTGATGCGGTATTTTCGCAACTCGATCTATGAAAAGGATCTGATCTTTAAATCGATGGTAAGCTTGATCGCAAAAAAGGGACTCGCATGATAACCATAGCCCTACCGAAAGGCCGCATAGCCGACGATACGCTTAAAATTTTTAAAACCATTTTCGGGCTAGATTTTGCTTTCGAGGATCGCAAACTCATAATGCAAGAGGGTGATTTTAAATTCCTCTACGTCCGCAACCAAGATATCCCTACTTACGTTATGGGAGGCGCGGCGGATATCGGCGTAGTGGGGCTTGACGTGCTTGAGGAGCATCGCCCGGACGTGCTTACACTGCTCGATCTTAAAATCGGAAAATGTCGCGTCTGCGTGGGCGTGCATGCGGGCACCCAGCTAAACTACGGCGCTCCGAGCCTAAAAATCGCTACAAAAATGCCTAACATTACTCGCGAATACTTTGCCTCCAAGGCCGTCGCCGTAAATATCATCAAACTCTACGGCTCGATCGAGCTAGCCCCGCTCATAGGGCTTGCCGACGCTATCGTCGATGTCGTGGAGACCGGCGCTACGATGAAGCAAAACGGGCTGCAACCTGCAGAAACCATAATGCAAAGCTCGGCGCATCTCATCGCCAACAAAAACAGCTTCGTGCTAAAGCGCGATGAAATTTTAAATTTAAGAGATAAACTAGCCCGCACGATCGCTTAACGCTTGCTTACCTCGCCACGCGGTGCTTGCGACCCGCGCGGCATATTTTGTGTGAGTGATCATCGCTGCCTTGGCGCGCTGTCGTTTAAAAAACCTCTGCTGCGTATAGAATTTTACGACAGCAACCAACCGCACCGACTAAATTTAAACCAGCTTGCAAATTTGATTTATCAAGAAGTGGAGGCACTGTCGAGCCAAGGGGGCGTAAAATTTTAAAATTCTATCGCTACAAATTTTAAAATTTAGCCTAAATTTACAGCTCGTAGAATTCCGAAATTCTAAAACTCTGTGGCATAGAATTTCAAAATTCCACTTCACAATTTTATGCCGTAAAATTTGAAATTCTCGCGAACTCTAAATTTGAGCTCAAATTCCCGCAGTTCGGAAATGGCAAAATTTCGGAATTTCAACTCGCAAAATTTAGCCGCTAAAAATCGTGCAAAATTTAATCGGTGCTACTCTTTAAGCATAGAAAGTAGCCCGCGCCAAAATCAAGATGCTAGCCGTCCGCATCGCAGCGATATAGAACTCCACAAGCCCCACGTGCAAGACGATCCCTGCTACGGCGATATTTGGAAAAAAGCTGCTCCATGAGACTTACAAAGCCCAAATAAACGGCATTACCGCCTATATTTTTGGAAGGACAAACACGTTTAACGCAGTCAGGATAAATAGCGCAAAAAACCGCTAGATACAACCGTTTGATAATTTTAACAAATTTTGTATTTAAGGCGGCTGTGTTCCGACGCCCGGCTCGAGCCCAGCCCGCACTAGCTTGATTTTTTCGGGCACCGTTTGCCCCAATCCGACTTGATTTGGATTGCTTTCTTTCTGCGCGTCTTAAGTCCGTTTTTTGCGTGCTTTGCTCCTGCACGCGATCTAAATTTGACAGATTTTTTACTGCTTCTTTTTCTTTGCTAAAATTACTCAGCGGAATTTCACTACGGTAAAGCTCTACTTAAAATTCCAAATCCGCTAAAGTTTAAAATTTTAAAGTTGCGTGGAGATTCGCCAAAGTAAGGCTTCGTTCGCAAAAATTTAGCTAGAGATTTAAAAGTATCCGCGCCATTTATCGTACTGCGGATGGGCTAGCACGACAATACATACTCTACCGAGAACGGCGAGCTGTTATTGCGGCAACTCAAACGGCGCGCTATAAGCCTTGCCGACGCAATAAAGAAAAATAGGGCTATGCTTTCAATCTAAGGCATATAGAATTCCGCCGCGATAAATTTAGATATCACGGACGATCTGCATGGTTTTAGTTCTTGCATGCAACACAATAAATTTTATGCTAAGCAAGCCTGGTCGTCGAAAACCCTCTTGCTTTATTATCTCGGCCGCGCCAAAAAACTATGACTGTTTGCGACGCCA
Organism: uncultured Campylobacter sp.; assembly: GCA_963522285.1. Classification (GTDB taxonomy): domain Bacteria; phylum Campylobacterota; class Campylobacteria; order Campylobacterales; family Campylobacteraceae; genus Campylobacter_B. The sequence goes on from CAUQWV010000005.1 coordinate 88,023, forward strand.
AAAGCTACTTACGTGCAGAGCGGGCAAGAATAAAATTTTACCGACCTAGCGCACGATGAAAGAATCACACCTACGCCGCGATGATTTCACGTACCTTTTCGGTGAAATTATCGCTCACGATGTATTCGGTCGGATAAACTAGCACCTCGCTGCCGTTGCGGATCCGCAGAATCAGCCGCTTGGTGTTTTTCAGCGCCGTGTCGCAAAAGGCGAGATGGTAAATTTTATAAATTTTCTCGCGACTTAGCTCGCCCAAGCTTAGCTCAAACTCGAAATCCTGCGCGTTTTTTCGCTGCATCTCGCGCTCTTTGCGCGCCTTAAAAGCGGGGTCTTCCGCAGCAAAACCGCCTCTTCGCTCCGCAAAATTTCCTCCGCCAAAGCTGCCACCTCGTTCGCCTCCGGAGCCGAAATTGCCGCCGTTAAAGCCCCCGCGCTCCCTACCGCCAAAGCCTCGCACCTTACTAGGCACGTAGCCGTCGATATTCTGCGCGGCATCTAGAGTTAAAATTTCATCCAGATAAATTTGAAATTTCCCGCCGTAAGGGCTAGTGTTTTTGCTAAGCCGCGCCCAAAACGCCATCGGGCGCTCCAGCTCCGCGTCCGTTAGCGCAGTGACCGCATCACAAATATCGCCGAACGCACTCATCTCGAAGCTGCCCGCAAGATCAAGCACCGTAAGATTTGCCATCTGCTTGCCCGATTTGGTCGTGCGCGCAAAGACGTTTTCGATCTTGCCGACGCATAAAATTTTAACGCTCGCGTCCTCGTCGCCCACCAGTTCGTCGAATTCATTAGATTTGGTATGTGCAATCGCTCCAAGCTGCGCGGCGTAGGCTTTGAGTGGATTCTCGCTCAAAAATACTCCCGCGCGCGGACGGAAGCTCGCATCGCGGGCGTTTTGCAGGCTCATCATCGAAAGAAACGACAGCTGATACGCCGCGCCGCCGACCGCGCTTTTTGAAATTTTAATCATAAAGGCGTACGGGCGCTCCCGCTCCTGCGGGCTTAAATTTTCGATCGCCTTTAGCGCGTTATCGAACACCGCTAGCTCGAAGCTGCCGTGCAGATCAAGTACATTTAAAATCCCCATTTTTTTGCCCGTTTTCGTCATACGCGTGGATAGATCCTCGATCCTCCCCACGCTAAGCACCTCGGCGCTATCGCCCTCGATCTCGCTAAACGCCGAGGATAGCGTATAGTCGATGCCTTCCATCTCCTCTTTATAATCATCCAGCGGATGCCCCGAGAGATACACGCCCACAGTCTGCTGCTCAAATTTTAAAATTTCGCCCTGCGGAAATTCCTTATCGGTATCGACGAAGCTTACGCTCATGCCGCTCGTCATATCCTCATCCTCGCCAAAAAGCGAGCTTGCGGCGTCCTTTTTAATCTCGGTGATCTTTTTCATTACCTCAAGGATATTTTCCATATTTTGAATCATCGCCAGGCGACTCTTTCCCAGACAATCCATCGCGCCTGCATAGATCAGCGACTCGATGACCTTTTTATTGACGCGGAAATTATCCACTCGCGAAGCAAAATCGTCGATGCTTTTAAATTTAGCCTCGCTTTGAAGCTCTAAAATATTCTCAATCGCGGCACCGCCCACGCCCTTAATCGCGCCGAGGCCGTAGATGATCGAGGTGCCCGATTTGGAGTTCTCGTCGTCCACGACGCTAAAACCCCTTAAACTTTGATTGATCGACGGCGGCAAAAGCCCGATACCTAGGCGGCTCGCCTCGTCGATATACTTTGAAATTTTATCGGTATTGCCCTCCTCCGAAGTAAGCAGCGCCGCCATAAACTCCGCCGGATAGTAGGTCTTAAGATAGGCCGTTTGAAAGGTGATCATCGAATACGCCGCGGCGTGGGATTTGTTAAAGCCGTAGGAGGCAAATTTCATAATCAGATCAAATAGCTCATCCGCCTTTGCTACGTCAAAACCCAGCTCTTTGGCGCCGCTTAGATACTGCTCGCGCATGTGAGCGAGCTTTTTTTCATCCTTTTTACCCATCGCGCGGCGCACCAGATCGGCATCGCCCAAGCTAAAGCCGCCGACCTTCTGCACGATCTGCATGACCTGCTCTTGATAGACGATGATGCCGTATGTTGGCTCTAAAATTTCTTTTATCTCGGGGAAGATATAGCTAGCACTTAGCTCGCCGTGTTTGATCCTGATAAAATCGGGGATTAGATCCATCGGCCCCGGGCGATAGAGCGAGATCATCGCGATGATATCCTCGAAACGGTCGGGGCGCAGGTTCATCGCCAGATCCTGCATGCCCGCGCCCTCGATTTGGAAAATCCCTAGCGTGTTGCCGCTTTGAATGGTTTTGTAAGTTTGCGGATCGTTAAAGTCTATCTCCTCCCAAACTATGTCGCGATTATATCGGCGCTTGACGAGCTTGATGGCATTATCAATCACATCGAGGTTTTTTAGACCGAGGAAGTCAAATTTTATCAGATCGACGTCCTCGAGATAGTTTTTAGTGTATTGCGTTACTAGGCGCGCATCCTCGCCCTTATCCTGCTTAAATAGCGGCGCTTTGTTCCACAGCGGCTCGTTTGAGATCACTACGCCCGCGGCGTGCATACCTGCGTTGCGATTTAGCCCTTCAAGGCCCAGCGCGAACTCCCAAACCTGCTGTGCAATCGGATCTGCGTCGATAAATTCCTTCAGCTTCGGCTCGGCGTCGTAAGCCTGCGTAAGCGTGATGCCTAGCTTATCGGGGATCAGCTTCGCCATCTTATCGGCTTGCGAAAGCGGCATATCGCAGACGCGAGCCACGTCACGGATGACGCCGCGCGCGAGTAGCTTACCGAAGGTCGCAACCTGCGCAACGTTGTATTTGCCGTACTGATCGATGACGTAGTCGATCACCTCACCTCTGCGCGCCTGGCAAAAATCCACGTCGATGTCGGGCATCGAGATACGCGACGGATTTAAAAATCGCTCGAAAAGCAGATTATACGGGATCGGATCGAGGTCGGTAATGCGAAGCGCATACGCGCAGATACTGCCCGCCGCAGAGCCGCGACCGGGACCAACCGGGATGTCGTGATCCTTCGCCCAGTTGATGAAATCCTGCACGATGACCATATAGCCCGAAAAATGCATGTTTTTGATGATGGCAAGCTCCTTTTCCAGGCGCTCGCGATAAATTTCGTGTTTCTGTGGGTCGATAAATTTAAGGCGCTCTTTAAGCCCTTCGCGACACAGATGATCGAATAAAAAATCATCGTTTGCAAAGCTATATCGCTCATCGGGCTGGGGCAGCGAAAGCCCGAGCCTAGCGGCATATTCGATCGTAAATTTAAAATTCGGCGGCGTCGGCGCGTAGTCCTTCTCGTCGAAGGCAAATTTCAGATTGCATTTTTCCACGATCTCGGCGGTATTTTCGATCACTTCGGGGATGTCGGCAAAAAGTCGCCTCATCTCCTCGTCGCTTTTTACATAAAATTCCGAAACGACGTGTTTTAGGCGGTCGCCGTCGTTGATCGTCTTGCCCATCGAGATGCACTGATAAACGTCGTGGGCCTTGGCGCGGTCCTTGCGCGAGTAGTGAGCATCGTTGGTGGCGATGATCTTGACGCCGATTTCGCGCGAAAGGCGGATGAGGTCTTTATCGACGTTTAATTGCTCGCCGATGCCGTGGCGCATGATCTCTAGATAAAAATCCTCGCCGAAAATTTCCTTATATTCAAGCGCCGCCTTTTTCGCCGCTTCGTAGCCACCCGCGCCGCGTTTTAAATTTCGCTCGCTTCTATTTAGATGAAATTCCACCTCACCCGCCAGGCATGCCGAGGAGCAGATGAGCCCCTCGCTGTGCTCTTTTAAAATTTTTTTGTTGATCCTCGGATAGTAGTAGAAGCCGTCCAAAAACGCGCGCGAGCTAAGATACATTAAATTTTTATAGCCCGTCTCGTTTTTGGCAAGCAGTATCAAGTGGTAGCGCTGGCGGTCGCTTTTATCGCCGATGTCGTCGTGGTTGTGCAGATAGGTCTCGATGCCGATGATCGGCTTGATGCCGTGCTTTTTCATCGTCTGATAAAAGTCTATCGCACCGAACATATTGCCGTGGTCGGTGATCGCACACGCCTTGGTGCCGCGGCTCTGCAAAAGCTCGGCGAGCTCGCTTACTTTATTCGCGCCGTCTAGCAGCGAATACTCGGTATGAAGGTGCAGGTGGGTGTAGTCGCTCATTTTTGGTCCTTTTTTGATTTGGAAATTATAGTAAATTCGGGCTTTAGAAACGGTCAAATTTAATGGAATTTTAGCTTAAATTTCAGTGCGAAATTTTACGAGCAAATTTTGTTATGGAATTTTACTTCGGAGGTTTTACATTCTGGGTTTTGCGGATTAAATTTTGACAAAATTTTAAGCTTAAAATGCTGTGATGAAATTTTGCTATCATATAAATTCCGCTCACACGGAATTTTGAGCTAACGCAATTCCGCAAAATTCTACGACTTAGATCATCATAAAATTTTGCGGTTTAAAATTCGCGCTTGCAAAGCCTTGCGGCTCTATGATCTTGAGAATTCCACGATCGCTTTGGCAAGCTCTCTAGTAGGATCGACGAAAATTTTATCGCTTTTGATTAACGGCAAAAATAGCGGCAGCTCGGTGCAGGCAACGACGTAAATATCAGCATCGATTTTACCTAGCAAATTCTCAAAAGCCCCCACGTATTCGGCAGTCTTACCCGCCTTAACGCCTTTGTATATACAATCCATCAAAACCGCTTGATTTTCTTCGCCAAGCTCCACGCTGATTAGCCCTGCTTCTTTAAGCGGATCGTCGTAAATTTTAGCTTTTTTTGTACCAATAGTGGCTAGCACAGCTATTTTATGGGCTTTTGGATAATTTTTGCGGATCGCTTTTACGGTGACCTCAGCGATATGAATTAGCGGGATTTCCGCTGCAGCTTCTACATCGTCTGCGAAAAAATGCGCCGTGTTGCACGCCATCGCAAACGCCTTGCAGCCTGCATTTTTGAGCCTAACAGCGCTCTCGCTTAGGCGCGGAAGCGGATTTTCACCTTTGCCTAAGATAAATGCCGTGCGATCTTCAATCTGCGGATAGCTATCGATTACAAGCGGAATATTTTCTTGATCGCTGCCCGCAGCAGTCTCTTCTATGATCTTCATATACAGATCCGCACTCGCCAAAGGTCCCATTCCACCGATAATCCCAACTCTTTTCATAGCTCGTCCTTTTTAAATTTTACTTGGGCTAATTTTCCCACTTACTCATATCCATTTCGTTTTCGCTCTTTGCGACGTAGATCGACGCCACAACATCGCCCGTTACGTTCATCGAGGTTCGCCCCATATCCAAAATCGCGTCAATGCCTAAAATCATTCCGTAAGCGATCGCTACATTACCGCTTACTTTGACGCCGATAGATTCGAGCACTAAAAGCAGCATCAGCGCACCAGCTCCCGGAACTCCGGCAGTTCCGATCGCCGCAAGCATCGAAGTGATGATGATCGTGAGGTAGTGGCTGCTATTTAGATCGATACCGCAAGCATTAGCGATAAAAAGTGTGCACACGCCCAAATATACGGTCGTGCCGTTCATATTCACCGTAGCGCCCACGGGTAAAACAAAGCCGTAGATCGCCTTTGGAATTCCCATATCTTCGGCGGTTTGCATCGTAATCGGAAGCGTACCGTTGGAGCTGCGGGTAACAAAAGCCGTAAGCATCGGCGGGCGCACTTTTTTAAGGAATTTAATCGGACTAACTCCGATAAGCATACAAATAACGCAATAAACCGCAAATACTTGGATCGCAAGTCCCACGTATAGGGTAATCGTGACGTTTAGCAGCGAGCTGAAAGCCTCGATACCGCTTTTATTAAACACTACAAACATTAGCGCAAAAACGCCGATTGGTGCGTATTGCATCACCCAGTGCACGACCTTAAACATAATTTCGCTCATTCCATCAAAAAAATTATAAACCGTGTCGGCAGAGCTTTTGATACGCGCGTCGCTACTGTCGCGGCAAAACGCAAGCCCTACGCCAAAAAATAAGCAAAACGCGATAATCGGCAGAATTTCGCCTTTGGCTATGGAATCAAAAGGATTTGTAGGAATTATATTAAGCAAAATTTTACTCATACTAGGCGCGTTCGCTGCCTTTTCGACGGCCTTGGACGCATCGCTTAGATCAAGCCCGCTACCTGGAGAAAATATAAACGCACACGCTAGGCCGATGACGATCGCAAAAAGCGTAGTTATAGCGTAAAATATGATTGCCTTAACGCCTACTTTGCCAAGGTGTGCGGGCGAGATGCTGCTAGTGCCCACGATGAGCGAACAGATGATGATCGGCACCATAATCATCTTTAAAAGCCGCACAAAAAGATCTCCCAAAGGCGTTAAAATCGCCACCCACGTGGTATCGCCCACCGGCATATTTTTAGGTAGCAACATACCGATCGCAGAGCCCAACACTAAAGCGATAATGATGCGCCAAAGCAAGCTTGAGTTAAAATAAAAAGCTAAGATTCCGCCTTTTTTCGTTTGTTTTTCTGACATGGACATCTCCCCGCACTAAGAATTTTAACGGAATTCTACCGCAACTTGCCATAAAATAAAATTTAATCAGCCGCCAAATGAAAGTTAAATTTGAAAATTCAATCGCGAGTTTGCCGCATTTTAAAGCGGGAATTATGCGGCAGGCTTTGTCTTTTGAAGTTATGAAGCGGAATTTCAAAGGAAAAATGACGCATGAAATTTATAGAATTTTGCGGATTTTGGTGTGGTGAAAAGCCTAAATTTTGTGGTGGTGGGCTCACTAGGACTTGAACCTAGGACCATCCGGTTATGAGCCGGATGCTCTAACCAACTGAGCTATGAGCCCGCCAGCGGTAAAAAAGAAATGTGATTTTACAAAAATAATCTTAAAACGGCGTTAAAATCAATCATAAATTTCACGCTTATCGCTAAGCGAATGTCACGATAAACTCTATGGCGCGCAGCACGACTTTTGTGCAAAATTTAGCGCAACCCTGAGAGCGAATAAACGAAAAACCGGAAGCAAACGTTTTGAAATTTTAAAATTTAGCAGCGCGATTTAAAACTTACCGCGGCGCATAAGCTAACGACAAACGCACCGCTAGGATTTACAGCGCATTACGGCCTTGCGTAATCTTGCGCCAAATTTAAATTTAAAATCGTGCCGAAGTGAAAATGCCTCATCACATACGAAATGCGAGCGAACCGCGGAAGTTAGCAATGTGCCGTATCGCATACGGCAAAATGTCAAAAGATAGCTGAGCAAGCGCACATGCCGTATTGCGTACAAAAAACACAAGCAAAACTTACAGGCGAGCCGCATAATCGTATCGCGTAGCACGGGCGCCTAGCGCGATACGGCGCCGTTTAGCGTTCGCAAAGATGGCGGATAAAAAGATAAATTTTGATGCAAATTTCATCTTTTCGCGTAAATTCTCTTTTAAATCCGCCGCAGTAAAATCGCCGCGCTCGCGAGCCGATCAATAGCTTTTTACGCTAATAGGTGATTTCGATAACATATCAGCCGAAGTTGAATACTCATACGCTCCCTTGCAGATCTTATTTTCGGCATCGGGACCTTTTTCGATAGTGATCGTTTTCTTTTTGTCGTCCACGCTGATTACGAAGCATTTGTAGATATTCGCGCCCATTAGATACGCAGAATTTGCTCCGTTAGATATTAAACGAACATTCGTAGCAGTCGAAAGATCTGACGGGAATTTTCCTTGAGAGATATAGTAACCCTCTATATCAAACTTAACGGTCGTTAAATTCGTCACCAACTTAGAAATCTCCGCATCCTCCCTAGTAGCCGATAAGTTTACTCTCGGTAGCACAACCGCTACTGCGAGCAAAACAAGCACTACGCTACATACCGTAGCTACTATCGTCACTACGGATAGCTTCTGAGGCATTACGTCATATTCGCAGTTTTGTAGCGACTCTGCGGCTGCGCTTTGCTGCACTCCGCTTATCTCATCCGCTTTAGCTGCAGCTACTCTACGTCTTAGCTCCTCAGCTAAATCGTGGCTGATGCAAACCTTATCTACGGGATTAAAGATAGTGCCTAGAGACTTAGCAAGCACGATAGCGCACGGAATTCCGATGATAGTGATAAACTGACCTATAACCGTAAAAATTCCGCCGATAAAAAGCCAAATACCAAAAACTATGATGTAAATGACCTTAACGATATTCGCGTAAGTCTGATACGTCATATGCACCGCGTCGGTTATCGAGCCTTTCTTTTTACGCACCATATCGTGTGTAAAGGGCAAAAATAAGAATTTGCCATATTCCATAAGACCTAACCCCACGGGAGCGGTCACGACTAAAACGGTAAGGATCAAACCCGACAAATAGGTCAAGATAGCAAGGATCCAACCAGCCATAAAAAACCAAATAATGTTACCTAAGATACGCATATTTTACCTCTTTATAAATTATGCAAATCAAGCGAGCCGCCCGCCTCGAGCGGCTCGCACAGCCTCTCATCCATTTTACGGGGCGTTTTCGCAACTCGCGCGAAAAGACGCACCTAAGCGCTATGGCGCAGCAAAGCGCTAAAACGTGTCGAAACACTAAGAGATGCTAAGGCGCACACACCCTTTAGCGCGACGCGTCTACGCCTGTGGCTATGGCGTGCAAAACGAGCCTTGTGCGTGCAAAACTCCCGTACGTAAAACGACTGCGGAATTATAGGGGGGGGGGGCGGTTAACGATTGGCAACAAGCGCTTTTGCGCGATAAAATTTTGCCGCGCAAATGGCTGTGGCAAGGGAGTTTGTAAAATTTAAAATTTATTTTGAAAAAGTTAGGAATTTTAAAATTTTGACGATAGAATTTTGAAAAATTTTATGAATTTTTATGAATTTTGCGAACCAAAATTTTAGAATTTTCACGGCGCGGTAAAGCGAAATTCTAAAATTCTGCCACGAATTTTGGCGCGGGCTTTAGCAAAAACTTTCGCCACTGATTTTGATATGGATTTTGACGCGAGCTTTCATGGGAAGGCATTGCCTTTAAATTTGCGCGAAGTTTCGCAGCATAAATTTTAACGGAAGCCCTTAAAACGAATTTTAGCGAAGGGCTTGTAGCAAATTCCAAAAAACCCTACGGCACAAAGTTTAACTAAAACCGGTGCGGCGACGCCGTATTCAAAAACGGCAAAATTTCACGCTTAAAAAGCGGGATTGTATCGCTCGCTAAGTCTCAAAGCTTGACAAATCCGTGCGCGGCAAAATCTCGCGGCACGTTACTAGCGGATTTTTTACTCGCGCCCTTAAAATTCTGCATATACGTTGCTTCGCAAAAATTATCACGCTGCAAAATTTCAAAAGCCTAGCGTCGCACTACTTTGCAAACTTCTAATGCCGCTCTACCATAGACCCTACCGCATTATTTTGCAAAATTTTAATCCTCACACCGTCTCAAGCCGAGCGTTATGCTACTTATGCAAATTCTAGCTTCGCGCTGCGCAGAACCAAGCCGATCTGAGCCGATGTTAGCCTAATCCTCCGCTTCGCCCTCCGCCGCGATCGCCTCGAGACTTAAAATTTCATCGACGTCCTCGAGCTGCGCTACGCCGTTTCCGGCGATGCTTCTGATGCTTGCATGCATCGCGATCGCGCCGTCTCGCGCACGCGCGATCTGTTTTTCGCGCTGTTTCCAGATACGCTCCATCGCGTTGCGCTCCTTGTTTAGGCTCTCCTGCATGCCGACGAATGCCGATACGATCGTCTTTATCTGGTTTGCAAACTCGGGCGAGGTCAGATAGTCATAGAGCATCGCCGTTTTGCTATCTTGATTTTGCCCCGATCTTTTGGCAAACGCAAGCGCCACGACGTGTTCGCGCAAGACGGCGCAAAGCCCCTTAAATTCCTCAAACGAACAGATCCAGATGCTAGCATCGCTCGGCGCTTGGTGCAGCCTAGGGCTGTGAGGCGGCATCTGCTCGGTGACGATAACGCCGATCTGCGCGCCCTCGCCTATCATATCGTCTTTGAGTTTGTCGATCCATTTGGGCTCGAAGCTTTTCGTGCGCTTGCTCTCGTATAAAATTTTACCGCAACCCGCAAACTCCCTCGTATGCACCATCTGCACGCAGTCCGCGCCGCGCGCGCCCTTTTTGACCTCATCTATCTCATCGAAAGGAAAGTTTAACCGTAGATACTCCTGCAGTGCGAGCTCCTGCACCTCGCCCTGAAGCTGCTGTGAGCCCACCTCCGAGCGGCGCTTGAGCTCGTTTATTTGACCGATCAGGCTTTGGATCTGCTCATCTTTTTGGCGGAATTTCAGCTCGTTTTCCTGCGAAATTTGTTTCGAAAGTCGCTCACGCTCTTGGTTTACGCGGTTGGTTAGCTCGATCTCGGATTTGGCTTTGTTTTCGGCCTCAAGCTCGCTAAATTTACGCTTTTGCGCCTCCATTTCGGCCTTTATTAAATTTAGCTCGGAAATTCTTTGCGATTTTTCTTGCAGCTCCTTTTGTAAAATTTCAAATTTCGCCGCGTTTTCGCTCTCGATCTGAGATTTTGCGAGCGCTAAAATTTTCTCCCGCTCGCTGTTTAGTGCGGAATCGGTCGCCGCTTTTACGCGCTGCTCGAAGGCGTTTTCCTTCGCTTGCAGCTGCGCCAGATGCTTTGCATACTCCTCGCGCTTAGCGGCGATCTCGGCTTCAAATTTAAGCGTGGCTTCGTTTTGCTGCTGTTGCCACTTTCGCTTCTGCTGCAAAATTTCATCTTCAAATTTAGCCTTGATATCGCGCTGCAGCGCCTCGTCTATATCAATCTGAGAGCCGCAGTGCGGGCACTTTACGTTAGCCATCTTTGCCCCTTAAACTCTGCTCTTTCATCTTTTCAAATTCCTGCGAAATTTGCGCTGCATTGGGCTCATCCGCCATCTTATCGAGCACGGAGTTATAGCGATTTACGAGCAGTATCGCAAGCGCCGAAAAGCAAAAGCCCGGCAGCAGCTCGTAAACGATCGCCGAAAGCCCCGATAATATCCAGCAAATAACCGTGATACCGCCTACGAGCATACCCACCAAAGCCGAGAGCGCGCTCATTTTTTTAGAATACAGGCTGAAAAGAAGCACCGCTCCGAAGCTTGCGCCAAATCCCGCCCAAGCGTTTCCGACGACGTTTAGCACCGTATCGTTTGAGCCGAACGCCAAGATCGCGGCGACTGCGGCGATGATCACGACGGCGATGCGGCTGCTTAGCGTCTGCGTGCGCTCGCTCACCTCTTTTTTATAAAACGCGAAGATAAAATCCTTCGTAACCGCGCTCGCGCTTACCAAAAGCTGGCTTGAGATGGTACTCATAATCGCCGCCAGCACCGCAGAGATTATGACGCCCAGGATAAATGGATGAAAGAAAATTTTACCGAGCTCAAGGAAAATTTTTTCGGGATCGTCTATGCTAAGGCCTTTTTGCGAAAAATAGACAAAGCCGATAAGACCGCTAAGCATCGCGCCTGCAAGACCTAACACCATCCACGAAATTCCGATACGGCGCGCGCTATCAAGCTCGCGCGAGCTTCTAATCGCCATAAAGCGCACGATGATGTGCGGCTGCCCGAAGTATCCGAGTCCCCAAGCAAGCAGACCCAAAACGCCCAAGAAGCTTTGATTGTAAAATAGATCTAGGTGGCTCGCGCCGTAGAGCCGCACCTGCGCGAAAAAGGAGCTGTCTGCAGGGATCTGCAACGCGCGGTAAGAAAACAGAGGGATCAAAATAAGCACCGCAAACATCAGTGCGCCCTGAAACGCGTCGGTGATCGCGACGGCCTTAAATCCGCCGAAAAAGGTATAAAACACGACGATTAAGATCGTAGCGATCGCGCCGTAGGTAAAGCTTAGCCCGAAAAAGCTCTCGAAGGTCTTGCCGCCTGCGATGATGCCGCTGCTAACATAGAGCGTAAAAAATATGATGATCAAAAGCCCGGAGATGATGCGAAGGGTCTTGGTGCGGTCTTTGAAGCGGTTTTCTAAAAAATCGGGGATCGTGACGCTGTCGCTTGCTACCTCGGTGTAAATTCTAAGCCTTTTTGCAAGAAATTTATAGTTGCACCACGCACCCACGCAAAGTCCTAGGGCGATCCAGATATTGCAAATTCCCGTTGCGAACATCGCGCCCGGCACTCCCAAAAGCATCCAGCCGCTCATATCGCTAGCGCCCGCGCTAAGCGCCGTTACGAATGGGCCCAAGCGGCGGTTATCGAGCAGATACTCGCTTAAGCTCGCATTCTTGTCATAATAATACCTACCTATAAAAATAAGCGCGCCGAAATATATCGCGATTGCAAAATAGGTCCAAAAGCTCATCGTTACCTCCTTTTAAAAAAGCTAATTTTACTATATTTCAAATAAAATTTTACTTTCGGAATTTAGCCAGATTTTAACGAAATTTTAGTATTCTTGCCGTTTAAATTTTAAGAAAAAGGCGCCTTGGTTGAACGAGAAAATTTTAAAGGTCGTATTTGTTTTGACTGTAATCGCCGTGGGGCTTTATTTCACCTATCCAGAACTGAGCGAAGCGCAAAAAATTTCATACGCCAAAAGCTACGGCATCACTCTTATTTTGACCTCCGGCGGCATTGTGATCGGTATCGCATTAGGATTTATGCTGGCATTTTTAAAATTTCTAAACAATAAATTTTTAAGCTTCATTATCGACGAATACGTAGACATCATCCGCGGAACTCCAATCGTTATCCAGCTGATGGTGTTCGTGTTTATTATCTTTGCTACGTGGAGCAATAATATCGCAGCTGCGATCTTTGCGCTGGGGCTTAATAGCTCCGCCTACGTCGCAGAGATCGTGCGCAGCGGTATAAACAGCGTCGATCGCGGGCAGATGGAAGCAGCGCGTGCGATGGGTCTAGGCTACGGCACAGCGATGAAGGAGATCGTCTTTCCGCAGGCGATAAAAAACATTTTGCCCGCGCTTGCGAATGAGTTTATTAGCCTATTTAAAGAGACCTCAGTCGTGGGCCTCGTAGCAATTACCGATCTTACATTTTTTTCAAAAAGTATGCAGGCTGCGCTTTATACCGTCCAGCCGATACTTTTTGCCGCAGTGCTTTACTATGCAAGCGTGAAATTTTTCTCGTTTTTAGTAAAAATGCTAGAAAGTAGACTAAACCGCAATGATTGAAATATCAAATTTAACCAAATCCTACGGCAATTTATCGGTGCTAAAAGGAATTTCAAAGACCATAAATAAAGGCGATATCGTAGCTATTATCGGTCCAAGCGGTGGCGGTAAATCGACCTTTTTGCGCTGCTTAAATTTGCTTGAAATTCCAAGCGGCGGCACTATTAAAATAGGCGGCGAGGATATCACCGATAAGCACACTGATATTAATAAAATTCGCCGCAAAGTTAGTATGGTGTTTCAGCATTTCAACCTCTTTGCAAATAAAAACGTGCTGGAAAATTTAACTCTAGCACCCATAAAAGCGGGCATTTATACTAAAGAACAAGCCTTCGCAAAAGCAGAGAAGCTGCTGCAAAAGGTCGGTCTTAGCGACAAGGCCTATACTTATCCGCACAAGCTTAGCGGCGGGCAAAAGCAACGCATCGCAATCGCTAGAAGTTTGGCGGTAAATCCGGACGTGATTTTATTCGACGAGCCCACTTCGGCGTTAGATCCCGAGATGATAGGTGAGGTGTTAGGCATAATGAAAGAGGTCGCCAAAGAGGGCATTACGATGCTTGTGGTAACGCACGAGATGGGCTTTGCACGCAATGTCGCAAATAGGATTTTTTTTATGGAGGGCGGCAAGATCGCTGTGGACGATACGCCTAAAAACGTATTTGAAAATCCGCAAAATCCGAGATTGAAAGAATTTTTAAATAAAATTTTAAACCACTAAAGGAGAGGGAGATGAAAAAATTTATGAGATTTCTAGTTGCGAGCGCTTTGCTTTGCGGTTCGCTAGTCGCTAAAGACATCACCAAAGATACGCTCATCGTAGGTACAAACGCCGAGTATCCGCCGTTTGAGTTTATGGATGAAAACTCCAAGGTTACCGGCTTTGATATGGATCTGGTAGCCGAGCTTGCCAAGCGTGCGGGCGTGAAATACGAAATTTTAAATATGAGCTTTGACGGGCTGATCCCTGCGATTAAAAGCGGCAAAATCGATATGATCGCCTCGGGAATGAGCGCGACACCGGCTCGTAAAAAGGCTATCGATTTCACGGCTCCTTACTATAAAGTCGAGAATTTATATGTCAAGCGTAAGGACGATAGCTCGTTAAATTCTAAGGCGGATCTGCAGGGTAAGCGCCTTGCCGCGCAGCTAGGCACCATTCAAGAGCTTGCGATCAGAGATATCAAAGGCGCCGAGGTTAGCGCTACGGAGAACGTTTTTGTAGCCGTCATGTCGCTTAAAAACAAAAAGATAGATGCGCTTTGCGTGGATTCATCCGTAGGCTACGAATATCTTAAGAAAAACGACGATCTAGTAGCGTTTTTTAAAGAATCCGACGGCAGCGAGGGCTTTTCTATCGCATTTGATAAGGGCAAATATCCCGAGCTGCTCGCTAAGTTTAACGCAGCGCTTGAGGAGATGAAAAAAGACGGAAGCTACGAAAAACTTTTGGAAAAGTATAATTTAAAATAATCCGCGAAATTTAGGCGCAAATTCCTCTCACAGAATTTGCGCCGTCTAAGAGGAATCCTATGAAAAAGATATTTTTGACACTTGCGATTTTGCTCTGCACGCAGAGCTTTGCGGAGCAAAAAGACAGATACGGCATCGCTGCGTTTGCAGGTCTTGGCAATGACGGCAGAAGCTTCGTTTTTACTTTCAGAAAGGCTCAAAAAGATCGCTTCTTTCCCTGCGATTTAAAAAATTTAAACATAATCGCCGCGGGTGCTTCTAGGTGCATAACGGACGCTAAGGAGCTGAAAAAATTCGATAAAGAATATAAAAAAGCTCTCGAGTCTGTGATAAAACCCGGCAAGCGCTACTACGTAAATTTAATCGATCGTGGCAATGACGCCTATGTCTGCGACGCAAGCGATCCTAAAAGTAATCTGCGATTAGATCTGGTAGCGGCGGGATTTGCCGTGCCGATAACCGACGATAGCGAACTTCTTTTAAAAGCTGCTGAGGAAGCCAAAGAGGCTAAGCGCGGAATGTATAGCGCAAAATTTTACGATATCACTAACTGTATCCTAAACGGCGTGCCGATGCCTAAAAAAGATAGATGAGCGAAATTTACGCGCTTAGCGACGATACCTTAACGCCGCCGCAAACTATATTTTCGCAGATAGATGAAATTTTACGCTGCGGCGTAAAGCTCGTGCAGTATCGCAGCAAGCTCGTCACGCGAGATGAGGCTTTAATACGCTCTCTCATCGGCCTTTGCGAAGATTACGGCGCCAAACTCATAATCAACGACGATGCGGCGATTGCTAAAAAGCTTGGCGCGCACGGCGTGCATATCGGCAAGGACGACGGCGAGACGGCGCAGATGCGCGAGTTTTTAGGCGCGGATAAGATCGTAGGCGTTAGCTGCTATGCTGATCTTGCTCGTGCGAAGCAGGCCGAGGCGCAGGGCGCTAGCTATGTAGCCTTCGGCTCGCTAAGGCGCGGCAAAACAAAGCCTGATGCGCCGCTTTGCCCAGATGAGCTCGTGCAAGAGGCGCGAAAATCTTTAAACCTCCCAATCGCCGTAATCGGCGGGATAAGCTTAGAAAATTTAAATGAAATTTTAGCCCTCAAGCCCGATTATATCGCGATGGTAGAGGCGATCTACAGGCCTACTTCGATCACTCAGAATTTAGCAAATTTAAAGGAAAAAATGGATGAATATATTTGACGCCGTGATTTTAGGCATTGTTGAGGGGCTGACGGAATTTCTGCCCGTAAGCTCGACCGGGCACATGATCCTAGCAGCGAAACTGATGGGCCTGCAGCAGACCGACACGCTTAAATGCTTCGAAGTCGTTATCCAGCTAGGCTCGATCTTAGCGGTCGTGGCGATGTTTTACAAGCGGCTTTTAGTCGATTTTAAGCTCTGGTGCAAGCTCGTCGTGGGCTTTATCCCTACCGCCGCGATCGGATTTTTGCTCTATAAAAGCATCAAATCGCTATTCGCGCCGCAGACCGTCGCCTACGCGCTGATCGGCTGGGGCGTTATTTTTATCGCGGTAGAACTCTTTCGCAAGGCACGCCCGAGAGAGAACGAACTGGAGCATCTGGATCAAATCTCATACATTCAGGCCTTCATCATCGGGCTTTCGCAATGTTTTGCGATGGTGCCTGGTACTTCGCGCAGCGGCGCTACCATCATCGCAGGGCTTTTGTGTGGGCTAAGCAGAAACCTAGCCGCGCGCTTTAGCTTCCTACTCGCGATCCCTACGATGTTTGCTGCGACTTTCTACGACACCTATAAAAATTTAGACACCTTCGCGCAAAACTCCGATAATACCACAACCTTTCTCGTAGGCGGCGCAGTGGCGTTCGTCGTGGCGCTTGCGGCAATCAAGCTATTTCTAAGCTTCGTTTCGAAGTTTGATTTCATCCCGTTTGGAATTTATAGAATTCTAATCGGCGTCGTATTTTTCATCTTCGTTTTTTAAACGCAATCATCAAAGGAATTTCATGAGCCTAGCAAAAAATATCGGCGCATTTTTAAAAGATAGATTCAGCCTCCTATCGGTATTTGATGGTGCAGTGCTAAACGCATACGCGCTAGTTTTAGCATTAAATTTATCGCTCGGGTTACTTCTTATCGCACGCGGCGGCGAGCTGTTCTCTGCACAGGCGCTGTTTTTCGCGATATCTGCGATCTGCGGCGTGACGATACTTTTTTTCGCGCTTTACGCGCTCAGCTTTTACAGCGCCAGGCTATATAAAATTCTCGCCTTTGCGCTTCTGGCACTAAACGTGGTCTTTGCGATCACTCAGATTTTTTTGATCTTTAGCCTGGAGCTTACCTACTCGCACGGCACGCTGGACGCGCTAGTGCAAACGACGCCCAAGGAGGCCTTTGAGTTCGCGCATGCCTTTTTAAATTTCAAGCTTATCGCGGCTTTTTTGGCGCTTTTGATCTTCGTCATCGCCGCTCTTAGGCTTAGTGTGAGCGAGCGAGTGCGAATGAAGCTATGTCGCGCGATAAAGCTAATCTTTCTGCTTAGCTTGCTCGTTTTTATCGCGCATGCGGCGTTTAAAAGCTACGTAGCCAAAAGCTCGAAAATGCGCGCCAGCATCATAATCGCGCTAAATAAAATTCCGATTTACAACTTTGCTTTCGTTACGAAGGACTATTTCGGCGCCGATTTTAAAAGCGTGCGCGAGCTGCAAGCCGGATACCAAAGCATTTACGCCTCACATTCGCATAAAACCGCACCAAACCGCATCTCAAACGTCGTTTTCATCATCGGAGAGAGCCTGCAGCGAAATTTTATGAGCCTATACGGCTACTATCTGCCCACCACGCCGAATCTGCAAGCGCTTGAGCAAAGCGGAAATTTAATCGCCTTTAGCGATGTCGTATCGCCTGGAGCTAAGACCAACGACGTGTTAAAATACGTGCTAAATTTCGGAAATTACGAGAGCGAAAAGCAGCGCCCGTGGAGCGCCAACCTCGACATCGTAAATCTCGCGCGGCTCGCAAACTACGAGACCTTTTGGATCAGCAACCAAGAGCGCTACGGGCAGTGGGCGGTCGCAAGCGGCGCGAGCGCGCAGATGACGGATCACTCGGACTTTACGAATCAAATCCCGGTTTACAAATACGCCTACTCGCTCGACGAAGTTATGCTTCCTAGCATAAAAAATTTCAAATCGGGTGCGAGAAAATCGCCTCTTACGCACAAGAACGAAAGCTCCGCCGCAGAGGCGGGCGGCACGCAGAAAAAGGATAAATTTTTTATCCTTCATCTGATGGGCTCGCACCCGAGCTACGAGTTTCGCTATCCGAAAAGCTTTGCTAAATTTAGCGCCGCGGATATCTCGCGCGAGCCGCTGGACGACGAGCAGAAAAAAGAGCTTGCGCACTACCTAAACACCGTGGCTTATAATGATTTTATCGTGAGCGAAATTTATAAAATTTTCGCAAGCGACAACACGCTGATAGTCTATTTCAGCGACCACGCCCAGAGCCTTTATCAATACCGCGGCAAACTGATCCACGGCGGCATCAACCGCTTTACGCTCGAAATCCCGCTGATTTTCATGGCGTCGGATAAGTTCAAAGAGCAAAACGCTGATCTTTGGACGCGTATCGCAGCAGCCAAAGACAGGCCGTTTTTAAACGACGATCTCATCCACGCGATTGCAGAAATTTTAGAGATGACCGACCTACCGGAGTACGATCCCGCTCGCTCGGTGATAAACGCCGATTTTAACGCCTCGCGCCCGCGCATCATCGAGGGGGTCGATTACGATAAAGTTTATAGACTGCAGAAGGAGTTCGGCGAGTAAATTCGGTGAAATTTTGCGTCTTTTGAGGACGCAAAATTTCGCTTCTTAAAATTGCGCTCTTATCGCAAGCGCTCGCGCCTTAATTTAGCTTTCGGACGGGCGCGGCCGCATATTTACGCCGCCACGAGCTCTGCGATAAAATTTCTCGCCGCGGAAGTCTGCCGAGTAAAATTCAGCTTTGTAAAATTTCAAAATTTTACGGCTAAAATTCCACGGCGCAGAATTTTCCATACGTTCACGAAATATAAAATTTGCAAAGCTCGTTCAAATAGCGAAATTTTGAAATTTGGCAGCGTTAAAATTTATCCGCACGGCACAAAATTTACCGCCAGAATTCAGCTCGTAATTTAAAATTTCAAAATTCCAAGCCGCGAAATTTTATGCCGAAGAATTCCGTGTTCCAATCGGCACGGAGTATCTGCTACCCGAGCCGCGCATAAAATTCTACGCTTTAAAATTCCAAGCCATAAAATTTTACGCTGCGAAATTTCCCAACAAAATGTTATGTCGCAAAATCCCGCGCCGTAAAATTTAAAAGCGGCTTTTGTTATAAAATTTCGCGAGCTCAATTTACGCTGCCGCAGCGATATTTGCCCGCTACGAAGGTGATTTTATCGCGGATCTGAGCGATCTGTCTTAGCGCCTCCGCCAAGAAATCCACGTCGCTTTCGTCGTGGATGAACGAAAAGCTAGCTCGCACCCAAGCGGGTTTGCGCGACATTTCGGTATCGGGTTGCAAGCCGAGCAGATCAAAGCCGTAAGGTGCTGCACAGTCGCATCCTGCGCGGGTTTGGATCTCAAATTTCTGCCCTAGCACCCCGGCTAGCGCGTCTGCGCCGAGCCCTTGCATATTAAAAGCAAAGATCGGCACGCGCGGCGCGGTAAGATTACCGTAAATTTCAATCTCGGGGATTTTTGAAATTTCGCTTATGAAGTGCTTGCAAATCGTCTCTTCGCGCGATTTGATCGCATCTAGCCCCGCGCTTTTGCGAAGCTTTAGAGCAAGATAAGTCCGTACCAGCGCGATGATACCCGGCGTGCCTGCTTCCTCCAAGCGCTCCTTGTCGATTATAAAGCGCTGCGTCAGGGCGTCTGCGTATTTGATCGTGCCGCCTCCCGCAAATGTCGGCTCCTCGCCGCACAAAAGCTCCTTTCGCACCGCTAAAATCCCGCTAGCGCCTACGCCGCCTAAGAGCTTGTGCGCGCCGAAAAACACTCCGTCGCAAAAGCCAAGATCTACGTTTTCGTGCGCGATGAGCGCGCTAGCGTCCACGAACAGCCGCCCGCCGTGCGCTTTTAGCATCAAGTAAGCGCGCTTGTAATCAAGCTTTAGCCCGCTTGCGTTCGATGCCGCGGTAAGTACGCCGTAAATTTCACGCCCTTTGTTTGCGGATAGAATTTTGCCCAGCCGCGAAAAATCCATCAGCCCGCTTGGATCCAGCGGCACGCGTACGACCTCGCAAAGCCCCTGCCTTAGGCTAATCTCAACGGAGTGATGCTCAAAAGGCGAGATGATGAAAAGCGGCAACCCGCTTAGGCTCTCACGCCGCAAGCCGAGCCTATCTCGCGTTGCGGGCGGCAGGTAGATGCCTAAAATTTCCCAAAGCTTCTTAATCGCCGCGGTCGCGCCAAATCCGCACGAGATCAGGTAGTAGCGCTCTTCGCAGCCTAGAAGCTCTTTGATTTTGGCCCTTGCGTTTTCGTAGTAATCGCTCGTGATCTCGGCGCTCGCTCCACCTGCGGAATGGACGTTGGCGTATGTTGCAAGCACGCGCTCGATCTCCGCTTCTATAGGGCGATACGCGAGCCCCGAAGCGGCGAAATCGAAGTATTTGACCCCCTCTTTTAAGATGATATTTTCTTTGATCGTTTCAAAATCCAAAGCGCGACTCCAAAATTTTTGCAAATTATATCCAAACTCGCTAAAATTACGCCCGCAAGGAGGGCGAAATTTACGAGTTAAAAGACACTGCGCGAAATTTGGGCGATGCCGGTATCGACGCGATTTTGCAGTTTCATTTCGTATTTGACGAGATAGGCTGTATAAGCGGCTACGCGGACGTTTTCGAAGCGATCGAAAATGAAATTTTGCTCTGCTTTGAACGTCTCGGCGAGCGTTTTAAATTTGGCGGCGAGTGCGAAGAGCAGATCAAAAAAGCGCTGATGAAATTCGCTAGAAGCGACCGCAAAAAAATAGGAATTTCAAAAATCTTGCCGCGATTTACGGCGCAAAAAATCACTGCAGATCTCATAAACGCGAAGTTTCTAATCACTGAAAAATCAAGCGAGCAAAGAGCGCAAAAGGCTCGCAAAAACGACCGCCTACCGCGCGCGCTGCGCCGCTACCATATCACCGACAAAGTCCATTTTAGCAGCAACTTTGCGAGGTTTTGGTTTAGATTTATCGAGCCGAACCTGCCCGCGCTGCGCCGCGGCGAGATAGGGCGCGTGCTAAGCCTAATCAAAGCGGATTTCAACGCCTATGCGGGGCTCGGGTTTGAAATTTTAAGCAAGGAGCTGCTAGCGAAGTATCTAAATTTAGAGATTTCGCAAATTTCAAGCTTTTGGAACAAAGAGGTCGAGATCGACATCTACGCGAAATTTGAGAGCTTTTGCGTCGCAGGCGAGTGTAAATACAAGGAGCGAAAAATTTCAAAAAACGTGCTAAACGAGCTAATGCTCAAATGCGAAAAAGCGCACCTCGCGCCCGATCTGCTCGCGCTGTTTTCCAAAAGCGGCTTTAGCGGCGAACTGCGAAACCTAAAAAGCGATAAAATTTTACTCTTTTCGCTCGAGGATTTTAAAATTTTACTTTGAATGCGGGCGCAAAATCAATGATTACAAGGGAGTTATCATGAAAAATATGGTATTGGCGGTATCGTTAGGTGCGCTTTTGAGCTTAAGCTTAGCAGGATGCGATAGGGGCGAAATAAAGGATATTCAAACGGAGGATTTTTATGCAGCCAATCCGGATAAAGCAAAAAGCGTCTCCGAAGCGTGCGCTCTAGCCGATCTATCCAAAGAATCGCCAGAGATTTATGGCAACTGCGAGCGAGCCGCCATGGCGTATTTTAAAATCTATTATAATAGCGTAATGCAAGCGGCATCAAGGCAAGAGGTAAAAGCGCAAGATGAAAAACATAAAGCTATGTGCGAGAGCAAAGAGGTGCGAAATACGGAATTTGACGTGGAATGCTTTTTGTTTCTAGCCGCCACGGGTTTGCCGATAAACTCTACAGCGCCTAAAAATAGGCTGACTTATCTACTGGAGGAATGCAGAAATGATACAATCAGCCCGAAATGTAGGCTTTTAAGAAAAGAGGCGAAATTTTTCACTGAAGGCTCTAGAATGAGCAAAGAAGAGGTCTACGAGGCATTATCGAAAAAATTGCAAATCGTGATAAAAGACTATATTAATTTTTACGTATCGCAAGGTAGATTCGATGAAAATCCAAACAAGATAACAAGCATGAGGGTCGAGCAGATAGCTCCAAACTCGATTAGCATAGGCACGACGAGCTATGTCAGCTGCTTTACTATAACCGCAATCGATACGGGCAAAAACGCTAGTTTGGAGATACGAAAAGGCGCAAGCCAAAATTATGAATTCTGCATGGAAACATATAAACTACCCGAAGTTGCAAAAATTCTAAATGAAAACGGCGGCGTTATTAGGCTTAGATAGCAAAATCTTATATTTTCAAATTTAATTACAAAGTCTTAAGGGCTTAATTTTAAAAATTGAAATTCCACCGCTTGAAATTTTAAAGCGGCGGAATTTTGTGAAATTTCAGCTTGCGCGGACGACTGCGCTGCGCGCGACTTGCACTACCGCAAGCAAGCTCGCGCTGCTCGCACACAAACTTCGCGCCTAAATTCCTCAAATTTAGACTATTTTTTCACCTTGATCACATATGGCACCGATTTGATCACGCCTTTGGAAAAGAGCGTCTTGGTGTCCGCATATACGGCGTCAAGCTCGGCTTTTGAAACGTCCGCATCGCTTACCTGCACATCCTTGTCGTAGTATTTCTCGATCACGTCGATCGCGCCTTTTTGATCGCTCGGAGAGAGAGCCTTCAGCTGCTTTAAAATCAGTGCCGATTTGATAAACGCGCTCTTGCCGTGCACCGGCGCAAAGATCAATTTTACGTTGCTGTTGCGAAGATGCTTCGTGATCCTTTTCATCTCCTCGGCGCAATACGGGCACTCCGGATCGCCCACGATGTAGGTCACGTAGGGATTATTTTTATCAAACGACTCGATATAGGCAAATCTCGCGGGATCTATGCTCTTTAGCAGCTCAAGCGCGGCGGCGTCCCTGGCGTCCTTTAAAATTTGAGTTCTCATCTTAAACAGCGCCGCATCCGCCGCGTCCGCAAGCTTAGGCTCCTCTGTTACGAGTACTAAACTTTTGCCGTCGTCGCTAGCCAAAAACGCCTCTTTTTTATCGCCCGAGCGGACGATCAGTAAATTTAGCCCGTTTAGCGAGTTTAGCTTGTCGATCGAGATGAGCTGAGCGTTTTTATCATTTAGACTTTGCTTTAGGTTTTTTACGAACTCCGCTTCGTTCGCATTCGCACCGAGCACAAAAGCCGCACACGCAGCCAAAACGTAGATGAGTTTTTTCATAGCTTCCCTCCCCTTAAAATTTCGCCAATTATATCAATTTAAAATAAAATTTGTTATAATCGCGCCTCATTAATTTAAGGAGAAATTTATGGCTTATTCAATGGGCGATCTAAAAAAAGGTCTAAAAATTGAGGTGGACGGAATTCCGTTTAAAATCATAGAATACCAACACGTAAAACCGGGCAAAGGGCCAGCTTTCGTGCGCGTTAAAATAAAATCTTTCATCGACGGCAAGGTGCTTGAAAAGACCTTCCACGCAGGCGATAAATGCGAAGCGCCGAATCTTGAGGAAAAAGAGATGCAGTATCTCTACGATGACGGCGAGGCGTGCCAGTTCATGGATACGGCTAGCTACGAGCAAATCGCGATCAGCGACGAGGACGTGGGCGAGGCGAAAAAATGGATGCTAGATGGCATGATGGTAAATATAATGTTTTACAACGGCAAGGCGATCGGCGTGGATGTGCCGCAGGTGGTGGAGCTTAAGATCGTAGAAACTGCGCCAAATTTCCGCGGCGATACGCAGGGCAGCAACAAAAAGCCCGCCACGCTTGAGACCGGCGCCGTGGTACAGATCCCATTTCACGTGCTCGAAGGTGAGGTCATCCGCGTTGACACCGTCCGCGGCGAGTATATTGAGCGCGCAAATAAATAATCCCCCCTGTTTTTGCGAAATTTTGATTTCGCAAAAATTTCCTCTTTCTTTTGAAATTTATAAACTCCGAGCGATAAATTTAAACCGCGACCGTCACGTAAATTTTAATTAAAATGACTTTTTGGATTCGCCGAAATGCGGGATAATTTAGTCTAAATTTTACGCAGCGCTGATTTTTGCAAAATTTAGGATGGTTTTACGATTAAATTTAGGGATAATTGAAATTTGAGTATAAAAAACGCCCGAAAGCAAATCTTGCGACCCGCTTTCGGGCTTTGAGCTAGGCTGCAACTTTAATTAGATTTAAAATTTCACCTTCACTTGGGAAACGAGGCTTAGCAAAATCTTTATTGAAGAAAAGCTTTCTGCCGTCAACTTCTACTAGAAAGTCTCCGCTGCCACCAGGGGCCAACTCGACAACTGCATCCTTATAGACGCTTGTTATTTCATCTCTCACACGGAGAGCTTGCGGTCTATAAGATCAAGAATTACAATAAGTAATTACAACCTTCATCTTTATTCCTTTCTAAAAAAAGTGCCACATTGTAGCCAAACTAGCTTAAATTTTAATATAAAGGCTCAATTTCGCGCGCCTCAGCATTTAAAATTTGCGAGCGAAATTTTGCCGTTTGCAAAGCTCTAAATTTCGCTGCCGCGGGCTTAAGGCTAGTCCTTAAATTTTAAAATTTCATCGTAGCAGAGATAAAAATCGCAGCTGTGCGCATGGAATTTCTTATCGCCGTGAAAGTGCCCGAAATACCACCGCTCAGGCCTTACGAGTTCAAAGATCCGCTCCAAATACTCAGACGTTTTATCGGGGGTGCTTTTGCCGCACCAGAGGTACTCTTTTAAAAATTTCATCGCAAACCACGGCGCCGTGTGGCTTAGCACCGCATCGATCCGTCCGCCCGCAGCGATGAAATCGCGCGTATTTTGCATCGCGCAAGCAAACTCCTCCTCGCTCGGAATCTCGCGCGCCCACCAGCTAAGCCCCGGTATCCGATGCGCCTTATCGACGCTAAGCGCGCCGCCGAAGCATAAAAAGCGCCGCCCCGCGATCTCGTAAATTTCGCCGCGCCGCAGCCAAAAAATATTCTCGCCGCCCACGCCCACGGTGCCGCCGAATTTTCGCTCGCGCGGCAGCTCATCCAACATATCGAAATTTTCATGGTTGCCGTCTATGAAAAGAAGCGTGGCGGGGAAATATCTTTCTATATTTTTGCGCGCCATAAACTCATCTATCCGCTCGCTCCAAAACAGCCCGAAATCCCCAAGCACGATGACGAAATCATAGGCGCTAAGCCCGCCCGCAAAGGCCTTGTTCGTTATTTTACCGATCTCGTTTATTCCGTGTGTATCGCCGCAAAGATATATCATCTGCCTCTCCTTTTTTGCTTTCTTAAATTTAACTCGCCGCGCTTTGTCGCAACCCATGCGAATGAAATTTTAAGCGCTAAATTTACCCGCAGCGTCGTGTAGATCGCAATCGACGCTCCGAGTCGCAACCGCGTAAATTTAATCCGAATTCGACACGTAAATTTAGGCGACAAAATTTTAAAAACGCAAGCACCAAGCCTGTAACCGCGCAAATTTAAAGCCGCAGCTTCTGATTTAAATTTCGCGGCGCAGATCTAAGCGGCGAAATCCGAGCAGGCGTAGCTTTGCTTGTTACCGCTAAATTTTAAATTTAGCAACGGACTTTGTAAATTTATAGCGAACTGTATAAATTCTGCAGCAGATTATGCAATTTCCACAAAGAGCTTTGTAAATTTCAACAAACTTTGTAAATTCCGCAGCTAGCCGCGTAAATTTAAAGACTAAATTTAAAGTCTGCCTCGCAATTTCGTCGCCAGCGCTGCGCCGATTTTTTCGTAGCCCTCTTTTTGCAAGTGGATTTCGTCGGGGCGGATCAGCCCGCGCTCGCGCCAGCCGCGCCAGCCGCCATCCTCGTCCATAAGACCGGCTATGTCGTAAAACATCGCCCCTTCGTCTCGCGCTAGATGCGCTAGCACCTCCGCAGCGCGTGAGGCGTTTGGCACTTTAGGACTTCGCGGCGGCGCTACGAGCAGGATTTTTGCACCAGGAGCTGCAGAGCGGACGGAGCGAAGCAGCCCACGGACGCTTTGGTAGAATTTTTGCTCATCAAATTTCGGATCCATCGCGTCGTTTGTGCCATAAGCGATAACTACGAGATTGTATATAAGTCCCGAAAAATCCCTACCAAAGGCATCTGCACCCCATTTTTCGTAGAGGTTGCTAAACGCGCCGTTGCTCGCACAAGAGTCCGCAAAGCGCGCGTTTTTACGATAAATTTTATATCCTCCAAGCTCTGCTCCGTCACGCAGCGATCGAATTTCGATCGGAAATCTAAGTCGCAGCTTAGAATACTCCCATTTCTGCGGCACTTCTTGCGAAATATACGCGCTTAGCCCACTTGCATCGCGCACGCGAAAAATCTCGCCGCCCTGATCCGATTTATGTAAAATTTCGACGTAAAAATCGCCGCTAAGCTGCTTTAGCTCCAGTCGCACATTAGCGCCCTTTTTGCCGGTAGCGATCACTCCGCATAGTGGAAAATCGGGGTCTTGCTCGGTGCGAGACGAGATCACATTAAAGCCGCTTTGCTTAAATTCTATATTTTCGCTTTTGTGATATTTAGGCATCATTGCAGGCACGAAGCCGACGCTGTTTTGCACGAAAAAACCATGTCTGAAAGCATCTATCAGCGCGTCGCTTCCTAAATGCGAATCGCCAAAAAATTTCACTCCAAAGCCCGCAGAGCTTTTTGCGTTTACAGAATTTATGCCACGAACGCCTGCGTTTGCCGCGCATCCGCCCAATAATGCGGCAAATAAAATCACTATAAATTTACTCAACTTCAATCCTTGATAAAATTTCTTTCGCTACCGCTTCGCAACCCTCTTTGCTCATATGAATGCCGTCGTCTTGGCGCACGCGCACGAGCTTGGAGCCGCTTTGCAGATAGGTTTTATAGACGCCTTTTTCGCACACCAGCGGGGTTGTTTGCATAAAATACCCGCCAAGCGCCATACTAGCGTCGGCATATATTTGATTTAGCAGCTGCGTTTTCTCCTCAAAATCCGGCTTTTGCATACACGGCATCGCTAGCCACAGCACTCCCGCACCGTGCGAGTGCGCCGTATCGTAGATCTCGCGCACTCTTGAGGCGTAAAACTCCCGCCAGCGCGGCGTTTTAATGCCATAAGTTTTACCTCCTGCGCGATACTCCCAGACGTCGTTGGCGCCCAGCAGCACGACTACGAGCTTAACGCCGCCGTTTTCGCGAAGCGCGGTATCGAGCGTCTTTTGCCAGTCAAAGGATTTCTTACTCGCAAGCCCCGTAGATTGCTTGCTAAGATCGATCACCCTCAGGCTTCGCTTCGGGAAAAATTTCTTAGCATTCATCCCCACGTATTGCATCAGGCTATCGCCCATAAAAAGCACCTCATCGCCTGCATTTAGACGGATTTTGCCATCGTCGCTAAGCGAAATTTTAGCATCGATCTCCGCGGAGCTTTGCACCGTTAAATTCTGCTCCAAGGCCTGCGTAGCAGGGAGTTGAGAATCGGAATTTTCGCCGCTTTGCAAGGTTGCGCTTGCCGTGACGGGATTTTGCGACGCAGAGGAGCTGTGCGGCACAGAGCTTGTTGTAGTCTGGCTTTGTGACACGGAATTTTGCGAAGTAGAATTTTGAGGGATGGAATTTTGTGCGTAAGGCTCCTGCACCGAATGGCGCGTCTTTAAATGATGCGTAGAATTACTTAAAGCGGAATTCTTCGCGGCATGGGCTTGCGGCTTGCTACCTTGCGGCTTAACGCTTTGTGAAGCATCGTGATCTCGCGCCCTCGTGCTTTGCAAAGCTTGATTTTCCGCCATACGATCTTGCGCAGGTTTTTTAAAATTTTTGCTTCCGCTATGCGGACTTGCGTCCTCATCCTTGCTAATGTCCTCGCCTTTGATACGCTGCTCAAGCTTATCTGCGCCATTTGCAATCTTTTCGTAGATCTCTCCACCTACGCGAAACGGCGAGTGGCGCAGCCATTCTTCTAGCCCAAAGTCATCGTGAAATCGCTGCTCCAAATAATAAAGCAGCGAGCCTTGCATAAAAAATGCCGAGAAAAGCAGCGCAAAAAGCAGAGTCGAAACAAACCTAAGCATCTAAAATCCTGCGTAGATGAAATTTGGAATTCCGCTTGGCATCAGCGCGAAAATCAGCGTGAATATCACGCCAAGCGCGAGAGCTTTAGGCAAAAATGGCAGCTCGGTAAAAAGCGCGATCAAAGTATCTTTAAGAGCTGAAATTTTAGGATAAACAAAAATCCCCGCTAAAATCACCGCAAGCACCGCTAGCTCGCTAATATCTCCGAAAGCTCGTGCGCGGGTAAAAGCGCCCAAAATCGCCTCCGCATCTGGCAAGGAATTAGCGAAAAAAATCCAAGCGAAACTTACGAAAATATAGGTGCAAAATAGCGCCAAATACGGATTTAGCGGCTTTACGCCCACTTTAGCAAGACATTTTAAAAATACAAGCGCCACTCCGTGCAAAAGCCCCCAAATCAAAAAATTTAATCCCGCGCCGTGCCAAATGCCTGAGAGCGCAAACGCGATTAGCAAATTTACGCAGGTGCGCGCAAAGCCATTGCGCGAGCCGCCGAGCGGGATATAAATATAATCGCGTATAAACGTGGATAAGCTGATATGCCAGCGATCCCAAAACTCGCCTAAATTCTTAGCCGCGTAGGGCATATTAAAATTCTGCGGCAGCTTAAAGCCCATCGCAAGCCCAAGCGCCCGCGCCATATCGATAAAGCCGCTAAAATTCGTATAAAGCACCACGCCATAAAGTAGCAGTGCGGCTAGAATTTGCGCCGCGGAGGACTCAGGCTCGTCGCCGTAAACGCCTGAAATCACATCGCTATAATATGCTCCCAAATAGCCGCTAACAAGCAGCAGCTTAACTAAGGCAAAAATTATAAGCACATAAATTTCATCGGCATTGCCAAAGTGCTTGAAGCGATCAAACTGCGGCAATACTGGCTCTACGCCCTTGGCAGCGCTAGCGCGTCCGATAGGACCCATTACGACGCTAGGGAAAAACGCTAAAAAGCACGCCAAGCTCAAAAAGCCCTGCTCACCGCATTCGCGCCTATAAACCGAGACGAAATAGGTGATCGACATAAAAACATAATATGAAATTCCAAGCGGAAACGCCACACTATCGACGGCACCTAGGTGCAGCGCAGCAAGAGCGGCATTGAAAAACTCCCTGACGTAGCCATAATATTTAAAAAACGCGAGAAAAAATAAGCCGCCAGCAACTGCCGCAAGCATCACTGCACGCGCCTTCGCAGTTGGTAACGAAATCTGCTTCGCTAACCCCGCTTTTTGCATCTGCTTTGCTATGCCAGCTTGTTTTGTTGCGCTCATCTGCTTGGCAGCCGCTTTACGCGAGAGCTTTTTCTTGTGCGAGGACTGCTTTGCGGGCGGTATGGCTTTTGCGACTACGCGATTAGCGCGCGCGATACACACCCCTGCAAAATATACGAAAGCACTATAGGCTGCAAGCACCAGCGCAAAGCGCGGATTTACGGAGCACATAAAGCCGTAGCTTGCTAACAGGATCAGAATTTTTTGCGCGAAAATATGATTTTTGAGCGTCCAATAAACGATTAAAAACGCTAAAAAAGCAAGGACAAACTCAGGCGAAAAAAATGTCATTCAATCTTTCCAATTTAAATTTTTAAAGCTCTTGCGGCTTTTAAACGCTCGCGGCGCGAGATTTATACGAAGCAAAAAAGCTTTTTTTAATCGCTTGCAACGCGAAATTTTATGCGCAGGCGAGGCATTACGCCGTTAAATGCACGAATAAATTTAGCGTCCAAATCCTTAGATTCACGGACAGCTTGCATGCGAGTCCTTGCCACGTGAGCGAAATTTCGCCGCAAGGGCAAAATTTAAAACGCAAATGAGGGCTCGACGCACGAATAAAATTTTTAAACGCGCGGAGCGCTTTGCCATCAAATTCTTACAAAACCTCGCAAACGCAGTCTTGCAGATTCTACCCGCAGGATTTCAAAATAAGCGCCTTTTGGAATCATGCCATATAAATTAAACACGGGCGGCGCCGCTAAAATCCTACGAAATAAGATGAGCCACACTTCATCACAACTATGAGGGCCGAAATTCTACAAAGCAAAATTTTAAAAGCCAAAAATTTTGCAGCGATAATAAAATTCCGCCTGTTAAAATCTGCCGCGTGAAATTACTAAGTAGAATCTCACTTTAAGGCGCAATAGAAACTATCTAAAAGCTGCGCCTTATAAGCCAAAGTCATGGCTTTTAATTTTTACTGCAAATTGCAGATCTGCGCCTCCATAAAGGCTCTTTTAATTTTATGGTAACGCAAACGCGCCTTGCGTCAGCCTCGCTCTTTCGAACAAAACGCAAGTTAAAATCAATGAGTTTTGCGTCGTAAATTTTGGCTCTAGGCTCGAATCTAGAGCGACAACGCAACTTTAGGCTCACCAGGCAAAATTAGTCGTAAATTTCATGCGGCTGCATAGATTTCAACCCGGGCTGAAATTTAACGTAGCAGAGCCAAATCTCGCTTCGTAACCCAGCCATTCTAACGAGATAATGTAAATTTTAATTTGCAATTTAAAATTTCTAGCGCAACGATACCGACTTTGGCTCGCGTTTTGAAATTCTAATCTAGCGGCGCGTAAAATTGCAAATTTCAGCGTTTTTTATTCGGCTAGCGAGGTTTGTGCGCACAAGAGCTGATTGCTAAAATTTTAAAATTTTATTGCTTGCCCCAGCCCGCTTTCAGGGCAATCGCGATAAAATTTACGCTCCGCGTCTCAAGCAAGCGAACAGTTGCGATGAAATTTCAAGCTAGCAGTCGAGATGAAATTTTACGCCGCATTTTCAAGAAATGCCCGTCTCTGTGCGTCTGTAAAAGCCGTAAATCCTGCACTAAATTTCATATTGTTGCATTACTTAGCGGCTATCAAATATGCTTGCCAAGCAGACGCGTAGAAATCTCTTGCCGCCCCTTAATGCTCGTTCGAAGTAAATTTTGCACAGATGTTTTAACGGTCCATATTCGAAATAAACGTTTCACATAATTCTATCGCAAAACAGCTGCCGGGCGGAATTTTACCCGACAGCAAAGTCTTTTTCTGCGCGAAATTTACCCCTCTGTGCGGATGATTCTTACTGCCTCGACCATATTTTTTAGGCTCGGGCGAACCTCCTCCCATTTGCGGGTTTTTAGGCCGCAGTCCGGGTTGATCCACAGCTGCTCTTTCGGGAGCACCTCAAGTAGCGCGCGGATCTGGCTTACGAGCTCCTGCACACTAGGAATTCGCGGACTATGGATGTCGTAAACGCCCGGACCGACCTCTTGCTTATAGCCGACCGATTTGAAAACTCGAAGCAGCTCGTTACCGCTACGAGCGGTCTCGATGCTGATGACGTCGGCGTCCATCGCCTCTATCGTTTTGATTATGTCGTTAAACTCCGAATAGCACATATGCGTGTGGATCTGCGTATGAGCGCTTGCGGCGCTGACAGCGAGCTTAAAGGCACTAACGGCAAATTTTTCGTATGCAGGGATGTTTTCGGATCTAAGCGGATAGCCCTCTTTAAACGCAGCTTCGTCCACCTGAACGATCTTGATACCTGCGTCTTGCAGATCCGAAATTTCATCAAAAATCGCAAGTGCGAGCTGTTTTACTATCTGCTCGCGAGGCTTATCATCGCGCACGAAGCTCCAGTTCATCATCGTTACCGGGCCCGTTAACATGCCTTTCATAATCTTTTTAGTGCGGCTTTGAGCGTATTTGATCCACTCCACGGTCATCGGTTTTGGGCGGCTAACGTCGCCGAAAAGTAGTGGCGGTTTCACGCAGCGGCTGCCGTAGCTCTGCACCCAGCCGTTGGCGCTAAACGCGTATCCGCTCATCTGCTCGCCGAAATACTCGACCATATCGTTGCGCTCTGGCTCACCGTGAACCAGTACGTCCAGACCAATCTCATCTTGAAATTTAACGCAGTCGTCGATGTAAGCTTTGATGTCGCGCTCGTAGGCTTCGCGGCCAATTAAGCCCTTTTTGTAGGCGTTGCGAACTTGGCGAAGCTCGGCAGTCTGCGGGAAGGAGCCGATCGTAGTGGTAGGCAAAATTCCATAGCCTAGCTCCTTTTTCTGCACCTTGATGCGATCCTCGTAGCGATCGGTGCGCTCGAATTTATTTAAATTTGCAGCGCGGCTTTGCACTCGCTCGTCGTGAATTAGAGGCGAGCTAGCGCGGGTTTTAGCAGATTTTTGATTTTCCTCGTAAGCTTTCATACCGTGTTCGCACATCGGAATTTCAAAGAAAAGATGGGTCAAAATCGAAATTTCGCTTAGTTTTTCGACCGCGAAACTTAGCCATGATTTAACCTCAGCGCTTAGCTTGTCCTCATATTTTAGCGTGAAAGGCACGTGCAAAAGCGAGCAGGAGGTGCCCACATAGATACGCTCCTTAGGAACGTAGGCTTCGATGGCTTTGAGCTGAGCGAGCTTTTTGTCGATGTCGCTCTTCCAGATATTACGCCCGTCGATCACGCCTGCGAAAAGCACGGTCTTAGCGTCTTTTAAAGCTTGAAGCTCTTTTTTGATATTCTCTTCGCTTGCGTAAACAAAATCAAGCCCGATCGCCCAAACATCGGTCTTTACTATCTCGCGTACGGCCTCGGTCGCATGCTCAAAATAGGTCATAAAGATGATTTTTACGTTGCTTGCAGCCTTGCTTAGGCGCTGATAAACAGGCTCGATCTTTGGCGCTAACTCCGCTGCGCGATCCGTCACGAAGATAGGCTCGTCGATCTGAACTACGACCTCGTTATCAAGCTCGCTAAGAAGCTTTAGCAGTTCCTCGTATTTCGCGACAAGGGCATCTAAATGCGCGAGCGGATCGCTTTTGTCGCTTGATTTGCTAAGCGCAAGATAGGTGATAGGTCCGATTAAATTTATCTTTAGCGCGCAGGAATCCTTAAAATCATTATTTTTCGCAGCCTTGTACTCGCTTAAAATTTTACTAGGATTTAGGCTAAATTCCGTATACGCAGAGATCTCAGGCACGATATAGTGGTAGTTTGTGTTAAACCACTTCGTCATCTCCATCGCGACTGCGTCTTTACTGCCGCGCGCCATCGCAAAATACTGCTCATGCGCCGAAAGAGCCGCAAAGCGCCGCGGGATCACGCCGAAAAGCACGCTGGTATCGAGCATCAGATCGTAGTATGAAAAGTCGTTTACGCTAATTAGGCCGCTCCAGGCATCCAGCTGATATTTGATGTGACGATCTTTTAGCTCTGCGGCGACCCGCTCTAGCGCGTCATAATCGCACTTGCCCGCCCAATAGCTCTCTAAAGCCTTCTTTAACTCGCGCTGCTCTCCGATACGCGGAAAGCCCGTAACGTAACTCTTCATCTCTATCCTTTGAGTAAAATTTTGGTATGAAAATGTTGATTTTATCTAAAATTTCTTTTGCCGTCATTAAAATTTTAACCTCATCTCGAAAATGAACGAAATTTTATCCAAAAGCGCAGGAGTGGAATTTCGCCGATAAAGCTCGAGATAGAATTTTATCGACGAAATTCTATAAGTTAAAATTTTAGGATTGAATTTAAAGACGTTAAATTCATCAATAATTTAAACCTCATCGCAAGATTCTACTAAAACTTAGTAAAGCCTTGCGACAAAGCTAGCCTTGCCTTACCCGGCACACCGCAAAGCCACCGAGCATCAAGGCTCTATGAAAGCAGTGCAATGCCTCAAATATGAAAATTCTTAGAATTTATAATTATATCCTGCGTAAACGCCGTATTTTTTACCATCGTTATCTTCGATATAATCGCCGTCTTTGTACCACGCTTTGCTTGCTTTAAAGCCCATTTCAATCTCGCTATTGGAGCCAAACTCATACGCGGTACCTATCTTGCCGCCCAAAATAAAGCCGCCCAGCGTATCGTCCGCTCTAACCCAGCCGCCATTGCTATAGTCTATTTTAACTTCAGTATCTAGCACCGAAAGCCCAGCGTAAGCGCCTAGGACGAGCTTAAATCTACCGAAAAGCTCCGGCGTAAAATCCGCACCGGCTACGAAATCGTGCGTGCTCCATTTAACCTTTCTTTTCGAATTGGCATTCGAGCTGGAATCCTCGCCCTTAAATCCATAAAAATATCCGCCGTAAGCTCTAAACGTGCCGAAGTCGTATCCGGCTTTAACGCCGATCTGCGGCTGTCCGTCATCAAAACCTGCAGCTTGGTTTTTGAAATTATATCCACCCTCACCGCCTATGAAAAGCCCCTCCGCCATCGCGCTTACTGCAGCTAAAGAACTAAGCAACAATGCTTTTGCAACTAAATTTCTCATTTTTACTCCTTTCGGTGAAATTTTATCTCAATGATAGCGACACGCTTCGAAACCTAGGCTAAATTTAAAGTAAATACATAACATTTACGATTTTTAATGACAAAATTTTGAAGTATTTTTATAATTTATTTATAACTATTATAAATTCTAAATCTAAGCATATAGCTTGCATTATAAATTTTATCGCTTAGTAACATACGCTTTGTAAAAGCACAATGCAATAAGAATTTACGCAATATTCCTCTGGATATAAATTTATCTTAATAACTTGTAAATCCGCGCAGAATTACTTAAATAAACGGGCTCAAACAGATCTTTATCATAGTTTTCCAGCACAAAAAGTTGGATAAAGGCTGATTCAAAGACCTTTTTATCTAAGATTAAAATTCTTTGGTAATCCGGTAAAAATATCACGTAAAGATTGGAATTTTTATCTATCTGCTTAGATAATTTGACGAGTTTGCCGTTTACTTCGCCCACTTGATAATATGAATTAATAGGCATTTTTTTACCGTCATAGATTAGGTATTCAGGATCGACGCTAGGCAGTGTGCATTCATCATTTATTATGATACTCTCTCCATCTTTACCCATTCTAATATCATAACCCACATGAATAAATGGTGTCCAAGACTCTTTACCTGTTTCTATATCTACAGTAGAAAATTTTAAGATATTAGGCAATATATCTATCATGTGCGGTACGAAGTAATAATATATATCCCTAGTTTTCTGTGGAAGCTTGAAATTCTTATCGCTTAAAGAACTTAAGAATTTATTGATATCTGCTTCGCCATAATCTTTTTGAATTTGATATAGATTTAGTTTAAATTTATCTTCCAATTTAGGATCAAATTTTTTACCTTGCGACTTTTGTATATATTCGACATTAAGCCTTGCCATATTAGCAGAGCTTACCTCATCTTTATTAAAGGAAAACGCACTCATAAAAGTGTATTCTCCTGCCTGTCTACCTCCGGGATCAGCTACTACTTTTACATCGGAGTAATATCTGATTAAATAACCGTAATCCCACCACGATAGCACATAATCCTCCCTGCTAGCCTTATTTTTTAGCTCTGCAAGAGGATCTATAGAGTCTTTCGTAAGCGTAGGCGCAACTCGGAATTTATAAATAAAATCCATGCTAGGCATTAGCGCCAAACAGGTTAAAATAGCCAACAAAGTACTTCTAAGCCAGGTGCGTATTTCAAAGTAATTCAGCGTGAAATATATAAAATAAGCAAATCCAAGCGCTATCATCGGTGTAGCGTACATTGTAAAGCGAGTTCCGCCGAAAAGTGCTAAAACTCCAAGCGCTATCATCGGCAAGGTTAATATAAACGAACGGAATTTTATCAGCAGTAGAGCCAGCCCTCCTACGGCGCATATAAATATAAATAGATGCCCACTAGATTCAAGCACAAATTTCATAAAATTAGCGTTTTCTACCTCATTAACCGTACTTCTAACGCCGTAGAAGTAGAAAATTTCCTCTTTGCTTACATCCTTTAAGATGTATGCTTTAAGCTGCACTGCTATAGGCACAAGTCCGCCGAATATGACGAACGTAATTACGGCGATCGTACCCAAAATCCAAAGAGCTTTTTTGCTTTTATGACTTGGAATTTTAATCATTAAAAAATATAAAAACACAATAAGTGCGATTTTAAACAATAAAATATAATTTACAATTATTGTCTCACCTTCGTAATACGCGCCAAATTTTATAACCGCTGCGACCATAAGAATAATCGCTTTGTAATTTTCCTCATTGCGTCTATTAAAAATCAAAGTATAGATTAAAAATATCACTATAATCGCCATATTTAGAGAATACGAGCTAGGATACCACCAATCATAAATCACCGTAAAAACGGCAGGTAAAGCAAAGCTGCTCTGCTCGCTTCGCCCTATGAGCCTAATCAAAGCCCATAGCGTTAGCAGCGGCAGAGTAACATTTAACATATCGCTATCAAAATATCCGCCCAAGGTCCTGACATAATATCCGGGCAGCACGCAAGCAAGTAGTGCCGCGATGATGCCGGCACCCAGGATCTTATACTCTCTTGCTATCAAAATAATCGGCACGACCACCAGCGGCGCGAAAAACACGCTCATATAGATCGTAATGCTATTTAGACTGACTGGTAAAATTTTGCTAAGTAAAAATGCTAGAGTTGGGATCGACGCGGCGTATGGGCTAAGATCGCCCGGCTGATGAAAGCCCGCTATCATATCGCGCGCGCCCTCGGCGTTCGCAAAGGCGTCGTTTGTGGTCATAATGAGCTCGCCATCGAAAGAAAACTGCTCGATCCCGCTAGCCCAATATATCCAAAAAAACCTGCACGCCACGCCGAATATATAAACCAGCGTCATGATCAGAAAAATATCCATGCGCGAACATTCGCCGTTTGTAATTCTAAATTTTTGCATCTTTTTCCTTGATTTGCCGTTTGAAGTACCGAGCGGCAGGGTTAAAATTTGCCTCTACAAATTTTACTCGCTTTATCGCGCCCGCGTTACGTCTTTAACGACATTATTTAATTTCTGTTTATTATAGCAGAATTTACCTGTTTTACGATGCAAGATGTAGAATTTTATACGATAAATTTATTATGGAGAGCGCGAGCAAACCGAAATTTAATCCATCTCGCTCGCGCTATAAAGTATGAAATTTACGAGATTTAATACGCGTCACACATAAACTTACAGACGGTTTTCGTGCGCAGATTAAGCATGATCGAGCTTAGGCATCTGCCGTCCTTGTTGCCGCTTAGCAGGCGCACGGCATCGCCCTCTTTCCACTGCGTGCTGTCGCCCTCGATCGTCCTGTAATGCGCGCCGTTAATGACAAGCGACTCGCCGCCTTTTAGAGTTTTATCGATCTTTAGGTCGCTTGCAATCTGGCTTAGATCGCCTTTTAGGGCATTTGCGATTAGTTTTTCTTCGGCCTGCTCATGCGTCTTCATCGAGCTTTTAGCAAAGTCCGGTACCTGCATAGTTTCGGTCTGAGCCGAAGCAAAAGCGGCTAGCACGCAAGCGGCGTAAATTAGTTTCATATTTTCTCCTCGGTTTTTTCAAAATTGCGGCGATTATAGCAAAGTTTACTTAAAAATTTCGGTCTAAATTTAGCTAGAGTTTAAATTTAAGAAACCGCCGTCTGTTTAAAACAGAGCCGGACTCGATGGCAAATTATAAAATTTCGCCACGATTTAAAATTTACTTATTAAAATACGCCGCGAGCGTATTTAGGATGACCAAAATCAGATAGGCGTTTTTATTTGCAAGATTTCCCTTTCTTGTTTAGCAATGACTAAATTTTTGTAAATTTAGCATAAATTTACGAACCAATGGCAATCGGCGTAAGATGAGCTCATAGCGTAAATTTGCTATTTTGAGACGTAAATTTAGAAATTTTATTTTGTAATTTTGGCGTATAGAAGCTTAAAATACTTAAAAAAGCAAAAACTAAAAGTGCCTTGTAATAGCAATCTGACCCCAAGAGTTTTGGCCAGCTTGGAGCTTTAGTGGTATTATCTTATAACGGCTAGTTTGCCTGTGCCTGCGTTTTTATTTACCTCGTTTTGGACGCTTAAAGCTTCGAGGAGCTTAAATTTATATGGAGGCTCAAATGGTGGTTTGTCTAGCTTTTCGCAAACGCTGCCTTTTTTAGAAAAGTCTATGTTGCCGCTTTCAAAAATGGTGCCTTTGTTACATTTGTAGCTTATCTTGACGCCATTTGTAAAGTAGTTGTTTTGAGCGTATACTAGCGAACCAAAGCGCACTCCAATGGCGTATTTTTGGTCATAAAAGCCATCTTTTGAGTCATAAAAGTTGTTATAGACGTGCACCTTTGCATTGCGTGCCATAGGTAGGCGTTGCGCGCAGTTGTCAAAAATGTTATGAGCGACCGTTATCGTCCTTGTTTCGCTGCTGCCGTCTGAGTCTCTTGAGCCTATTAGCATCGTTTTGTCGTGGTTTTCAAAGATGTTATGCGAGATCGTGATAGCCGCACTATCCCCCTTGATGTCGCATAGTCCATCATAAGTTTGCCATTTAGTAAGCTCTCCACCTGCTAAATGCACATGGCTAAGATCCACAGTATCCTTAAAATGGCAGTGATCTACCCAGATGTTTTTACTTGAATCTATACTAACGCCGTCATATTGCGCGTTAAAGCCGTCATTTTTTTGTATATCTGGAAACGGATCAAAAGCATCTTCGATCAGCATGTTGCGGATCGCGATATTTTGGACATTTTTTAGCAAAAGTGAGCCACCTTTTATGCCTGAGTTTTCGCCTAGGCCGATTATCGTGGTATTGCTAGCTACCGGCACTACGATGAGCTTTTTGTATTCGTTGGCTAAATTTTTGCGAAGCGCTGCTAGCTTTGGATCTTGCGAACCATCTAAATTTGCATGGCATGAAGCGCCGTAAGCCTGCATAAATTTGATATAAGAGCTAAACTCGCCACCGCTAATCTCACTTATAAATTTATCCAGCCCATCGCTATTGCCATTTTGCGGGATCTTGCCTTCGCTAAGGTCTATGAGCCCATCCACATAGATGACGTAGTCACCCATTTTGGCGTATTTTACGAGCTCTTGTCTATCTTTTACGATGACTTCTTTACTCTCTTTGCCGGCGTATCCGCCAAAATTTTGCTCTGCACCAACGCTAGCGTAACCAAAGGGCGAGTCGCTTGCTTTTATCTCGCCTGCTTGAGCTAGAGCACCAAATGCAAATAACGAAGAAACGGCGAGAAACAATATCTTTTTAAACATCTTTAGCCTCCAAAATTTGGCTTTTTATTTTTGATCTTTTGTTAGAAAATCGCTGCCGAATTTTATTTTGGCTCATTAAATTTAGTGTAAGGCTTTTATAAATTTTTAGTAAAAGCAAAATTTACACGAAAAATATCTCGCTTTTATTGTATTTGTTAGCTGAATATAAAATGTTGTGGTATGAGTAAAAATTTAAGATTTTTTGATTTGGATATAAATAAAATCATAAAATTTGATAATCAAGGCGAAGTATCATGGGTGAAATTTAATAAAAATCAAGCGCGGTATTTTTCGCTTAAACGAGGCGGTTTTAAATTTTGTGACGGGAGTTACCGAGTGGGTAATGACCGAGCAAAATTTAAAACCAACGAAGTATAAGTAGAAAAAGATAAGCCTTAAATTTAGACTTCGTATCTTTCGCCGGGTTTCATTTCGATTATCTCCCACGGCAAGCCCTGCTTATTTAGCTCGTCCATGAAAGGCTTGGCGTCGAAATTTTCCATGTTAAAGACGCCTTTTCCACTCCAAATGCCTTTTGCCACCATCATCGAGCCGATCATCGCAGGCACGCCCGTCGTGTAGCTCACCGCCTGCGCGCCCGTCTCGGCGTAGCAAGCCTCGTGGTCGCAAACGTTATAGATGTAGACTTGGCGCTCTTTGCCGTCTTTGAGCCCGCGGATCACGCAGCCGATGTTGGTTTTGCCCTTCGTGCGAGGACCTAGCGACGCAGGATCAGGCAGCAAGGTCTTTAAAAACTGTATCGGCACGATTTTCACGCCGTTATGCTCGACCTCGTCGATGCGCAGCATGCCGACGTTTTCTAGGCATTTCATATGCGTGAGGTAGCTCTGTCCGAATGTCATAAAAAAGCGGATTCGCTTTAGCCCCTTGATGTTTTTTACTAAGCTTTCAAGCTCCTCGTGATAGAGCAGGTAGCTGTCTTTGACGCCTACTTTTGGATAGTCCCATTTGAACATTATTTCCATCGGCTCGGTCTCTTTCCACTCGCCGCGCTCCCAGTAGCGGCCCTTTGCGCTTACTTCGCGCAGGTTGATTTCGGGATTGAAATTCGTCGCGAACGCATAGCCGTGATCGCCTGCGTTGCAGTCTAGGATGTCGATCTCGTGAATCTTGTCAAAGAGATTTTGCTGCGCGTAGGCGCAAAATACGTTCGTCACTCCCGGATCAAAGCCGCTTCCCAGCAGCGCCATGGTTCCCGCCTTCTTAAAATCCTCGTCCTTCGCCCACTGCAATTTGTACTCAAATTTTGCCGTGTCGGGGTGCTCGTAGTTTGCCGTGTCGATGTAGGGGATGCCGGCGCGAGAGCATGCGTCCATGAGAGCTAGGTCTTGATACGGCAGCGCGACGTTTAGCAGCAGCTGCGCACCCGTTTTTTTGATGAGAGCGACTACGGCTTCGGTATCGTCCGCGTCGATCTGGGCGGTGCCAATTTGCACGCCCAGGCGGTCTTTTATAAACTTAGCGATCGCGTCGCACTTGCTTTTGGTGCGGCTAGCAAGCGTGATCTTGCTAAAAACGTCCGCGTTCATCGCGCATTTTACGGTCGCGACTTGGCTTACGCCGCCCGCGCCTATGATTAAGATATTTGACATTTGGGCTCCTTTAAATTTTAAATTTTGCTGCAATTTTAGCAAATTTAAGATGAATTTTAAGAGGCGGGTGCAATCAATCATAGAGTTTGACTATGGCTGACGCGGAGCGCAAGCCAGCTCCAACAAGAGTGCCGAAAGCGGCACGCGCTAAAATTTTACGCAGATAGCGGCATGCCGATTGACGGCGGCACGAGATTAAATTTACCGCCTTGTATTGCGCGATAAAATTTTAAGCTTTAAAGGGCTAGTTTAAATTTAACATTCCCCGGCGAAGCGTGGAGAATTAAAATTTAAAGCTCGCCCGCTTCGCCGCTAAATTTATCGCGCTTACTTTCTAGGCGCACAGCAAACCACATACTGCGGCTAAATTTAACGCTTTAGCGAACAGCGGTTTAAAAAGTAGCAAGTGGGACAAAATCCCGTGATGCACACGATAAAGGGCACTAGTCCGACCAGCCCCCCACCAGCTGCCAAACAACTACTTTCGCGATCATTATCGCTAGTCCGATCAGTGCTCTTATTATCCTAGTTTTTTACTTAGCATCGCGTTTTCAATTCTTTGTTTTTACATTTTGCACGTATTAATGCTTAAAATTTTTAAAGTAAGCAATGGCAGCAAACCGCCACACCTAGCGTATCATTTTTGAGCCCGCCTTCCTATATACGCGCCTTGGTTAAATTCGGCTTCATTTAATTATCTTTTCTTTTGCATAAAAGTGCGATCCAACAAAATTTATGCGCCTAAGAAATAAAAATTTTATGCGAGCTCGATTTAAAATTTTGACGAATGTAAAGCAAGGCGAACTCAAACGCCGGCGGTAACGCGGCGAAATTTATATAAGCTTTAAATTTGGAATTACGATAGATTTAACCGAGCGGAATTCTATCGTTGCAGAAAGTTTGTCTAAATTTAAACTCGCTGTGTGTTTTGAGCGTCTAAATTTACGCGCTGCAGCAAAAAGCGTAGTGCGATATTTGCGATCGAAGCGGCACCGATCTCGCGTCATATCGCTAAGATCAAATTTCGTAGCGATAAATTTTGCCGAAATTTTCATCCAGATTGTAGCTAAACTCACCGCCTGCGTAATAGATTGTCTCGCCACCCTCCAGCTCGAAGCGCTGATACACGCGCAGCACGACCTCGTTTTCGCTGATGCCTTGGACATGGATAAAGATATCACTCTTTCTGCCCGCGGTCATCGCCATTTGGTAGAGCTGATTAAATAGCGCATATTCCGGATCTTTCTCGGCATCCTCTTGGGATAAAAAGCCCTCCAGTACGCCCAGCATCTCCGCGCGAAATTCCGTCCTGGCGCGCGCATAGGCGTTTTGGATATTTTCGATCTGATTGGTATCGAGTAAATTTAAAAGTGAATGTTTGCCCAAGTAAAGCGTCGCGCTCGATGTGATTTTGCCGTCCTTGTCGGTCACTAGTCGCAGAGCTTTCTCTACGCGCCACAAGGCCTCTTTTAGTCCGAGCCCGCTTTCAATTTCAATTTTCATCATAGATCCTTTTATCAAGAATGCGGAATTTTAGCGTGAAATTTTAAATTTTAAAGACAAACTTAGCGATCAGATACGC
The DNA here is from genome assembly GCA_963522285.1 of uncultured Campylobacter sp. GTDB lineage: Bacteria > Campylobacterota > Campylobacteria > Campylobacterales > Campylobacteraceae > Campylobacter_B. The sequence continues at coordinate 130,200 of CAUQWV010000005.1, forward strand.
CATATATAGCATCAAAACTCCCACGAGCGCGTCGATTATGCGCCACGCTCTGCTGCTTGCAAAAAGCTTCGAAAGCGCCCCTGAGCCATATCCTAAGCCGAAAAACCACGCAAATGATACAAACATAACTCCCGCATAAAACCACAGCTTTTGCGGATCCGCAATCGTAGCGCCGAGCGAGCCCACGACCACGACGGTATCTAAATACACGTGCGGATTTAGAAGCGTTACCGCGAGAGCCTTGGCTACGACGGGCGCCAGCGGGCTATTTGCCGAGTTTTGAATCTTGGCAAAATGCGAGCCCTTATAGGCGCTAAAAAACGAGCTTAGTGCGTAGCAGAGCAGAAACAGGGTCCCGCCTATGCCTAAAATTTGGGTAAAAAGCGAGCCTTGCTTAAGAGCGCCGCTGATTAAAAATATCCCTACGGCCGTAAATACGGCATCGCTTAGCGCACAGACCGTGCAAACCGCCGCGACATGATTTTTCGCAAGACCTTGAGAGATGACGAAAATATTTTGCGCGCCGATAGCGACGATGAGCGAGAGCATCAGCGCGGCTCCTTGCAAGAAAATTCCAATCGGCAAGGAGTTCAAAGCTGCGCCTACCTACTTATTTTTACTTTCGCAGGCGGAGCTTTGCATCGCCGTATCGGTAGTATCGGAGCCGTCTACCGCCGCACTTTCGGGCGCAGCGTCAGGCTCATTATCGCCCGCGAGAATTTTAGGCGCGGAATTCTCGGCGTCTATGAAATTTTCGCCTGCGACGGCGCTATTTGAGGAAGCGGCATCCTTCGGCGCGGCGGAGCTTTGTTCGTTTAAATTTGAAGCGCCCTCTAAATTCTGCGCGCTGTTTAAATCGGCAGCACCGCTAGAATTTTGCATGGCGAAATTCTGCGCCACGCCGAAATTCTCGGCGCCTAAATTTTGTGCGCCGTAGGAATTTTGCGTATCGGAATTTTGCGAAGCGGAATTTTGCGAAGCGGAATTTTCATCGCAGAAGTTTTTAGTTTTAAAATTTTTATCGGAGCTCGCGCTTTTTTTAGAGCCCTTGGCGCCTTTGCGAGCTTTTGGAGCGGCTTGCTCTTCCTCAGAGCTTTGCGAAAGACCCGCTTTCTCGCGCAAAATTTTGCTCAGCTCGTAGATCGAAATTTCAAACGAGCCCGGTAGCGTGGCCTCCGTGTCGCTGTAAAATCGCAAAAAGTTAAAGCGGTCCTGTGCCTGCGGCGTTTTTTTGAATACAAAATTTAAAAGCTCCGTTTTGTTTCTGCCCGCGACGAAGGTTTTTGTGCCTAAATTTGCGATATCTTTGTATTCGAAGCTCTCGGAATTTGCCCCACGCACGATCGTAAAGGCATCCTCGCCGATCTGCAAATAATTTTTCGCGCCGAGTCTGAGCGCGCAAAAAAACGCGCAAAATGCCGCCACTACGGAAGCGAAAAGCGCCGCACCGCCAAAGCCCGCGTGGTAGCAATATCCGCTAGCAAGCGCCAAAATCGCCGATCCCGCCAGCGTCATCGCTACTGGCCTTTTATTCTCTTTTACTATCATCTTCCCTGCTTAATCATCTGTCTTATATATTCGTAAATTTTAAAATTTAGTGCATCCATTACCGAGTCTTTAGAACCCGGATTTTTGATGCTTTGGTAGTTGAGGTTCGTTACGTAGTCCTTCCACGCATCCTTGTTTTTAACGCTTATGTAGAGGCTGATCTGCGAGTCGTAGAAGTAGTCTCTGTAATAATCGTCGTCGTCCCAAGGATCATAACCAAACGGCATCCCCCAACCTACGCCGACGCCCGTATATCTATAATACCTGCCAAAGCCCATACCGAAGCTAAATCTCGGATTATCCCACGATCTACGCGAAAAATCCGCCTTGCGGAAGTAGTTGAGATTGCCACCGATTTGGACGTTCGCCGCGCTTTTATTTACGACCTTAAATCCGTCCGCACGCAGATGCTGAATCACTACCTGGGTTAAATTTGAATCCGTCGTCGAGGTATTGGTAAAATTTACGCTTATGAGCTTATCCTGCGGAAATTCCATAATGTGAAGCGGCTCGGAAGTGCGCACGATACCGCTATTTACGGGCACATTTTTAGAACAACCCGTAAAAATCAAAAACGCCGAAATGACCAAAAAAAGTGAAATTTTATTTTTCAAGACAGATCCTTTCGCTTAAGATTTCAAATCCTAAATTTGAGTGATTGTAGCATAAATTTAAAATTTTAATGTCAGCAAGAAGCGATTTTTTGAAATAATCTAACTATCGATACGCGGGAGCAGAGATTTTCAAATAAAATTTCACGCCGAGCGACCGCTAAATTTAAAGCCGTCGCTCGGTTGAAATTTCTGCGAAAAGAGGCGGAATTTTAAACCGGAGCGTTAAAATTCCATAATCTTATAGGCTCACACCGCGCGTAAGCACGCGCTTGCGATAAACCTCTGAAACTCTGCTCGCGTCGCCCACGATTAGAGCGTTCGTGCAGCATATTGCCGCGCACATCGGGACTTTACCCTCCGCGATGCGGTTTTGACCGTATTTATGAAGCTCCTCGTGCGAGAAGGTCTCCTCCGGTCCGCCCGCGCACATAGTGCATTTATCCATCGCGCCTTTTATACCGAAAGCTCCGTCTCTAGGGAATTGCGGAGCACCGAACGGACACGCGTAGAGGCAGTATCCACAGCCGATACATTTATCTTTGTCGTGTAAAACGACGCCGTCGGTTCTGATATAGAAGCATTGAACCGGGCAAACCTGCGCGCAAGGCGCATCGGTGCAATGTTGGCAAGCAATAGAGCTTGAAACCTCCTGCCCCTCTATGCCCTCGTTTAAAGTGATAACCTTGCGCCTATTGATCTGCACGGGAACCTCGTGAGCCGAGCTGCAGGCTACTTGGCAACCATAGCAAGCGATGCAACGCTCGACATCGACGTAAAATTTTAATCTTGCCGGCATTTTATCTCCTTATGCTTTTTCTAGTCTGCAAAGACCGGCGTTGAATTCCGAAATTTGCGTATTTATGTCAAAGCCGTAGTTCGTAATCGTATTTGAGCTCTCGCCTCTAATATATGGCTTAGTGCCCTCAGGGTAACGCTCGCTTAGATCCTCGCCCTGGAAAATTCCCGCGAAGTTATACGGCATAACAATACGATCGGGCGTTACGGCGTGCGAATAGATGCACTTGACTTTGATCTTCGTGCCTTGCGGCGAATGAATCCACATCATCTCGCCATCTTTGATACCTTTATCAGCGGCAAGCTTAGGATTTACGTGCGCAAACATCTCCGGAGTAATCGCCGAAAGATACTTGCTCGTACGCTCGATCATGCCCGCACCGCTTAAATTTACAAGCCTTAGCGAGCTTACGATAGTAGGGAAGTCTTTACTCCAATCCTGCTTTTTCTGCTCGGAGATAAATCTAGTAAATACGCGGAAATTTCGTTTTTGATCCGCAAAGGTCGGATATTTCTCCACCAAATCCCATCTAGGCGAGTGGATCGGTTCGCGATGCTTTGGAATTTGATCCGCAAACTGCCAAACCTTGGCTCTGGCTCTTGCGTTTCCGCAAGGACAAATTCCAAACTCGCGGCATTTTTTAGCGATAATGCCGCTATAATCTGTGCTCCACGTAGGCCCCATCTTGGTTTTTTCATCCTCGCTTAGCGTAATACCTAAAACCTGTTCGATATTTGCCTTGGTAATCTCCGCATGACCGCCCGAAATTTTTGATCCCGGAAGTGTAATGCTCTCGTCGGCTAGCTGCGAAACACCGTCGTGCTCCAAACCGAAGCGGTTTCTAAATCCCATACCACCGTCAGCATAAGGCCTAGTTACGTCGTAAAGAATCGGAGTGCCCGGGTGTTGCGTATCCCAGCAAGGCCATGGAAGCCCGTAGTATTCGCCCTCGACCTCGCCGCCTATGCCGCGCAAAGTATCGGGATCAAATAGATGCCAGTTTTTCTGCTGTCTACGAAATCTAGCTGCGGTACGACCGTTATTTCCAATACTTTGAGTATTGCGTGCAATCTCATCGGTAGCGTCGTCAGGCCAAACAAAATCGTCTTTAACCTGCTTAAGCTCGCCATCAACGATGCCCATCTTCATGCCGCGAACATATTCGTCGTAAAAGCCGAATTTTTTCGCGAATAAAAACATTACCTCTTGATCCTCTTTGCTCTCAAATAGCGGCTTAACGATCTGAGTTCTCCACTGGCCGCTGCGGTTTGTAGCGCTTAGATGGCCTTCGCTCTCGAACTGCGTAGCTACCGGCAAAACATAAATTCCATCCGGTCTATCGTTTAGAATCGCCACTTCGTTTAAAAATGGCTCGGCGACTACCAGCATATCGATCTTACCTAATGCTTCTTGAGTCTCGCGAACGTGAGCCATAGAAGTAATTCCTGTGCCTTGTACCCAAAGGACGCGGACATTGCCACTACTTAAAACGGGCTCGTTTTTCAAAACGCCCTGCCACCATTTAGATAGCGAAAAGCCCTTTTCGTTGCGCCAGTTTATCACATCTTGCTCGATGCTCGGATCGTAGTGAAAATACTCGGTAAAATTCGTGCCAGGCACTTTTTCACCCTGCTTTTCGTGCGGCTGCTTAGTAGAGACGGCAAATCTTTTAATAAACTGCTCGTAATCTACGCCCCAGCCCTTGCAGAAGTGCTTCCAAGCGTTATCGGCTAGCCCGTAATACGCAGGTAAGCTATCAGAGAGATTGCACATATCGGTAGCGCCCTGAACATTATCGTGACCTCTAAGGATGTTGCAGCCGCCGCCCGGCTTGCCCATATTGCCTAGTATGAGCTGCAAAAGAGCCAAAATCCTAGTATTTGAACTTCCGATCGAGTGCTGCGTGATACCGAGTGCCCAGCATAAAGTAGCGGGCTTTGTGGTAGCAAACATCCTCGTAAATTCTATCAGTTCCTCTTCCTTGCAGCCAGTGACATTGGCTACCTCTTTAGGATCCCACTTCTCAGCTTCCGCCTTGATCTCATCTACAGCGTAGGTCCTGGTTTTTATTAGCTCTTTGTCCTCCCAGCCGTTTTTAAAGATTAGATGCAGCATTCCGTACACAAACGCTATATCGGTTCCCGGACGAATTCTAATATACATATCAGCCTTAGCCGCAGTTCTAGTAAAATTTGGATCAACTACAACGATTTTCGCGCCGTTTCTATCGCGAGCTTGAAGAGCATGCTTCATAGCCCCCACAGGATTTGCAACCGCGGAATTCGCACCTATAAAAAGGATCATTTTAGAATTTTTCGCCATATCGCCTACGTGATTAGTCATAGCTCCATAACCCCAAGTATTCGCCACACCGGCGACTGTTGCGCTATGTCAAATTCTGGCTACGTGGTCGTTGCTGTTTGTACCCCAAAAGGCTGCAAATTTTCTAAAATAATATGCCTGCTCGTTGCAAAATTTAGCCGAACCCAGAAATACTACACTATCTGGACCGTCTTCTTTGCGAACTTGAAGCATTTTATCGCCGATTTCATCAACGGCTTGTTCCCAACTGATGCGCTCCCACTTGCCGCCAACCTTTTTGAGCGGATATTTAAGACGCATTTTAGATTTGGTTAGATCGATTTGATCGATTCCCTTACAGCAGTGACTGCCCTGCGAGATCGGGTGATCTACTGCCATATCTTGACGAATCCAGGTATTGGTGCTCTCATCCACTTGAGCCTCGATACCGCAGCCTACGGAACAGATCGAACATATCGTTCGCTTCATAACGGAACCTGGAAATGGGTTTTTGATCTCTTGCTCGGTAGCGGCTCTTAGCGTATTATTTTCGCCAAACGCAGCTACGCTGCTCGCTCCTAAAGCGGCGAGTTTCAAAAACGATCTCCTTCCGATCGTATTCTCACTCATGAAAATTCTCCTAGTAAGCTACTTTATAGTATTTTTTCCACGCTTCACTCTCCCAGTAAAGCACCTCTTTTTTCGGTGATTTGCCACGAACGGTATCGCCGTAATCCTGCTCGCTTTTTGCTAGAGCCTGAGACGCGGCAACGCCCACGGCACCTACTGCGCCGATTTTTAGAGATTTTTTAAGAAAATCTCTGCGTTTGTTCTCCATGGTTTTCCTTTGTGAAGAAATCGCTTTAAATCTTTTATTGTAGTAACGCCTGTTACAGGATTTAAGTCTAATGAATTATAACGAAAAGGCAGTGAGATGGAAATTAAATTTTAAGTTACTTTTTAAATTTTATTTAAAATTCAAAATATAAAGTTCTAACTAAAAAACTACTCGCAAAACTAGAGTTTGCGAGTTTAAAATTTAACCGAAATTCTGCTTTCGCGTTAAGATTTTCGTTAAAAATTTTATTTATCAATCCAGATTAAAAATATCTTCCGGATTGGTAAATTTATTTTGATAGCCGCCTTTTTTGATCGCTTCTTTAACGACGCTGCGATCTTTCTTTTGCGGAGCAGCAAGCGCTAAAAGCGAGCGCTCAAGCGCAAAAAAGCTTCTCATTAGTGCGCCTAATGATTTGAAAAAATCCGCCCGCACATGCCCGCACAAAAGCTCGCTAAACTCGTCTACAAAGCTGTTGGTGACATTCGTAAAAAGCTCTAACGCCAGCGTTTCGCCGTCTTGCGCGCCGATGAAATTTTTAGCGCATTGCGAGTTCGCAGCATTTTTATTATCCTGCGAGTCCGTAAAATATTTACTGCCATGCAAACCTACAGAATTTTTTCCATCTTGCACCGTCAAGCTCGCGCTATTCGTAGAATTTTGCTCTTTTGTCACGGAATTTTGTCCGTTTAAAACCGCGCTGTGTTTTGCGGCTGCGTCGCGAAGTAGGGTTGAATGCAGGTAAAAAATAAATCCCACATAATCCTCGCACTCTTTGCAAAGCTCCATATTACGGCGAAATTTACTCTTTTTTAGCACGTCGATTACCGCGACACGCATACGCCCATCGTCGCGCCCTTCGTCGTAGAAGCTCGCACTCATCGGCACATTGGCGTATGAAAAATCAAAAAGCACGGAATTTTGCTCGCTTTTAAACGCAGCAAAGTCGAATTTCGCTAAATTTTGAAATTCCGCCTCATCACTAGACACGATGGGTGAGCTACGTAAAAACTCCAGTTGCTCCTTCCAGCGCTTAAATTTCGTATCCGTTTCATAGAAAAAAAACGGAATTGCAAAAAATTCGTAGTAGTAGCTTCTTGCTTGAAGTAGATTCGCATCCATTACATTGCCTCTTTTCTAGCATCTTCTATCTGCTTTTTTATCATTATTTTCGCCTTGCAATCGCCACAGCAAAAAAGCGTCTTCATCTTTTCAGGCTCGTTTGCAAAATGCGCGCCCATCATATCCGCGATCTTCATCACGGCTTTGCTCGTCGCAAATTCCTTACCGCACTCGATGCATTTAAAAAGCTCGTCTTTGGCTAGCATTTTGTAATTAAAAAATCCCGGCTCAAGCTCCACGCCGCAAGGCTGAAGCTCGATCGTATCCTTTTCGGCGCAGCTTAGCACGCAGTAGTTGCACGTCGTGCAAAGCGAAGCATTGAGCTTAATCGAATTGTCACTGTTGTCGGCATACAGCGCACCAGTGTTACAGGCGCCCACGCAGCTAAGGCAGAGCGTGCAGCTTGCTTCGTTTATACTTACTTTGCCAAATTTTAGCAACTCTCCGCTTTCTACGGCGCCAAAGCTGCCCTCGCCGACCATTGCGCTTACGCGTTTGGAAAAAATTTCTTTCTTGCTAAGGCCCTGTTCGTTTAAGCTAAACGCCCAGGGCTGAGAGCTTTGCGCCCACTTTAGTGCCTCTTGTAGCTCGGTTAAATTTCGCGCTAAAAATACTGCGTCCTTGCCATAGATCGCGCGCGAAATTCCATTGGTAAGCTCCACCGCTTCGCGCGTGCCCTCGCCCGCGTCCGTGCCGTAAACGATCGCACTCGAGCCACTTTCTTGCATCGCGCTTAGCAGATTTATCTCATCTATTTGCTTGCTTCCAAAAATTCCAAACGGTAGCACGCCGCACGGAAGCTGCACTGCGGGTGCGGACGCGATTTCGCTCTCTGCGATGAGAAGCGGAATTTTGCCTGCATAGAGCTTTGCGATCTCGCCAAATACGCTTTGGGGCAGCTTGGCAAATTTTAGCGCGCCGCTAGGACAGACGCTCACGCACGCGCCGCAACCGATGCAATCGATGTGCGAAAATACTAGCTCGCGCTTTTCGTCGTTTTTCAAAATCGCCACCGTGGGGCAAACCTCCACGCACGGCGCTCGCAGCTCATTTCGCCTGCCTTGATACTGACAGATCGCAGGATCAAAGATCGTGGAATTCTTATAATGATAAACCGGGCTTTTGGAATTTAAAATTTCTAAAATTTCATCGTCTTTTAGCCCCGAGATCTCGTAGCAGCCGCTTTGTCGCAATTGATAGGGCGCCGCGCCGCTAATCAAGAAAAAATCCGCCTCAGTCTCAACCTCATCCCGCTCACTTAAAATCGTAACCGCAAGATCACCAATCTCACCGTAGACGAACTTTATCTCAGCCCTGCTTAACGCGATCACCTTAAATCCATGCTGCCTAAGTAGCCCCACGAGCCCCTCTCGCGGCTCATCACAGGCGAGAATCACGTTTTTGCCGACGGGCTTTTGATAGTCGCTATCTAGCGCGCCGTCGAAGGCAATATCTTTGGCGCGATACAAAATATCTACGTTTTTAGCGATTTGCAGCGGCTCATCTGCGGAATTTTCTATATAAAAATTTATCTCGGGTGCATAAATTTGCGCTTTTAATTTAGGCGAATTAGCGACGATAAATTCCTCGTTTTTCGCCCCCTCTTCATCGCCGCAAATTTCGATGCCGTCGCTTAAAACCACATCGGAAAACCCGGCGCTATAAAATCCAAAATCTTTCATAATCTATCCTAATTGATAAAATTAAGCCCCTTTTACTCTTAATTTATAAATTTTTCGTAAATTTAGCGTTGCTCGCTTCTTATAAAAATAAAATACCCTTCGGCGTTCAGAATATATCAATCCAAATATAATTTATAATATAAATTCAAATCAAGCTACATTCGGTTTAGGGTGTATTAAACCTATATTTAAATATAATCAAAGAATAATCCAAATTTCTTTTTAAAGGATTACAAAATGAAGCGAGTGGGAATTCTACTATCTTTTGTAGTGATGGGTTCTTTGTATGGAGCGGAAACCGTAACCATAAACGCAGGTACTCCAAAATCTCAATACGAGCCGTATCTGGAGATGGATCAGGTTATGGGGGGATACTGTAATTTCAATGCCGGTAAAAAAACGAATGATTTTTCCGGCAATACGCTTATTTGGAACGATACGCCGCCGAACATCGATGAGGGCAAAGGCCTATTTATCTATGGCGGATTGGCTGCCGAAATGATACCCGGTAAATTACACTCCAACGATAATAAAGTCTTTATAAACGGTGGCGATAATATCCAGATGGTCTACGGAGGCTCTGCAGAAATAGGCGGCAGAGCCGAGCGCAATAGTGTTGTAATCGACGGAGCCAATACCAGAATAGTTCAGGCAGTCTACGGCGGATTTACTAATGGCAATACTCTTGCTTCAAATTCCGTCCTAATCAAAAATGGCAAGATCGAAGGAAATGTCATCGGCGGGTATTCCACCAGGGGCGATAATATAACCAAAAACGAAGTGACGATCGAAGGCGGCGTTATCGAAAAAGACGTCAGGGGCGCTTACTCCGACGGCAGGGGCAACGTCCACGGAAATATCGTAACCATAAGAGGCGGCGAGATACGAGGCACCATATACGGCGGTAAGTCAAATTCCTTAGTAGCGATCGATAACACCGTAAATTTAGACGCAAGCGGGCTAAATTTAAATACGATAATAGGCGGTAGCGGCAACTGGAATAATTTTAACGACTCGGTCAAAGGAAACACTCTAAACGTCCGCGGCAAAAACATAAACGCAGGCAATATTTTAAATTTTGAAAAGATAAATTTTTATCTGCCGAGCGATATTAGAGCGAACGACGTCGTGTTAAATTTAAGCGGAAGAACCAAATCGGGTTACATCACGAGCGATAAAAAGACCGATCTGAATATAGCCAAACTCGCCGTTACTATGGGCGGGCAAAGCAATAATCTAAATAAAAACGATAAGATCGTCCTGCTAAAAAATCCTCAAGGCATAATCTATCCAGCAGAAATGACGAACCATAAGGAAAATTTGCAAGCTATAGCGGGAATTTCTACGATATATGAGTTCGGTCTGCAAAAAGACGGCGAGGAGCAAGCCAGCGAAGGCAAGGAGCTCTACGCAGTGGTGCGAAGCAAAGTCACTCCGCTAACGCCGCTAGGACCATCCGAGCAGGCAGAGGATAATCACGGCGGAGGCGTAAATGAGGCAAAAAGACTGATCGATACCGTCCAAAAAAGCATGCTAGAGCCTACCGCAGGAGCGATGGCCTTGATCGGGCAGAGCTTTGATGCCTTATCAAATTCTAATCTAAGCAGCGACGGATCTAGCGGCGCGGTGCTAAGCGGAATGAAAGCTTCCGATATGAGGCTGGAATCGGGCTCGCACGTGGACGTCAGATCGGCTTCCTTTGCGCTAGGTTTAGCGAAGGAATTTGATTCTTTACTTACTTCGCTCTTTATGGAATTTGGCGGCGGTAAATACGATACGTTCAACGAATACGGCGGCATATTTAACGGAAATTACATATCCGACATCAGAGGAAGCGGCCATATGAGATATTACGGCGCGGGCGTTTTGGGCAAGCTTGATCTGCCTAGCGATTTTTACGTCGAAGCCTCCGCAAAGCTCGGCAGGATTAAAACGGATTACAAAACCGTACTACCAGACAGCACGGAAGCGAGCTACGACGCTAGCAGAAACTACTACGGCGCGCACGCAGGAGTTGGCAAAGTATTTGAGATAAACGATGCTTCGGACTTGGATCTTTACGCGAAGCTCTTTTTTACCAGAGTGGGTAAAAAGCAAGTCGAGATAAATTCCGAAAGCATACTTTTAAAAGAAAGCGACTCCTTAAGGACGAAGCTCGGATTTAAGTACTCCCGCGAGCTAGGACAAAGCCTAGATCTTTTCGGCGGACTTGCTTATGAGCGGGAATTGGACGGCGAGGCAAAAGGGTTAAATTTAGCCTACGGTACGGACATCGCCTCGCCTTCGATGAAGGGCAATACCGGCGTTGCAGAGGTTGGAGCGAAGCTAAAAAATCTAGGAAATTTTGAAGCCGCAGCTAAATTTGAAGGAATGGTAGGCAAGCGAAAAGGACTTAGCGCAGGACTAAACTTAGAATATAAATTTTAACCTCACAAAAAGTGTCCGCCAAAACTCGGCGCATTAAATTTATAGCTTACGCAAGAGGCTTGCTCAAAATTTTAAAAACGCAGCAAAGCCTCTGCGTGCGGGGCGATCTTTCAAAATAAAGTTTTGCAAAAGCTTATTTTGCTAAAATCGCCTAAATTTTAAGGCATCGGGGTCGCAATGCAACAAATCAAACTACCCAAAATCGACAAAATCGCAAACGCGCAGGAGTTTCAAAACTGCCTCCGCCCGCAAATCATCAAAATCGCACAAGAGCTCATCGAAGAGGCACGTAGGGAAGCGCTGCAAGGAGGCGAGCTCTCAAGCGAAAGCGAGATCATCGCGCGCATCAAATCGCGCTACGAAAAATTTCAAAATCTAAGCCTCAAACCGCTCATTAACGCAACCGGCGTCGTGCTGCACACAAACCTCGGCCGCAGCGTCATCAGCGCTGAAATTTTAGCCCGCGCACAAAAGATCATCACTTCGTATTCAAATTTAGAATACGACCTATCCGAGGGCGCGCGCGGCAACAGATACGACTACATAGCGCTTTTGTGCAGCGAGCTCTTCGGCGCGCAGGACGCACTCGTGGTCAATAACAACGCTGCGGCCGTATTTTTGGTGCTAAATACCTTCGCGCGCGGACGCGAAGTCGTGGTAAGCCGCGGCGAGCTAGTCGAGATCGGCGGGAGCTTTCGGGTAAGCGAAGTGATGGCAAACTCGGGCGCAAAGCTTGTGGAGATCGGCACTACGAACAAAACCAAGCTTGACGATTACGAAGAAGCGATCAATGAAAACACGGCGATCTTGATGAAGGTGCACCGCTCAAATTTTAAAATTTCGGGCTTCAGCTCGAGCGTAAGCGCTGCGGAGGTTGCGGCTTTAGCGCGAAAAGCGACGCGCAAAAAAGAGGAATTTTTAGCGCTTAGAGCGGCAAGCTTTAAAAATTTAGCAGATCTTTGCGGCGGCTCGTCGGATACGGCGGGCGAAATTTTAAATTCCGCGCCGAATGATCTAAACTTAGCGGCAACTTCCGCGAATGTTCTAAATTTAAATAGCGGCGAGCCTTCCGAAAAGAGCGAGTGTTTTTATGAAGGTGATGGGAGCGAAATTTCCGCTAAAGCTTCTAAAATTTACCATGCAAAATTTAGCATGAAAAAAGAGGAAAGCTTTAACGAGATCATCGATTATTACGATCTTGGAAGCGGCTACGCGAGCGAGCTGGGATTTGGGCTAGGCAAAAGCGAGCCCTCTATTTTTGAGCTTTTAAAAAGCGGCGTGCGGCTGCTTAGCTTTAGCGGCGACAAGCTCTTCGGTTCCGTGCAGTGCGGCATCATCCTAGGAGATCACGAGCTTATCGCACGCCTGCGTAAAAACCAGCTACTGCGAATGCTGCGCGTGGACAAGATCACGCTAAGCCTGCTTGCCGAGACGATCAAGGCGTATATAAATAAAGAATTTCACCTCATCACGACGATAGATCAGATCCATCTGAGCCTGGATGAGCTACGTGAGCGAGCGGAGCTAGTACGATCGCGCATCGGCGTAAAATCGCAGATCGTGCCTACTACCACCTTCGTAGGCGGCGGTACGATGCCCGGCGCCTCCTACCCTAGCGTCGCGCTTGCGATACTTGACGGCGCAGAGCCGCAGAGCACGCAGGCAAAATTTCGCGCTGCTGGCATAATCGGGCGAATCGAGCAGGACAGATTTTTGCTCGATTTCAGATCGATTTTAAAAAGCGACTTGCAAGATTTAATAAAAAAGATCGGAGAAATTTATGAATAGCGTAATCATCGGCACCGCAGGCCATATCGATCACGGAAAGACCGCGTTAATCAAGGCGCTAAACGGCTTTGAAGGGGACCGAATGCCGAGCGAAAAAGAACGTGGTATCACGATCGATCTTAGTTTTTCGCATCTGCGCTCGGGAGATACCAACGTCGCCTTCATCGACGTGCCCGGGCATGAAAATCTAGTAAAGACGATGATTAGCGGCGCGTATGCCTTCGATGCTGCGATGCTAGTGGTCGCCGCGGACGACGGGCTAATGCCGCAAAGCAAAGAGCATATTCAAATTTTATCGCTGCTTGGGGTAAAAAGCGTGATCTTGTGTATCAGCAAGTGCGATCTTGCTGATGACGCGCGCAGATCCGAGGTCGCGGCACAGTGTAAGGAATACATCTGCAAATTTAAAAATTTGCAAATTTTAAACACCTTTTTTATCAGTATCAAAGATCCCGCAAGCATCGCCGAGCTGAAAAACTATCTCTTTAATATCAAGCCCGCGCAGCGCCAAGGAGGCGGCGTGGTGCACTACTACATCGACCGCGTCTTTTCGCTCAAGGGGCTCGGCACCATCGTAACGGGCAGCCTCATTAACGGCGCGATTTCAAAGGGCGAGAAGCTTTATAACTGCGATCTGGGTAAAATTTTTAACATCAAAAGCGTGCAGATCCACGACGAGGACACGCCGCTGGCACAGGCTCCAAACCGCGTCGCGCTAAGTTTAGATGCCAAAACGAGCGAGCTGCAAAAGGGGCAAATCCTAAGCAAAAAGGGCTTTTTTCGTGGCTTTAATGAAGCCGACTGCACCTTTAGCGGCGAAATTTCACACAACCAAGACATGCTGTTTTGCGTCGGAAGCAAGCAAAGCGCGGCAAAAGCGCTCATTTTAAAAGAACTTCCTAGCGGCGAGAAGCTCGTAAGCTTTAAATTTGACAAAACGATGTTTTTGAAATTTGACGAACCCTTCGTCTGCTTGGCAAACTCGCGCGTAATCGGCGGCGGGCGCGTGCTAAACGCCGTAGTCGAGCCGCTAAAAAAGCAGAGCAAAGCCGTGCTTCTCACCGCGCTTTTGAAGCGAAATTTCACCGAAGCGTTTAAAATTTTAAGCCTCTTTCACAAGCATGGATTCGGGCTATTTTCGGCGTATCAGCGCTTCGGAATGGAGTACGACGAAGCGGTAAAGATCGCGCGCGGTCTAGAGGGGACGTATTTTGACGAAGCAAATTTATGCGTTTACGATCTAAGCGCGATCGAGGACGTGAAAAGCCTCATAAAATTTATCGTCTCCAAAAACGACTACGCGATCTTTTCGCCCGCCTCGATCGCTCTAAAGCTCTCGTGGGCCAGCGAAGATCTTGCCGCGCGCGCGCTTAGCGAGCTTGAGCGGAGTGGCATCGTCTCCAAAAAGGGCGGAGTTTACGTAAAATCGGGGGTGGATTTTGACGCGCTCAAACAGAGCCTGGAGAGTAAAATTTTTGATCTCATCAAAAAGGGCGGCATCGCGCCGCTTGCACCGTATAACCTTTACGACGAGCTGGAGATCGACCGCGAAAGCGGTGATGACGCGCTAAAAAAGCTAACATACGCTAAAAAGGTCGTCCGTCTCGCGCATAATCTCTTCGTCGAGGCCGAAAATTTAGCCCTGGCGATCAAGCGCCTCTACACAATCATCGAAAAAGAGGGCTTCGTAAACGTCACGAACGCCAAAGAGGAGCTGGGACTTAGCAGAAAATTCGTCATCTGCTACCTCGAATACCTTGATAAGATGGGAAATATCGTGACGATCGACAATAAACGCTATTTGAAAAAGTAAAAATTTAAAATTTTGCACTACAATGCGCGGAATTTTTTGCAAAGGAAAAAAATGAAAAAAGCTATTTTAACTTCAGTTGCGCTCGCAGCGAGCCTAAACGCGGCTTTAAGCGACAGCGAAATTCTATCCATCTACGGCGGCACGCCACAAGGCATCGAAATAAAGGTCGCCGAGCGCATCCCACTTAACGAGCCAAAGGGTGTTGAAGCGGTCGTTTTAAAAATCTCTCAAGGCAATATGTCGCAAGAGGAGATCATTTTCACCCAAGGCGATCTGATCTTTACCGATATCATCGATCCTAAAAAACGCGTAGTCTATAAGGAGCAGATCAAACAAGACCGCATCGCAGGACAGCTAAGTAAGGTCTTCAAAGCAGAGAGCAAAGACAATATCATCAAACTAGGAAACGATCCTAAAAAGCCTACGATTTTGATGCTGACAGACGCTTTGTGCCCATTCTGCCGTAAAGAGATGGCAAGGATTGAAGATACGCTAAAAAATAATAATGTCGATATCGTCATGACCTCCGTTCACGGCGACGACGGCCACGCAAAATCCGCACTCATCTACAAAGAGATCAAAAATGCTAAAACCGACGAGCAAAAGATAGCGGTTTTTAAAAAATATTACGCTGAAGATAACAAAGCAGGCGCCAAAGACGTAAGCGCCGCCGAACTAAACGCTGCAAAAGCCCTAGCTGCCAAATACTTCGGTGCGGGGGTAAACTCGGTGCCTTACATCATCGAACTAGACAAGCTAAAATAATCTCTTTTAAATTTTGCGGAGCGATCCGCAAAATTTCGCTTCTTTTACCTAATTTCGGCAACTTCCAATCAATCTAAATTTTGCCTCGGAAATTTATGAATGCTGCTCCTTTGGAATTCTTAAAATTCCGCTGCTTTTAAAAGTTCTGCAGTTGCGCCGCGCATAGAATTTTAAAATCCCTTACGGATGAAACGCGATCCACAAAGTTTTAAACGGGCAAAATTAGAATTTTAAAAAATCCTCAGCGTCTGCGCGAAATTCTGTGGCAGCGACTCCATCTCGTCGCTTCGGATCCGAAGCGGCACAAAAATGGTCTTACCTGGAATTTCAAAGTAGAAATTATGCGAGCAAAAATCTTACGGCCAAAATTTTAAAATTTCGCAGCAAAGCTCGGGTAAAATTTAGCCGCAAATTTTGTTTTACGGCAAAGAGGAATTTGTAATCGTACTTCAAGCTGCCTATCTTGGGCTGCGTCCGATTAAAATCAAAACTCCACGTCAAAAGCGGCTCTTGCCAGGCTATTTTTGCTCTCGCTTAGCTCGTACGATGCGCTGAGTCCGACGCTTTGAAAGATCTTATATTTCAACCCGATCGCGCCGTTAAATACGCCGCTAGAATAATCAAGCCCCTCGACGTCGTATCTGTCCGAATACTTTCTGCTCGCATGATACGAATCGCCGCTAAATCGATGCTCGTACTCCGCATTTGCGAATATCTGCAGATCGCCGAAAGCCTTGATCGCGTAAATTCCCGCGGTGCCGTTCGGCGCGGTTTTTGAAGCGGAGCCAAATTTAAGCCTAGAGATCGCATCTTCGTTCACCCTAATCGCTCCAAGCCCCAAATACGGCTTTATATAGCCGTTTTCAAATAAAAATTTATATCCAGCTCTCGTGCTGAAATCCCAAATTTGCGATTTGTATTTCGCGCCGTGGATAGCGCCGAATCCGTTGTTAGTTTCAAATTTATGATCGTTCGTCGAATATGTTAAATTTACCGCCAGATCCACGTTTTCGTTAAAATCATATCTGCCCGCCAGACCGAGCTCGTAGGATTTGATGTTTTCTTTGACACCGTCGAATTTACCCTCGTACCAAGCGTCCGATTTTTGATACCCAAAGATCACGCCCAGCGTAAGATCATCCACTCTCTTGGAGGCTCCGAGTAAAATTCCGTCGCTCTTGTGATCGTATTTGACGCCGCCCGAGCGGTCTTTGTAATCCCCGCCGTAGTTTCCGATCGCGCTTACATTTACGTTAAACTCCTGCCCGTCAGTGTCGGTTAAATTTTTATAAGCGGAATTTCTTGCAAGCTTTGTAAGATCCAGATCGACCTTCGAGCGCGGCATCTCGATGCCTACCCGGTTGCCGCCTCTTGCGACCTGCGAAAACAGGCTGCCGTTTTTAGGCGTGAAGTTGTTGATCGCTAGCATCAGCGCTTCAAAATAGGTAGGCAGATCATCGTATCCGCTAGGATAGGCATTCGTATCGGAGGTGATAAATAGATTTGCCGCGTTGCGCTCGCGAGATAATCTTATAATATCGTCGTATTGATCGGGTCTGGCGTTATATATCACGTGCAAAATTTTAGAGGAGTTTGCGGGATCTTTTTCAAATTCCGAGGTTCTAGGGCGGTAGTGGTTTATATACTCATCCGCGCTCACCTCTTGCAGCATCCAAACGTCCGCATAGGGAGCTATGGCATCACGCACGCCCCAGCCGTTGTTTGCCAAAACAAGCATTCCCGGATATTTAGTCTTGATATAATTGTAGATACTCTCCATATAGGCGATAGTTGCGGGATTGTTTTCGGTATTAACCTCGTCGATAAAGTATCCTGCGATATTTTCTCTGCCGTAGAAATTTACGAAATTATCGATATCGGCATAGACTAAATTTAGATTTCTAGTAGAATTTTTGGTATAGGTATAGCCTAAATTTGATATGCCCGCCGCGATATTTCGCTTCATCTGAACAGCGTCTTCTTCTCTTCTGACCAGATATTGCGTAGTTTGATCGCCCGGTATCGCCGCCTCGTATGAACCGAAAGCCACATAAGGAACCAGCGCGCCGCCTATATTGGTAATACCGTTCCAAAACTCGGCATTTACGCCGCTATTGCCCGTCCAGCGAAACGCAGGCATCATAACGCGCTGATTATTAAGCCTGCCCGAATATGAGCCCTTTTTGGCAAAGCCCCTTGCATACTCAAGCTTGATACGAAATGAGCTCTCATACTCGTCGCTCACGGAGCTATCGCTAGCTGCGTCGCGCCTGCTTAATTTCGCGCCCAAGCTATCCGCAGCGCTCATTATGTCGGAACGGGAAGTGTTGTTGGAAGGTGATTTTTGCGCGTTTGCATAGCTCCAGGAATTCTGCTCGCTCGCATAGCCGAACCCTGCTGCACCGACAAGCGCAAGAGATACGATTTTTTTCAAAGACTTTAGCATTCTGCACCGCCTCAAATAAAATTACCCAAATTCTTAAATTTCGACAAATTCGCGGACGCGCTTTTAAAATTAAAAGCTTTGTCGAAATTTAAAAATTTAGCCGCCTTAAGACGGCCAAATTTTAAAGTTTATTTTAATGCCGCTTTTGCCTTCTTTGCGACGGTTGCGAAAGCTTCGGGATCGTTCATAGCCATATTTGCTAAAATTTTTCTATCAAGCTCGATGCCCGCTTTTCTAAGTCCGTTTATAAATTTAGAATAGCTGATGTCGTTTAGCCTGCAAGCTGCATTGATGCGCACTATCCAAAGTCTGCGGAAATCGCGTTTTTTCGCGCGTCTGTCACGGAAGGCGTAAACGAGGCTTCTTTCTAGCTGCTCTTTGGCCTTTCTGAAATGTTTGCGTCTTGCGCTATAAAATCCGCGCGCAAGCTTTAGCACCTTGTTGTGACGGCGGCGTCTAACGATACCCGTTTTTACTCTTGCCATATTAATCCTTTCTTAATCGGCGTCCCTTTTGGGATCTTGCCCTAAAATCCATAAATTTAGGGGAGTTTGAATGACTTTCGTCAAAAACTAACTTCGCACTATTTGCAAAGCATTTTTTTAACCGCAGATACGTTCGTAGAATCGACGTATTGGGCCTCGCGCAAATTCCTCTTGCGTTTTTGAGACATCTTCGTCAAAATGTGGCTGCGAAACGCAGAGCCTCTTTTGATCTTGTTTTTGCCCGCTTTAAAACGCTTGACGGCACCGCGCACGCTTTTCATCTTTGGCATGGTCGTCCTTTTTTTAAAGTGAACGGGAAGTATATAATAAAGTTTCTTTGAAAAATTTGAATTTAAGGAATTTTATAGCTTAAATTAACGCAAGATAAATTTAAAGTTAAATTTTGCCGCCCGCTTAAGATTCGGTTTAGCTGGATCCAAAAAATTTATACAAATTTAAAGGGCTAAATTTAGAGATAAACTTAGCCCGTATTAAAATTTAAAACTACGCTATTTAGCTTAAATTCACGCGCTGTACCGCGAAGAAACAACGCGCAAATTTTAAAATTTTGCTGCACGCAGTGCAAAATACCACTAAATTTACGCTACGCCTTTTTCGGCGTGATCAGCATATTTACGTAGCGACCTTCCAGCGCGGGCGCCTTATCGCGATCGGCAACTTCTGCGAAAAATTCGTCCCAAATTTTATTGAGCAAATTTACGCCGATTTCCGGGCTTGACATCTCGCGCCCTTTTAAAAATACGCGAAGCTTGACGTGCTTGCCGCTACTAAGGAATTCTTTCGCATGTTTTACTTTGTAATTAATGTCGTTTTGAGCGATTTTGGCGGACAGCTTGATCTCTTTGACCTCGATGATTTTTTGCTTTTTTTTCGCCTCTTTGAGCTTTTTTTCCTGCTGATAGCGAAATTTGCTGTAGTTCATGACCTTGCAAACGGGCGGCTTTGCATCGGGCGCTATCAAAACCAGATCCACGCCCTCCCGCTCGGCGATTTGCAGCGCCTGCGCCTTTGAAATTATGCCGTAAACCTCGCCGTTGTCGCCTATGCACCTGACTTCGCTAGCCGGAATGTCCTCGTTTAGAAAAACCTCTTTGCCTCTGCTCAAAAATTCACCTCGTTTAATTTAGCTTTTACGAAATTTAAAAACTCATCCAGCCCTAAATTTCGCTGTTCGCGCGCCCTGCGATCACGCAATGCCACGCTGCGAGCCGAAACTTCATTATCGCCTAGGACGATGATGAGCGGCACCTTCTGCTTTTCAGCCGTTCTGATTCGTTTATTTAGCGTCTCGTTTTTATCTAAAATTTCGCCGTCAATGCCTGCCTCGCGCAGCAAATTTAAAATTTCTTTCGCATAGCTTGCGTGCGCCTCGCCGATCGGCACGATCGATACCTGCGTAGGACAGATCCAAAACGGAAGCTCGCCCGCGGTGTGCTCGAGTAAAATCCCCACGAAGCGCTCGAAGCTTCCCAAAATCGCGCGATGCAGCATCACGGGCTGCTTTTTTTCATTATTTTCGTCGATGTAGCCAAGCTCGAAGCGCGCAGGCAGGTTAAAATCGACCTGCACCGTACCGCACTGCCATTTTCGACCGAGCGCGTCGGTGATTTTGATATCGATCTTAGGTCCGTAAAAAGCGCCGCCGCCCTCGTCTAAGCCATATTTTAAGCCCTTTTCGTCAAGCGCATCTTTTAAGGCCTTCGTCGCGATATCCCAAACCTCGTCGTCGCCGACCGCCTTTTGCGGTTTGGTCGAAATTTCAAGCTCGTATTCAAAACCGAAAGCCTTCATCAAGAGTTCAACGAAATCTAAAATTTCATAGACGTTTTCTTTGATCTGACTCGGCATCACGAATAGATGCGCGTCGTCCTGCGTGAACTCGCGCACGCGGAAAAGTCCGTGCAAGACGCCGCTTTTTTCATGGCGGTGCACGACGCCGTACTCGCAAAATTTAAGCGGCAAATCACGATATGAGCGGATCTCGCTTTGATAAACCTTGATGTGACCGACGCAATTCATCGGCTTGATACCGTATTCTTGCTCCTCTATCGTCGTAAAATACATATTTTCTTTGTAGTTGCTGTAGTGCCCGCTGATCTTCCATGCGTCTGATTTTAAAATTTCAGGGCCGCGCACCGGCTCGTAGCCGCGCTTGCGAAGCTGCCTATAAAGGCGCTCCTCGAGCTTTATACGCATCCTCGTGCCCGCAGGAAGCCAGATCGGAAGTCCCGCGCCGATCTGCTCGTCGAAGGTGAAGAATTTCATCTCGGCTCCGAGCTTTCGGTGATCGCGCTTCTTGGCTTCTTCCAGCATCGTAAGGTGCTTTTTAAGGCTATCTTTATCGGCAAATACGACGCCGTAGATGCGAGTTAGCATCTCGCGCTTCTCGTCGCCGCCGAGATACGCTCCCGCGATGCGCGTAAGGGCGAAATTTTTCAAAAATTTCGTATTTTGCACGTGCGGGCCGCGGCAGATGTCCTCAAACTCGCCCTGCGCGTATAAGCTTACGGGGCCTTCGGGGATGCGCTTTAAAACTTCCTGCTTGAGATCGTCGTTTGCATATTTTTTTGCGACCGCCTCTTTAGTGGAGGCTATCTTTTTAATCTTTAAATTTGCCTCAGCAAGCGCGCGCATCTTTTTTTCGATCGCTTTTAAATCCTCTTCGCCGAGCTTCTCGCCGCCATTTTTGCTAACGCGCATATCATAGTAAAACCCATCCTCGATCGCGGGTCCCACGAAAAATTTAGCGCTCGGATAAAGCTCGCGCACCGCCTGCGCCAAAAGGTGCGCACAGGAGTGGCGCAGAATTTTAAGCGCGTCCTCGGAGTTATCGAAATATATCGGCTGCGCCTCGCTTGTGTGCTCGCCGATACTTTGAGTATCGTAAATTTCACCGTTAAGTTTATATGCGATAATATCGCTCATTGGCTTGTTTCCTTTTTTACCAAATTGTCTTTCTTACACTGAAAGAACGAGAACTAATTTTAGCTAATCAATCCTTAACGATAAATTTAAAAAATATTAAAATTAAAATTTTTGATTCTTTTCTCGCAATAAAAAATACACAGCGTTCGCACAAAGAGCACAAATCGCCATCACACTTGCGAGCAAAAACGGCTTATTCGCCCCCACTGCACCCACGATAAACGAAATAGCCCCAGCGATGGCAAACTGCGCAGTCCCCAGTACCGCCGAAGCTGCGCCCGAGTTGCCGTCCTTATACAGCACCATCGCAAGCGTCGTGGCGTTAGGCGCAACAAAGCCAAGAGATGAGAGCAGCACGAAAAGCGAAGCCTCAAAGCAGATGAAAGGAAGATCAAGCATAGAGCATGCGAGCAAAATCAGGCTCGTTGCAAGCATCGCGATTAGGCCAAAATTTAATAAAGCTGCGGGTTCGCGATTTTGCACGAGTTTGGCATTTAGTGCCGAAACGAGGGTCATTCCAAGAGCGTTGATGCCAAATATTACGCCAAAGGCATGCTCACCCAGCCCATAATAGCCCAAAAATATAAAGCTAGAGCCCGTGATATAAGCAAAAAGTGCGCTCATCGCAACTGCAAATCCTAGCGTATAGCGCATAAATTCTTTATTTCGCAAGATTATGCCGTATTCGCCAAGCACGCCTTTTACGCTAAGTGTAACAGTCTCGTCTATCTGCGCGCTCTCGTCAAGTCCGAAAAATATAAATGCAAAAAGCAAAATTCCAAGTGCGAACAAAATCGCAAAAATCGCTTGCCACGAGAAAAACTCAAGCACGAATCCGCCAAAAGTAGGCGCTAGCATCGGAGCTAGCGAGCCTACGACCATCATCAGCGCAAACATCGCCGCAGCCTCGTGCAGCTCAAATTTATCATTTACGATCGCCCGCGCAAGCACCACTCCCGCGCATCCGCCCAAAGCCTGCAAAAATCTAAAAAATATAAACGCGTAGATGTTATCGAAGCTCACGCAAGCCAAAGACGCCGCGATAAAAAGCGAAATACCTGCATATAGCGGCTTTTTGCGGCCGAATTTATCGCTTAGCGGCCCATATACAAGCTGTCCTAGCGCAAACGCGACGAAAAAGCTCGCGACCGAAAGTTGCGCGTAAAACTCGCTCGTGGCGAAGCTTTGCTTGACCCTTTCCAGCGCGGGCAGATACATATCGGTAGAAAGTGGCGCCAGAGCCGACATAAACGCGAGTATGACCACTAGCTTAATCTTGGCGAATCTGCTCAGGCTAGCCTTTTCCACCGCCGTCCTTCATCATCTTCAAACAAAGCTCAAACGTGCGAATGGCGGCGTTTAGATCTTTAAATTTAGCAGGCAAGAGCCTTAAAAGCAGATATAGCGGGCGCAGCCTCAGCACTTTAGTCCACGCGTTTTGCACGATGTCCGCTCCGCCGTTTGCGGCGTAGCTGCGGACGCCCTCGCGCACCAAGCTTTCGCTCAGCCCCTCGCGGCACAGATCATATACAAAGAGTAAAAAATCGCGCGTTTTAAGCTCCTGCGGATCGCCGCGCTCGCCGTCGTTTTCAAAATCTATAAATTTAAGCTCGCCCTCTTTGAAAAGAATGTCTCGCAGCGCGGGTCTGCCGTGGGTAAAGCTTCGCGCATGCAGCCCGGCTAGCGCGCTTGCATACCGAGCGATCAGCGCCGTTTTATTTTCGTCCGCAGCATTGTGCAGCACCGCATCTAGCGGCTCACCCGCATCTTGTAGCACAAAATAATCCTGCCCGCGCAGCACTAAACGAGGCACGGGCAGATCCGCAGCGCATAAAATTTCATACTTTTTCGCTTCGTAATCAAACGCCTTTTTGGGATTTCGCTTAAAAATCTTCGTAAGCAATCCGCCTCTGATGCGGAATTCGGGCTGTTTGAGCCAGTATTTTTGTCCGCCGTATTCAAAGCCGAAAATTCGCTCGCCAGGATGATTTTTTAGAATTTCATTTACGTATTCTTTAAAATTTTGCATTCAATAAATTTAGCGAATTTTTTTTAGAAAGAGCTAAATTTGCGAGTTTTATTTCATTAAGTTTCATCTGTCCGCATGTCCGCATAAAATTTATTACATAAATTCAGCGGGGCTAAATTTTAAAATTATCAGGTAGAATTTATTGCAGTCTTGGAATTTTGTAGCACAGGAAGCAGCAAAAGTGCATAATTTCAGAATTTTACAAAAGCTAAGATTTACGTCAAAAAATTTTAAAACTAGAAGTGGCGACCCCTACGAGATTCGAACTCGTTTTACCGCCGTGAAAGGGCGATGTCCTAACCGTTAGACGAAGGGGCCACTTAATCTGGTATTAAGATTAAAGGCGGTATTCTACTCAAGACGCACTTAAACCCAACTTAAATTAAGGATTATTTATGAAATGCTCTTTTCTGGCGCCACTTGCACTTTCGCTTCTGCTCGCAGGCTGCGCTACCACCGCGCTCAAGCCCGCTTCTACGCAAGCTGTAAATTTCACCGTCATTTCGCCGCTTACCCGCACCAGCGACGCGGGCTTTATGCGCAAATTTAAAAATCAAACCGAGGTTCAAATTTACGCAAGCGGCATCAGCGTGCTGAGCCTGGTTTTAAAAGGCGATAAAATTTGCATGAACGGCGCGTGCGACGACGAGCTTGTTTTCAATAAAAAATTCTTCGGCGCCGAGCACTACCGCGGGCTTCTCGGCCAAATCCTAGACGGCAAGCCGATCTTCGGCGGTAGCGACGCGGGCGGCCACTGCTTTGAACAAAGCTTGCAAGACGGCTCTATTGCTTATACGGTTTGCCGCGACAAGGACGGTGGCGGAAGATCCATAAGCTTCGCCGATGCAAAGCGCGGCGTAAAGATCAAAATCCGCGAGCTGCAGTAAAATTTTACGCTAGCCGCGAGCAATGTCTGTAGCACGTGAGATGCAATTCCGCGGGCGGCGCGAACAAATTGCGGACGAGTAAAATTCCGCGCAGCGCGCGTTTATAAACGCGCGGGAATACTGCTCTCTAGCAGCCGCACAAAACACGGCGCGAGCGGTCAAAATCCATTACTCGGCGCGGTAGCCGCCCAAGCTTTGCAAACGGCGCGGTTTTATTGACGCTCTGCGTCGGCTCTTCGCGGCGAAATTTACTAAGCAGCGCGTATGTGCGAAAGAAAAGCGCGCATTTAAATTTAAAAAATCCGCGCGCAGCTCGGGTTTATGAAATTTGCCGCACGCGGCGTAAAATAAAATTTAGGAGGCAGAATGAAGCGGATCGGAGCGCACGTAAGCGCTAGCGGCGGGGTTTTCAACGCGCCGTTAAACGCCGCAAAGATCGGGGCGGACGCGTTTGCGATGTTCGTCAAAAATCAGCGCAGATGGGACGCACCGCCGCTTAGCGCAGAGGAGACCATCGCGTTTAAGGACGCGCTGAAGCAAAGCGGTATCCGCGCGGAGCACGTCTTGGTGCACGACAGCTACCTCATAAACTTGGGCCATCCGCGCGAGGCGGAGCGCGAGAAGTCCCTAAACGCCTTCATAGACGAGATCCGCCGCTGCGAGGCGCTCGGGCTTAGGCTTTTGAACTTTCATCCGGGCTCGCATCTAAATGAAATTTCAGCTCAGCAGTGCATGGATAATATCGCAGGGTCGCTAAATTTCGCCATCGCAAACACTAGTGGCGTTAAGCTCGTGCTCGAAAATACCGCAGGTCAGGGCTCCAATCTCGGCTATGATTTCGCTCAGCTTGCTTACGTGATCGGCAAAATCTCAAACAAAGATCGCATCGGCGTCTGTATCGATACCTGTCATGCGTTCGCCGCAGGATACGACCTGCGCAGCCAGCAGGCCTATGAGCGCACGATGAGAGAGTTTGAGCGCGCGATCGGCTATAAATTTTTAAGCGGCATGCACCTAAACGACACGAAAAACGAGCTTGGCGTGCGTAAAGATCGGCACGAGAGCCTCGGGCGCGGATTTTTGGGGCTTGCGGCGTTTGAAAACATCATGAACGACCCGAACATTGACGAGATCCCGCTGATTTTAGAAACGATCGACGATAGCCTCTGGGCGGAGGAGATCGCACTTTTGCGAAGTATGCAAGGACGCCGCAAAGCCTAATCGGACGCCTTTTGCGCCACGTAGAATTTTATCTTATTTCGCTTCAAAGTGGCGCCAGCGATAAGAGCCTTATGCCGTGCGTTTACATCGCGAGATTTATCACTTAAATTTTAATAAGCAAAAATAATGAGGAACTTCGCGCTAAAAATTCTGCTCCCTAAAAAGGCGCGAAATTCTACGACGAAAACACATCGTCATAGCAAAAAAGCAAAATTTTTATGGCAAAACGCAGCGCCACAGCAGAGATGAAAAATTTTACGCTTCATAATTAAAATTCAAGCAAGATTTTTAAAACGATGCAGCGGCAAATTTTAAAATTCTATCGCTACGGTATTTCAAAGCTCGGCGCCAGATTCGAAGCTCTAGGAATTTTAAAATTCTAAATTCCGCATCAAAAAATTAACGCGAAACTTTATATTTTCGGCTGCGTAAATTCCAACCTCACAATTCTACTTTCACTCGATCCGTGCGGAGGCGCGAGCGCATAAGGCTACGTAATTCTAACTTAAAATTCTGCTACGTACCAATCTATGCTTTTAGCACGTATTTGCTTATGACAAATCTGCCTCTTTATTTTAGCGCTTTGCTCGCGTCAAAATCTGTGCAGGATCCGTGTAAATTTACGTTAAATTCTGCTATAAAAGCGTTCGATTAGTTTAAAATTTTATCATTGAGTTTAGTGGCTACCGCCGCGATTTAAATTTAAACGCGACGGGATTTTAAGCCGCAGCCGATGCGTATTGTACCGGCTGCAACTCGGCGCACTATTTTAGTAGCTCATACATATCGCAGGATTTTTGCCAAATATTGAAAAGTCCGGCGGACGGATCATCTTTGCCTAGATCGCAAGCTTTTTTATAATATTGTGCCGCTTTTTTTGTATCGTTCATAGCAAGCTGACTATAAATGGCAAATCTATAGCAAGAGTCTAACCTACCCAAGGCATTTTCGCTACCCAAAGAATTTCCTAAATCGCAACCCTTTCTGTAATAAATCGCCGCTTTTTCCATATCGTCTGTGCCATATATATTAACGGCTAAACTCATGCAGCCCATATAATATCCGCCTTCGCAAGCTTTCTCAAAATAAAATTTTGCTTTTTCTATATCTTTTTCTAAAAGTCCGTTTCCTGTGTACTCATCTCCTAAAATCCAACAACTATCCATATTTCCTTTATCGCAAGTTTCTTTAAGAATTTTGACCCCTTTGTCGAGATTACCGCTATAAAGATATAACGCACCGGCTTGAGTGCAAGACTTCATATTCCCGCCATCGCACTCTTTTTCTGCAGTCGCAAGATCAAGCGTGCCGAACGCAAAGCAAGCGGCGAGCGCCAACGCAAATAGCGATTTTTTCATTTAATATCCTTTCCGGGTAAAATTTGACTAATTTTATCCCCCCCCCCCCCTGAGAAATTGATTAAATTTGCCGCGAATTTTAACGAGGCGGCGAGAATTTAACGGCTATAGAGCCGCTAAACCCGCTCAAAATTTAAATTTTACCTGGATTGAGCTATAATCGCGCATTAAATTTAACCTTGGATAAAGATTTGAAAATAGCGTTTTTTGACTCGGGTATCGGCGGGCTGAGCGTGCTAGCTGAGGCTCTGCGGCGGTTTAGCGGGGCGGAGTTTTTGTATTTTGCCGACGAGGATCACGTCCCATACGGCACTAAAAGTAGGGCCGAGATCGTGCGGCTAAGCCTCGATGCGGTCGGGTTTTTAGTCTCGCGCGGCGCGGAGGGGGTCGTCGTCGCGTGTAATACCGCCACGAGCGCGGCTATTTCGGAGCTTCGCGGCGCATTTAGCGTGCCGGTTATCGGAATGGAGCCCGCCGTCAAGCTCGCTGCGGACAGCTTCGGAGCGCGCCCGATGCTGCTCATCGCCACGCCGCTAACGATCGCAGGCGAGAAGCTCGCACGCCTCGTGGGGCGGCTGGAGTGCGAGACGTGGAGCCTACCGCTGCCCCGTCTCGTGGAGTTTGCGCAGGATTTGGAGTTTGACTCGCCCGCGGTTCGGGCTTATCTGCGGGAGGAACTGGGCAAATTCGAGCTTGAACGCCTCGGCTCGCTCGTACTTGGTTGCACGCATTTTAACTATTTCAAGGACGTTTTGCGCGAAATTTTGCCGTCTCACGTGCGTATCATCGACGGCATAGACGGCACGCTAAATCGCCTTGCAAGCGAGCTGGGCGGAGGGCTGAAACTCGCACATGGCGAGGATTTGCCATCGCGTGCGGTTAAATTTAACGCGAGCGACGAGAGCATAAAAGGCAAGAACAAGCGGGGCGTAGAAGGTCGCGATAATAGCGGCGACGGGCGCGACACAGAAAGTTGTAGTGGGAGCAAGCCCGATATGATAGAGCAAGGTATGAGAAGACTTCGTGCAGTGTCGTGCGGCGCCAGAAAAAACGGCGCAGTGGGGTATGATGAGTGCGATGAGTTTTCTAACGCGGATGAGCGCGGCTTCGGCATGGATACTTCGCGCGACGTAAAATCGCAGGTTTATGCGGATAAATTTGGCGCAGACGGCGATATAAAATTTAGCGCAAATTCACAAACGGGCAAACTTGATGCCCGCGAGCGCGACGGCAGGCTGGCAGGCGATGCGAGCGGCGTAGAGCAGTGTGACGAAGACAAACGCTGCATGTCGCCGCGCGCCGTAGATGCGAATTTGCAGCTCAAGCTTTATTCTCGAGGCGGCGCGGATTTGTCCTTGGAATTTGAGCTGAGAGGCGAAGGAACGGGCATTTCGCGTGTGAATTATCCTAACGGCAACAGCGTGGAATATTTTTATTCGGGCAGGGCGCTAGATGTGGCGCAGCTGCGTAAAATAGAAGTGTTTTTGAAACGGCTCGATGCGATGCGAGCAATCGACTAGGCTACGCGCCCGTGCGTCGTAGATCCGTAGCGCAGGTTGGAATTCCAGTGTGTCATAAATCACGTCAAATTAAAATTCCTGTTCATCGCGGATCGCAACCACGCGACTTAAAATTTAGATACGTCGTGAATCGCTCTGCGCAAGTTAAAATTTTGGCGCATCGTAAATCGTAGCGCAGACTTAAAATTTCGCCGTTTCGTAAATCGTGCTGCATAGACTAAAATTTCGGCGCGCTAAAATTTAACTCGGCTCGGCGATTTAGAAGCGGCTTCGCAACGGCATACGAGCAATGGCGCCTAGCCGTCGTCCGGCGCGCGAAAGTTAAAATTTTACGGGACAAATGCTGCCTTCCGCTGTCCGGCACATAAATTTAAAATTTAACACACAAACGCTGCCGTCTGCCTTGAAACCGCATAGCGCAAGCCAAGCGCCGCCGTTGCCACTACTTCTTTAAATTTCATAGCGCGAGCCAAGATCGCTTATATGGGGAGTTGCCTCGCGCTGTGCGAATTATCGCAGTAAATTTGAAATTTAAAATTTAGACTAGGGTGCGGATAAAGTGCGCGCGAGGTTAAATTTAGTGCGCCACGCAAACCGCCGCCGGGTGGAATTTAGACTAGCCGCGCGGCGTAAATTTTAAAATGATTAAATTTCAAGGTGCCGCGAAGCCCGCAAGTCTTTTCTGCGGCAGCCAAAAGTTCAGGCTTTAAAATTTGAAATTCCAAAATCTGTAAAGCAAGATTTCGCGCCGTATCGTTTCGCAGGCAAGATTTATACCGCAAAATTCGGCGCTGAGCAGGGCAAATTTACTCTGCGCCGAAGGCGTAGAGTAAATTAAAATGTATTAAGAGAGGAATAATTTATTGCAATTTTAATCTAATTAATCTTTAAGCCCCCTCTCGGCTCTTTGCCTTTTTACGATTGCTGAACCGAGCATTTTCTCTTGATCAGCATAAAATTCTACGATTTCCTTAGCATTCAAGCAATTCTTGTATGAGTTGCTTCCGTCTTTAAGGGTATTGAAATCACACTTTGCATAAACCTCTTTAGCCTCATTTAGATGAATATCGTAATATTCTTTGGTCTTTACCTCGGTATCGTCACCGCAACCAACTAATAAAGCAGCTAACACCCCCCCAGAGGAACATTTTGGGATTTTTCATTTCATTCTCCTTGTTTGAAATTTTACCTGGTATTTTACTACCCGTTTACTTTAAAAATTTTAAATTGCAGGCGCACGCGCCATTTTAACGCAGCTAGTTAAAATTCAGCTTTTAAAATTTGCTCGCGCTTTTTGAAATTTCGTTTTAAAATTTACTCGCGCGACGGAATTTTGCGGAGTAAAATTCCGCGAGGCAGATTAGAATTCCGCCAGGCAGAATTCCGCAGCGATGCGGAATTTAAAATTTAAAAGCAAATTTAAAATTTGTGGGAGCTACTCCTCTATCTTTTTACCTGCAAATCGCACCAGAGCCCACGTAACGGCAAGCCCCATCGGCAGCACGATCCAGACGCTAAGCCCTAGCGCTACGGGAAGATAGCCTGCTACTACGGCGACCGCGCCGACGGATAGAGCGTAAGGCATCTGTGTCTTTACGTGCTCGATATGATCGCAGCCTGCGCCCATCGACGAAAGGATCGTGGTGTCCGAAATCGGCGAGCAGTGATCGCCGAAAATCGCGCCGGTTAGCACGCCCGAGATATTTACGATCATATAGGCGTGAAGCGCATCGCCCGAAAGCCCGTAGTGAAGTCCCACGGCGTTTGCCAAAGGTATGGCAAGCGGCATTAGGATCCCCATCGTGCCGTAACTCGTGCCCGTCGAAAAGCTAATGAACGAGCCCAGCACGAAAATCGCTACCGGAAGCAAAAATTTCGGCGTATTTTGGCTTAGCATATCGACCAGATAGCGCGACGTGCCGAGCTCCTTGATGACCGAGCTGAGCGACCAGGCAAGCAGCAAGATCACGATCGTGACGATCATCGTCTTCCACCCTTTGATCCACGTAGAGATCGCCTCTCTGACGTCAAAAATTTTGCGGTAAACGCTCATAAATATAGACACTACCGTAGCAAGAAGCGCCGCTTGAAAAAGCGCGACCGACGAGTTTGCGTTGCCGAACGTCGCCTGAAGCGTCGTAAAGCTTAGCGGAGCGGCTTTTGCGGCTGCGAGAGCATCGCCTTGCAGCTTGCTTAACCCGCTAAAATAAAAGCTCGCAAATGCACCGCAGATTAGCACTATAAGCGGGATGACGGCATTTGAAGCTTGCGGCTTGATCCCCTCTTTGGGCTCTAGCGTTTTATCTTCTAGCTCGGCGATGTTAGAATTTTTGGAGTGAATTTCGCCGCTCGCCGCGCGCCTTTCGGCAGAGAGCATCGGCCCGAAATCCCTGCGCATAAACGCTACGTAAACCACGAAAGCGAGCATGAAAAGATTGTAGAAGCGATACGGCATGGTTTGCACGAAGATCGAGAAGGCGTTTACGTTTTGCACGCCGATCTGATCATACCCCGCTCTTATCAAAGAGACTTCAAGACCTACCCAGGTAGAAATTAACGCGATGCCGGCAACCGGCGCGGCGGTAGCGTCGATGATGAAAGCAAGTTTTTCGCGGCTGACTCTAAATTTGTCGGTGATCGGCCGCATGACTGGGCCTACGATCAGGGCATTTGCGTAGTCGTCGAAAAATACGAAAAGGCCCATAATCCACGTTGAAATTTGCGCCGAGATACCCGTTTTAGCGCGCTTGCTAATCCAAAGCGCCACTGCTTTCGTGCCGCCCGTCCTGCTAATCAGAGCGACCACGCCGCCGATACAAAGTACCTGCAAAAGCACGCCCGCGTTACCTTTGCTAGCCATCGAGCCTACCACGCGCGAGACCAGATCCGTAAAGCTGCCCACAAGCGCGGAGATAGGATTGTCGCCCACGACTGCAAGCATATAGGTGCCGCTAAAAACGCCGATGAAAAGCGACAGGATCACCTCTTTGGTGATAAAGGCAAGCGCGATCGCCACGACGGGCGGCACCAGCGTCCAGATGCCGAAAAGCTCGGCATTATGCTGTCTGGTCGCGTCATCTACCGCAAACGCGGCAACCGATAAAAACATTAGTAATAGAATTTTTTTCATTTTCTCGCCTTAAAATTTAATGCTTCTCGATAAAAAGCCCAGCCCAGCTCTGCTGCGTCGCCATCGCCTCAATCACGTTAATATTTACGCGACGGGGCATCGCTAGGCAGCTTAGCACGATCTGCGCGATATCCTCTGGCAGGATCGCATCGACCCCCTCATACACGGCCGCGGCGCGCGCTACGTCGCCTTTAAAGCGTACCTCGCTAAACTCGCTCTTACAGATTCCAGGAGCGATCTCCGTCACGCGGATACCCGTGCCGCGCAGGTCGTTGCGGATATTGCGGCTAAACTGCTTGATAAACGCCTTACTCGCGCCGTAAACGTGGCTGCCCGGATAGGGCCACGCGCCCGCAGTCGAGCCGAGATTGAAGATATAGCCGCTTTTGCGCGCGATCATCAGCGGCAGCACCGCCTTGGTCGAATACAGCACGCCTTTGATATTTGTATCGACCATCGTCTCTAAATCCTCTACGGGCGTCTGCGCGATCCCCTCAAGCCCGAGCGCGAGGCCCGCATTATTTACGAGCACCTCGACGTCTTTGAAATTTTGCGGCAGCGCGCTTACAGCATCAAATACCGCAGCTTTATCGCGAATATCCGCGGCGATAATGTGCGTGTTGCCTAGCTCGCCGGCTAGCTTTTGCAGCCGCTCTTTGCGGCGCCCGAGTGCTATGATCTTATAGCCCTGCGCGCTAAGCGCCCTAGCGATCGCCTCGCCAAAGCCGCTCGTAGCGCCCGTGATGAATGCCGTATTTTTCATATGATCCCCTTTGCGTAAAATTTTAAATTTAGCGCAATGATAACGCAAAACGGATTTAGAATTTATGAATTTTATCTTGCGGCGCGGGCGCGGATGAAATAATACGAAGGCATTGGCAGGTTCTCTCACCCGAGCTCGCGATCGGCAGCGGATTCGGCGAGCGCACGGCTAAATTTAAAATTTTGCGCCGTTCGTTTGCCGCGGTTTGCTATAATTACTTAAATTTAGGGAAAGACAAATGAGCAAATTTATACGATTTATCCTCGTTAGTATCTGTGTTTGCGCTATTTATGCGGGTCTGAAATATGCTTTTATACTCTTTATCACGTGGCTCATGTTTAGTGGGGTATATTTTGACGGGCCGGGTACGCTGCTCGCCATACCGCTCACGTTTCTAAGCTCGTCGGTTATATTTGATTATTATTGTATTGCACTGGGCTCTCATCTGCTCTTTTTATCACTACTTAAAGGGCGCGATGTGAAAACGCGGTGGATTTTGCCTTTATTTTTTCTCATAACGCTCGCGTTTTGTAGTTTTTGCGTCTTAATCGGGCACGAAGATTATCAGCGCATAAACGCGCTTTTTGCACTCTTGCTTATCTCTCCTTTTACGCTCATCGCATACGCCATCGTTACGACCGTAATCCTTGCCAAAAATAAAATTTCGGATTATTATCCGATCTTAGTCGCGATAATTTTTGTACCTATTCATGCCGCCAGCATAGGGATATGGGGGTTAGAACGGATATATTTTGGAGTATTTCTAAACGCGACGATACTGGGGATTTTTTATTTCACGGCGAAAATCGGGCGCGTAAATTTGATCGCACACAGACCCGCACCCGACAAAACGCAAAATTCTAAAGACCGCGTTACCAAAACGATACAAAGCAGCGCGGCATTTTTAAACGACGATATTTTAAAGAAGCGCTAAATTTTATCCTTTTTAGGAATTCTAAATGACACTTTCGTCGCGCGCTACAAGCTTATATGCTCCTGATAAATCTGTGCTTTACCGACAAAACCTTCAAAAACTGCGCCGTTTTGCCTCTTGATACATTGACGTCGCTATTTGATCAAATTTAGACCCGGCGCGATCTCGTCGTTTTTGGTCACGCCGATCCCCTTATTTAGCACGTTTGCGCTATCTGTTTAGTCTCAGCTAGCGAGTGCATCGCGAAGATGCCGCACTGAAATTTATTCAGCTCAGCGATGCCCTCTTGAGGATACGCCTAAAATATTTTATGCTTACGCTCCGCGCCGTCGCGACGGTAAGGTTTAGTTTCAATAGCGACTAGCTCCAATAAAATTCCATCTGTTGCCCATAAAACCTTTTGCGTTTTTCGATTTAAGATTTGAGTCGCGAGAATTTCGTTTACGGATACTCAGAATAAATATTGTGGCTATTTTATATGTGTAGAGCGAGATAAAATTTACAGCCCTCAGGCGTGGCAAAATCACGCACCCCGTTTTACAGATGGCAAAATAAGGCGCACTGGAGTCGGCTCTAACTTGAAATTTTATTTAAAAAGCAAATCAGATTTTAGCTTGGAATAAACCTGCTCGTCTTTTAACTCACGGACGATTTGTAGTGCGAATTCCATCGCAGTAGCAGGACCTTTCGAAGTCATTATATTTTGATCTTTTACGACATTCGCCGCATTTGTATAGCCTGGGTGAGCGATCCGATTTTCAAAGCCCGGATAACAAGTGTAAGAGCTTTTTAGCACACCCGCGCTAGCTAGCGCCCACGGAGCGGCACATATTGCGCCGATTTTTGCGTTATTTGCATCAAAGTCGCGCAGGATCTTACCAAGCTTCTCGCTTTTGGCTAAATTCTCCGCGCCAGGTAAGCCTCCCGGCAAAACGATCATAGAAAATTCAGACACCTTAATATCATCCAAAATTTCATCCGCCACAAGCTCGATGCCGTGCGTACCGCGAACGCATTTTTTCTCTAACCCCACGGCTAGAGCATCAATCTCCGCGCGGCGCAAAATATCGATCAAACTTACCGCCTCAAGCTCCTCAAATCCGTTAGCTAAAACTATTGCCACTTTCATCGCATATCCCTTATTTTAGATACGAACCCTGCTCACTAGGGGCAGTCGAAATTTCAGTATTCGTGCTCCTACTAGACGAACTATCGTATAGGAACGAATCGTCGCCCTTTAGATAAGCGATAATGTAACCTAGCTCCGTAGCGCCCGTCTTAGCGGCGATCAGCTGCATAATATTTTTCATCTTGCCGCCATAACTTAGATCTGTAGTGTATTGCGACATAGCTATCGAGATCTCTTTGGCGTCCATATCTTTGAGTTTACGCGATACTCCATAAGCTTTTTTTTGCCCGTTCTCGCCGTGACATGAAGCGCACTTTTCGGCAAAGATAGCTCCGCCTTTTTCTTTTAAAGAGTTTATATTTCGATTTACCTTGCCGCTATGAGTTTTGCCGCCTGCGGCAGGAGCGCTTTTGTAGATATTTACGGTTACGTTTTCATCTTTAGAATGCTTTTCGATCAGGGATTTTAGCTCTTTGGCAAACTCACCTTTAGCTTCAAACACATACGTGTCATCGCTTGCTTTATCTGCAGCGTTTAAATTAAAGGCAAAAAAACATGCTAAAAAAGAAATTTTAAAAATTTTCATAGAAAACCTTGATTTAGAATTTAAAAAGGGCGAAGCAAAAGCTTCGCCCTAATTTTACCCGTATAAGGTAAATAATTAGAAGCTGTATTTAGCCTCAAATCTGATGCGATCTTTTTTCTCATCAAGACCGCCAGCAGCATCGTCAATCTTATAGTGAGAATACCAAGTTTTGAAGCTTAGTTTTTCATTATATTTATAAGAAATTCTACCTACTACTTCGTATGCATCGTCACCATGCGCTTTACCGTCTAGGTAATCAGCACCAATTCTGATACCAGTATCAGGGATAGTATATCCTGCTACTACATACCAATAGTGGTTCTCGCCAGTAAAGCTTCTATAATCTAGCAACTCTTCACCCGGGCTAATGAAAGAACCTTGGTCTTCAAAGGATACAAAAGAAAGGCTGTCTTTATGATCAGGTTCAAATTTCAAATAACCCGCAGCTAAATCAACGCCAAAGAAACCAGCACTTGCTTCTGCGGCCCAGAAATCTGCATCATCGGCACCTACTACATTTTTATAGTCGCCATCGAAATCAGAAAATGCATACTGACCTTTTACGCCGAGATTAAAATCATCAGAGATATCAAAGCTTAAAGCTAGTTCTGCAGCGAAAAGATCTGCTACATCTTCTAAAGAGTTATACCATAATTGGAAAGATACGGGATCATATGAACCCATAAATCCTATGCCATATAGGTTATGATCGGTAGTTAGCTTATTATTTACGTGAGCCCAATCAAGGCTTGAAATATCGCCATCGTTCTCTAGAGAATCCATCCAAAAGCCACTAATTGTTAAGCCCTCGATATCGGTACTAGTAATCTTAACGCCATCTCCATACATATCATCGGTAAAGAATGAGCCTATACCCTGGCGACCAACTGCGATCGTAGTACCGCCGATAGTGTATCCCAAGTAAGCCTTAGCAATATCGAAATCAGAATCTGGGTCTTCTCTTCTTGCGCCGTAATTGCCATGATATTGACTATTTGAAGAAGAAGCGGATTCGCCATGATCTTCATCCATAAATCTAATGCCTACTACACCAAAGAAGTTATCATCGATTTTAGCTTTAAAATCTACTTCCGATTTAAACTGCCAAACACCTCTATTGCTATCTGCTTTATTTTTAAGGTGATCGTGAGTATATCGCATACGAGCGTATCCGTTTAGATCCACGTCCTTGATAGCTTCCTCTAACGGAACAGCACTTGCACTCATAGCAAGAGCACCTGCAGCGACTGCTGCCGCTAAACTAAGTTTAACTAGTTTCATTTTGAACTCCTTTAAAAGTTTGTAAGCGCAATAGTAGCACAAAATGACAAATTATATGCTTAAAATAGGCTGAAAAATACTAAAATTTTACCAAATTGTTACCGAGTATTTACCGAAAATCCAAATTTAACGGGCATAAAAAAAGCGAGACCCGCACAGGTCTCGCCGATTATTGAAAGGAGTTCTAATTTCGATGTGGGGATTATATCAGGCTGCGGTAAACAGACGGCAACACCTCTTTCATGCGGGAGAAATTTCATAAAATTTTACGACGTGAAATTTTATGAATGAAATTTTCAAGACACAAAATTTGCAAAGCGTGGGTTTTAAAAATCTACGCGACATCTTATCAGCGGGGAATACTGCACTGAAAACGAGCAGTACGCGAAAAATCGCGAGAAAGAAAATTTATAAAAATTTCGCAATCAAAATTCTAGCGCCAGCTGTATTTCTATAATATAAAATTTGCGGACAAAATGGCACTATGCAGCAAAATATTTAAGCGCGAAAGCAAGCGGATATGCAATGCGAGCCGAGCCATAAAAGCAAGATACGCAGCGTAGAATTCCGTAGAATATAAAATTCCACAACTTATAAAATATAAAATTTATGCAGGCAATCGCGCACAGAATCAGCGGACTTTAAAGCGCAAGCAAATCGCGCCAGCCCGCCATGATTAAGAACAGAAACCATTACCTTCATAAGAGTAGAGAACGAAACAAAAAGCATTCATCGCAAATTAAAAGCAGGCTAGCTTACCTTAAAGGGCGCAGCGGCTAAAAATCACGTGGGATTAAAAGCTAATATTTTCGCTCTCTGGTACAGCAATAGCATCGTTTTTATGCATTTGTTTGGTCTCGATTTTGCCGATGTCATAAGCACGTGGAGCGACAGAGCCTGCCTTACGCGAGATGATTCGCATATCGGTAATAGCGCCTGAAGCGGTACTTATGTAGGCAGTATCTCCCGCAGCCGCATAATATCTGCTTGCGTGAGCGGTGTAGAGCTCGCCGTTGGATAGGTCTTTAAACGTATAGACGTAAGCTGTGGAGCTTTGGCGAGTGTAGTTTACGATCTCGGATTTTAGCGAGCGTAAGTTGCCTGCAGGCGTCGGAGCGGTGCTTACGGCGCAGCCTACGATGCCAAGAGCCAAAAGTGCGGAAAATATGAAATTTTTCATTCAGTATCCTTATTTGTAAAATTTGAACTTTTAGAGTAGTAGGTTTGGGCTTAAAGTTTGCTTTTTTGAGGGGCATCGAAGTGGAATTTAACAGCTCTCTCTTAGCGTTAGGCGGAGCAAGAGCGCGCTTTTGGCGATTCTTCTATATATGTGGGGCGAATTTAGCAGCAATCGCGAGCGAAACTTGATAATTGCATCTAAATTAAAACCATCAGCGTCAGGTGTTATGCCTGACTAAGATAAAAGACTTAGCAATCACATCTAAATTAAAACAGCAGAGCTCTAGTTTTTTACCAGGCTAGCTTGCATCAGCACTCTTTGCGGCGCTGACCGCGATATTTGCAAAAATCGGGCTTG
>CAUQWV010000006.1:0-162659 GCA_963522285.1 uncultured Campylobacter sp.
TTATCTGGCAAGCTGGCATGCAGAGCAAACAGCACATACCGCTTTGCTTAATGCTTGAGTAAAATTATAAAAACGCTTTAAAATTTTGCTTAAATTTACCTCGATTTATAGGAATTTAAGAGTTTTTAAAATATATTTTCGCATCTTAAATTCACGGAAAAGATCATGCAAAATTTTCTCGACAAACTCACCGCCACAATTGACGCGATCAACTCCTTTTTGTGGGGTCCGTACTTTCTAATCGCCCTACTTTGCGGCACCGGCGCGTATTTTACGGCGCGCTTGCATTTGGTGCAGATTTTTAAATTTAAAATGGGCGCGCGAAAGCTTTTCGGCAACTTCTCCCTGCACGGCGCGGCTGCGGGTAAAAGCGGCATGAGCTCGTTCCAAGCTGTTGCTACGGCAATCGCGGCACAGGTCGGCACGGGCAACCTGGTAGGCGCTAGCACCGCGTTAGTTATGGGCGGACCGGGCGCGATATTTTGGATGTGGTGCGCGGCGTTTTTAGGCATGGCGACGAACTTTGCAGAGATATGCCTGGCTCAAATTTACCGCACCAAGGACGACAGCGGGCATATGATCGGAGGGCCTGCGTTTTACATCAGCCGCGGACTCAAAAGCCCCTTTGCCAAGCCTTTAGCGGCATTTTTTGCGCTAGCCATCATCTTTGCTTTGGGCTTCATGGGCAATATGGTGCAAGCAAACTCCATCTCCGACGGCTTTAGCAGCGCATTCGGAATCCCGAAGTGGGTGAGCGGCGCAGCCTTAGCGCTCATCTGCTGCGTCATCTTTTTCGGCGGCGTCAAAGCGATCGCACGCGTGGCCGAAAAGGTCGTGCCACTAATGGCGATCTGCTACGTGCTGGTGGGTCTCGTCATCATCGGCTCAAATTTCGATAAAATTCCATCCGTCATCGCGCTGATATTCAAAGCCGCATTCGATCCATCCGCTGCCTGGGGCGGCGCTACGGGCGCTACGATCGCTACTGCGATGAGATACGGTATCGCGCGCGGGCTCTTTTCAAACGAAGCGGGCATGGGCTCGACGCCGCACGCACACGCCGCGGCGAACGTCAAACACCCCGTAGATCAAGCCGTGCTCGGCATAATGGGCGTTTTCGTAGATACCTTCATCGTGCTTAACATCACCGTTTTTGTGGTGCTTAGCACCGACGTAGTCACTTTTGAAAACGGCAAGGCGGTATTTTCGGGCATCTCGCTGGTACAGGAAGCCTTCGGGTCGCAAATTTTGGGTCGCAGCGGCGGCTACGGCTTCGTGGCGATCTGCCTATTTTTCTTCGCATTTACCACGATTTTGGGCTGGTATTACTTCGCCGAGATCAATGTGCGATACCTCCTGGGCGCAAAATTCGTCAAGCTCCTGCAAATTTTAGTCGTCGCATTCGTATTCATAGGAAGCGTGCAAAAGATCGACCTCGTCTGGGGGCTAGCCGATATGTTTAACGGACTGATGGTGATCCCAAACCTAATCGCAATCATCCTACTTAGCCCCGTCGTCGTGCGGCTTTTGAGCGACTTTAACGACGGCAAAAGTTACAACGCGAACGACTACAAATAACGCCGCGCGCTAAATTTCAAGCTCGTACTTGGAATTTAGCGCAAAATCATCTTAAAATTTAGAATTTTAAAATTCTTTTCGCGCTAAAATCCTTGCTTAAATTTTACGATCTAAGGAGAAGGCATGCAAATTTTAAGGAGTAAAAAATGCCCGTTTTAAAGGCATTACTGACCGGGCAACCGCGCGCTTACGGCGACGAGCGCGCTACGCAGCCTCTGAAAAAGCGCTGGGAGACGGCGATTTTTAAGCAAGCTAGAGCGGACGAAGTGCGCGCAAATAAGCTTGGATTCGAGGGTGACGCGGTAGCCGACACGCTGCATCACGGCGGCACGGAAAAGGCGATTTTTGCCAACTCGCTGCAAAATTACGCCGCGTGGGAGAGATTTTTGGGGCTTAAAAATCTAGCTTACGGCGCAATGGGCGAAAACCTCACGATCAGCGGACTACACGAACAAAACGTCTGCATCGGCGATGTGCACCGCATAGGCTCGCTGGTGCTGCAAGTAAGCCAGCCGCGCAAGCCCTGCTACAAGCTCTCAATGCGCTGGGGCAATGCGGAGATGACGGCAGAGATCGCACGTAGCGGACTTACCGGCTGGTACTACCGCGTGCTAGAGGCTGGCTCGTGCCGCGCGGGCGACGAGATCTACGTCGTAGAGCGCGACTCCGCTACGATGAGCATAATGGAGCTCAACCGTCTATTTTACGGCGAGCGTATCGATGAAGGGCTGTTAGCAAAATTTAACCTACTTACAACGCTTACACCAAAATGGCGCGAAGACATGCGCCGCAAGCTAGAAGGCAGCTACGACGACAGCTTTATGCGGCTATGAAATTTAGCCCCGAAGCGGCGTTATAAGACCAGCAAAGTAGCGCCGCGTCTTGTTAGTTTTAATACACACTCTTGGTGCAGATTTCAAAAATACTTTCTTGCGAGCTAGCCTGCAAAATACTTTTTTGCTTGAGCATCTAGACATCTTCTAGGCTTTCGGTATCAGCGCGCAAAACCACTTCTTAAGTGCGAGCCGTAAATTCAGGCTAAATTTCAAAGCTGAAATTTTAATTTTATCTGCGCTTGATCGCGCGCAAACGTGATCTGTTCTCGCACCATGTTTTGAGGCATGATACAGGCTGCAAATAGAATTAAAGACGCAATTTAACCGCGCCTAGAATTTAAGCCGCTATGAAATATAAATTTAATTGCGCATTCAAAGCCGCGCGCGCCGCTTTTTGCAAATTTTAAAATTTAAAAGCGGTAAATTTAACCC
Organism: uncultured Campylobacter sp.; assembly: GCA_963522285.1. GTDB lineage: Bacteria > Campylobacterota > Campylobacteria > Campylobacterales > Campylobacteraceae > Campylobacter_B. Next base: position 2,847 of record CAUQWV010000006.1, read on the forward strand.
TTTTGCTACGCAGCGAATTTTCTATAAAAGCCAAAAAGAAAATTATTTACTCGCGCGACACTCTCATCTCGCGCATTTAGCGACGCAACTCTTACCCTGTAAACGAGCTTTCTCAAAGCTTTGTAACGCACGCCAAATTAGACATGTCAATGCTTCGCCAAGTGCCTTTCAAGACTCATTTATAGCGTTCGCCATAAGTAGAATTTTGCGCGGAATTTTCCGCGGCGCGGTAGCAATTACGACCTTTTAAGAGCGCGACCGCAACTCAAAAGCCTATTTCGGCTTTTTAAAACCGCGCGCCGTATGGCTCAAAGTCCATTCCTGCGCTCACTCCACTATCGCAATCCCCGCATCCGCGCAGGCTTTTCGCGCCTTTTTAGATATGCCGATGCCGGTCGTTTCGATTCTCTTAAGATTAACGAAGAACGCAAGCTCGGCGGCGTCAATGTTTTTAATATCAAAAAGCTCGTCCTCGCCGTCCCAATCAGGCGCGATTTGCAGGTAAATTTCGTTTCCGCCGTCAAGATATAGCTCGCTCACCTGTTCCGCTAAATTTGCGGGGATCGGATAGTCCTTAAACCACTTTTTGGCTTGCGGCAGGGCGCCAAAATCTGCATACGGATCGATGCCGCGCTCCTCGCAGTACTCAAACACATCAAATTTAGGCTCCAGTAGGGCTTTTTCATACATCAGCTCGTTCATTACGGCGATTTTGAAATTGAAATTTTTAAACGCTAGCGTCTCGCCGGCCGCGCGCGGAAGCTTAAATTTATCGCTTGGCTTGCGTTTTACCTTTTTCTCTTTTTGATTGATGCAGACGCGCCCTATCGGCATTTTCGCAGCTCGCACGATATCTGCGATCTCGTCGGTGTCGCGCTTAGCGAAGCGCTCAGCAAAATCCATCGCGCCTATGCGCTCCTGCATGGCCTCGGCGAGAGCTAGCGAGACTTCGAATTTGCCTAGGCTAAGCTCCAAAAATATATATGCGCCGCGCAGCTCCTGCTCCGGCACGGCCTCAAGCGGCGGCCTGCCATCTATCGTGAACGTGCCGCCGTAGAGCTTGCGCGGAACCTCGTGCTGCACGCCCTTTGCGACCTCAAGCATCAAAATTATCTCGGTAAGCTTCGGCTCTGCTAACTCGCCTGCGCGCACGAAGGCGAAAATCCCCGCCTCATCCCAAAAATAGCGGCTTTTGCCCTCCCCGTCATCGATCACGCGCGGCCGTCCCAAAGCTTCGTTAAACTTAGCTAGATCAAACTCGCAGTTTACGCCGCCGATGAAAATGCCGTCCGGACGCACATCGACGTTAAATTTATCCTTTTTAAAAATGTCAAACAGTCCCATTTCGCCTCTCCTGATTTTGCCTTAAATTTCGCCTTAAAATTTTTCCAAAAACCCGTAAAAATCGTCTGCGAAAAGCCTATCCTCACCCTCCGCATAGTCGCGCACATAGACCTTGTATTCGCACGGCGCGTCGCCTACCCGCTCGCTTGCTATCTCTTTCGTCGCTCCACTTGCCGCCTCGCTCATTGTCGCGCCCGCAATTTTACACGTCGTTTCGGCATTCATATCGTACGTCGCATTCAGCGATCTCTCCGCGCGAGCCTCGTCGTCCAATGTCCTATTTTTCGCCCCGTCGGTTACCGTCGCGACCATTGTATCACGCGGCGTCGCGCCCGCGGCTTTGCCGCTCATGCTCTCCGCCGTCTTGCCGCGCGCCGTGTTTGGCGAGCCGTCCGCTATACCGCCGTCGTCGCCTGCGGGCAAAATTTTAAAATAATACTCCTCGTCCTCGAGCTGCAAAAACACGAGCTCGTCCGCGGCAAATAACCCGTTTTTGAGATTTACCTCATACGTGTAGCAGATGTCGGCGTCGGCGTCATCCACAAACTCGAGCGGCGCGATCGTTTTTAGCTCCGTCCCCGCCGCGCTGACGCTAGCGTATCTTAGCAGCATCTGCTTGTAGCTCGCAGGCAGCGCGAAACCGAGCCGCCGCTGCGCCTGCGCGATCCACGCGGGCTCTATGTCGCTGTGCCCCGCGGCCGTGATATTTTTAGATTTTTGAATAAGCTCTTCTATCATTTTAATCCCATTTTGAGCGAGAAATTTTAACGCCTTAGCGCACCGGACGCGCTGTTTACACAGCCTCGCGGGCGTTTGGCGCGGCTTTGAAAATCTAAATTTAAAAGCGCGCGGCTTCAAAACCAAAGTGAGCCGTTTAAAATTTAGAGCGGCCCGCGTCTAAATTTTAACCGCAAACGTGCACTCGTAGTACCTCGGCGATCAAAATTTAGCGCTACTTAGCCAGCGCTATTACTTCGATCTCCACAAGCGCTCCCTTGGGGAGTTTGGCGACCTGCACCGTGCTGCGAGCGGGTTTGTGCGCGCCGAACGCCGCCGCGTATATCTCGTTCACCGCGGCAAAATCGCCCATATCGGCTAGGAAAATCGTCGTTTTGACGGCATCTTGCAGCGTCGCACCAGCTTCTTTCAGGATCGCGGCGAGGTTTTGCAAAACCTGCCTGCTCTGCGCCTCCACACCGCCCGCGACGAACTCGCCGTCCGGCTTAAGCGCGATCTGCCCAGAGGTAAAGATGAACCCGCCCGCCTTGATCGCCTGGGAGTACGGTCCGATGGCCTGCGCCGCATCGGGAGTCGAGATAATCTGCATACTAAATCCTTTGTAAAAAATTTCGCCCATTTTATCGCAAAATATTTTAGCATTGCTTTAGGCAGCGGAATTTTGCGAGCGGGCGGATAAGATTGCGGGTGTGAGGAAATTTAATTGGCGGCAAGAGGCGGGTAAATTTCGGCGGGCGAAGCGAAACAGATACGCGGTAATGCGACAAATTTAAATGGCATGGATGGCAAAAATTAGTCTACGATATCAGAGTGAAACGGCAGGCACGGCGGTACGGTTAAATTTATCGCGCAAATACAGCGAGCAATATGGCGAGGAGCTAGCGCGGAAAGCGAGCCGTGGCGACGGAACGGCAAAAGTTAAAATAACAGACGGGTGCGGAAACAGCACGTAGAGATACGGCTAAATTTAACCGCTGCAAGTGGATTTGGTAACACATACGGCAGCGCGATAAAACGATCTACAAAGTAGTATTTTAAAATTTTGCTGACGTAAGCGTATGAAATTTTATAAGCACCGGCACGATAATGCCGCGCGCTCGGCAACACGACGACTCTATCGGCGGCACCGCGAATGAATGCATGGCGATACGACGAAATAGATACGGGCAGTGTGGCTAAATTTAACCGATGCGAATGGACGAAACTTCATCGGCGTCGTTTCGGCAGTAAATTAAATTCCTTGCGATAGCAAGACTATCAATGTCGCAACAGTAAAATAAAGCCGCCCACTGTAGCGAAACGGACGGCGGGGGGGCGGCAAAAGCAGCGCCAAAATCGCTACCGTCGCAGCAGAAAGAACAGCGCCGTCATAATAAAATCAGTGCGACACCGTGCAACGCAATTAAAATCCTCGCAGTAGCAAGCACAGCAAAGAAGTTGTCGATGTAGCGGAGCAAAATCAGCGCCATCGAAGCGAGACTGGCGCGACACCATGATAAAATCAGCGCTGCTACGATAAGCTAGGCTCCGTCGCAGCGTAATAGCTACAAAGCTACGATAAAATCGACACTACAATTAAATTGACAGTGTCGCAGTAAATTTGGTGCGACACTGCGGCAAAATCGGCGCCGCAGCAGTGAAATCGACATTGTCGCGGCAGCAAGATCAGCGTCATTGCGGCAGATCGGCGAGGGCTCATAAAATTTTACGCGAAATTTTATACGAAATCCTGTATAAAATTCTATGATTTTGGCTTGAAATTAACCCGCGATCGGCCCTCAACCAGTCTGTAATTAATTTGCAATCAGTCCGTAAAGTAACTTTAAAATCGTGGCGGCAACGACGAATAGAAGCATCTTGCGCACGAATTTCACGTCGCATCTCATCACTAGGCTTGAGCCTGCGAAGCTACCCGCGATCTGCCCGACCGCCATCACCGCTCCGACGAGCCATAAAATCTGCCCGCCGATGATAAAAACGCCTAAAGAGACGATGTTTGAGGTGAAATTTAAAACTTTCGTGTGTGCGACCGCCTTTTTCATATAAAGCCCTAAAATTCCAACCAGCGCAAACGTCCAAAACGAGCCCGTACCCGGGCCGAAAAATCCGTCGTAAAACCCCAAAACAAGCCCGAAAATCGCGTAAAAGCTCTTTTTTGACATCTTGGGTTTGGCGGGCGCTTCACCTAGGTTCGGCGAAAAAATCATATAAAAGAAAAGCGCCAGCAGCAGGATCGGAATGAGATAGTTTAAGAATTTCGCATCGATTAGGAGCAGGACATAAGCGCCGACGAGCCCGCCTACGAACGTAAAAACCACGCCGCGCAAGATCTCCGCCGCATCGACATAGCCCTTGTGGATGAAATTTAAAGCGGCAGTGAAGCTTCCGAAGCTACCTTGGAATCTATTTGTGGCGATCGCTACATGCGGAGGAACGCCCACGGCAAGCAGCGCAGGCAGCGAGATCAGCCCGCCGCCGCCTGCGATCGAGTCGATAAATCCGCCGAAAAACGCCGCCGCAAAAAGCACCGCGAACTGCCAAAGCTCAAGCTCCATTTTTGTCCTTTTCTCAAATTACGCAGACGGCACCCGCGAGTGTCTGCGAAAAATTCCGCGCAATTACGATCGCAAACCGCCCATGCGCCGCAAAACGCATGCGATCGCCTGCTAAAATTCCGTGCAATTTTATAAAATTTCGCGGAATTTTAGCAGATTTTGCCGCATGGCTCCCGCTTAAATTTTATAAAATTTGTCGCGTGATTGCCGTTTTAGCTCCATGCAATTTATCGCGTAGCGCACGAGCTGCGAAATTTCATAAAATTTAAGTACCGCAAATCGTCGGAATTTTACCTAAATTTCGCAAGATGAGTCCTACAATTCAGCGCGGCTATCCGTGAAATTTGCAGAATTCTACGAAGCGATCTTTTGCTAAAATTCCATGAAATTTCGGCGCGTTGTACTTAAGGCGTACGGCAAATCCCATAAAGCCAGCTCCGCTTATGCGGCAGCACAGCGCAAAATTCCGCTACACACCCGCACTAAAGCTCCATAAAATTTCATCACGCGTACCAGATAAAATTCCGCTGACTTACTCCGCAGTTTTGTTTAAATTCGCGCTTAGTTCGGGCAAAATTTTATCTATCTCGCCGCTCTGTCCGAGGCGGTACAGCGCGAAGTCGTATTTGATGGGATCACTCGGATCGAAGCGTCTTAAGCTTTGCGTAAGCTGCAAAACCGCCTCAAAATCGTAACTCTTGCGATCGATCAGCCCAAGCTTAAGCGAAACTTTATGCGTATGGGTATCGAGCGGGATGAGGAGGCGCGATTTTTCGATCTTTCTGTACAGTCCCAGATCGATGTCGCTGTCGCGCACCGCCCAGCGCAGGAAAAGATTGTAGCGCTTGTACGGCGACGTGGGCTTTTTCGCGAAGCCGCGCCCGAAAAAAAACTCATATCCCCGGCTGCGATAAGGATTTAATCTGTAAATTTCGCCGATTAAAAAATTTATCCCATCCTCGATCCGTCCGCTTTTTTGCATGCCGAGAAGCACGCTCTCTTCGATGCTAAGGCTATTTTTAAGCCGCTTTAAAGTTATAAAAATTTCAGCGACGTCGCGCGAGCTTTGAAATCTATATTTTTTGCCCGCAAGCTCCACGCCAATGCGCTCATCGCTCCTGTCTAAAAGCGAAAAATCAAGCGAGCGAAGAAATTTTAAAATTTGAGCCGCGCTCCCGTAAGCAAACAGCGCGCAGATGAGCGCTACGACGTCGTTTCGATGTCCCTTTGCGACCTGCAGCGGATCGGGCGTGCCGAAAAGATCCGCGTCGCAATTTTTCAAATCGGCGTAGTAATCTAAAATTTGCTTTAAGCTTTTCATCTTGCGTAGTAACTCATCGTCGTAGCGCCGAATTTTCGCGATTTAAGCAGCGCGAAATCGCCGATTTTAGGCGGCAGCTCAAGCTCGCTCATATGCTCGATCGCGATTAGCAGCTCGCACTGCGCGGAGCCCAGGCGCGCTATTAGCGCCAACACCCGCTCGTAAATCTCACCAAAGCCCTGCCTGGTCGCAAACGGCGGATCCAGATAGACAAACACTCTGCGTGCGGGATCGGATACGGAATTTTCTTTGGAATTTGCGATATGGCTTTCGCTAGAATTTGCGGCAGAGCTTTTGTCTAAACCGTTTGCAGCAGAGCTTTCTCCTAGACCGCAGGCTAAATTTTCACGGGAGCTAACGGCGAAATTTTTTCTTAAATCATGCATTAAATTTACGCTTGAATACAAATTCTCTCCGCAGCTGGCGCTAAATTTGCCGTCAGAATTCTCAGCAGAATTTTTTCTTGAATCATAGACAAAATTTGTGCTTGAATGTAAACTTTCTCTGCAGCTAGAATCAAAATTCTCGCTCAAATTTATATTAGAATTTTTCCTTAAATTATAAATGAAATTTATGCTTGAGCGTAAATTCTCTTCACAGCCCGCATCGAAATTTTTGTTAGAATTTAAGCTTTCTTTCTCTTCGCAGCTCGCGCCTAAGCCTGCACCGCGATTTGCGCTAAAATTAGAGCTCTCACTGCATTTTGAGCTTAAATTTACGCTGCAATTAGCGGTCTCGGTGCCGCTCGCGTCGTATTCCGAAGCGCAGTTATCGTCAACCTTTTCGCCAAAGCTCGCGGCGTCCGTGGCTAGCGAATTCATGCAGTATTTTATGCTAGTAGCGCCCATATAATCGCCAATTTGGACACAATCGCCAAAGCCCTCGCTCGCGTGATCACCATTTGTGCCGCTCTGCGCGCCATTTTGCGCGCTGTCAGGCACACCGTTTCCCGTGCCGCATTTAGCTAAATTTTTCACGCCACTTTGCGCGTTATCTTCCGCTTCGATGCTTTGCGCGGCGCGGTATCCGTCCTCGTCCTGCTCTACGCTACTAAAGCTTTTGCGGCAGCCGTCTTTTTCGATACTTAAATTTTCGTAGCAGGCGGCGTCGACAGTGCGGTTTTTGAAATTGTTGCCGCTTAAATTTAACGAATTCGCGCCCGAGCGCGAGTTTATATCCGCTTGCAGCTCGTGCAAAATTTCGGGTAGTCGCTCGAAGCAATCGCCCAAAATTGCATTTGCGCCGAGCCCAAAAAGCTCGAAATTTTTCCGCATGATCTTATGCGCGGCGGCGTCCTTTTCGATCGCATAAACGTTTTTTGCGCCGTTGCTTAGCGCTTCAAGCGCCATCGCGCCGCTACCGCCGAAGCACTCGATAAACGCCGCGCCGCGCAACTCCGCTCGCCACGTATCGAAAAACGAGCCTTTTACGATGCTTTTCGTGCTACGCGTGCTCGAAAGCGCGGGCAGAGCGAGCTTTTTGCCTTTGTAAATGCCGCTTGAAATTTGCGTAAAGAGTGTGCCGCCAAGCTTGGAAAATTTAGCCATCTTGCCTTCTTAAAATTTCGATGATTTTTGCCTTGAACTCATCAAATAGCGCGCAAATCTCAACTTCTACACTCGCCGCATCGCATTCGCTAAAATCCCGCTTTAGCGAGCCTTGAAAATCCTCTAGCTTCGATAGCAAGGTATTCTTTGAAAACGGTAGCGCCAAATCTCCGCTCTCGCCGATTAAAAATAGCGGTTTTGCCGAGCTTTGCGGATCATCGCTTATCACAAAGTCGCAATCCTGCGCACTTGCGGCATGGTCTTTCAAAAACAGCTCCAGCGTCTTTTGTAAAATTTCGCAGTCGCAATCGATAAAAGCTTTCATCAAAACCCCTTTTTAAATTTTATCATCTTAAACTTTTCGCCAAACTCCGCGCGCAGGTGATTAAACTGCAAAAGCGCGTTTAGGTAGCCCTTCTCGCCGCTTTTTTGCATAAAAAGCTCTAAAAGCTGGACCGCGCCGAAGTCTATCAAAGCCGCGATCTGTCTTTTAAAATCCGCCATCGCAGCGCCCGCGTCCTCAAACGCCGCGCGTAAAATTTCAAAATTTACGTCGTAGGTAAGATCGCTTTTGCCGTAAAAATCGCTCAAGTTTTGCACCTCAAAGAAGCTAAAAACTTCGTGATTTCGGTAAATCCGCAGGCTAAAATCGCCGCTAGAGCCCATCTGTCCGTAATCGAATGCTATAAAATAAAACCGCTGCGCGCTGGCACAAATTTCGCGCGCGAAGCGAAAGTATCCGACAGGGATTTCGCCGCGCGAGATGCCGAATCTGCGCGCGAGGGTCAAAATTTCACCTTCTTTTATGGGAGCAAATTTTGCCGCACCGCTCTTTATAAAAAGCATATTTTCGCCGTCCACCGCCTCGCATTTAAAGGCGTCGAAAAGTTCATTTGCCACAAAGATCGCATCTTTAAATTTCGCCTCGCGCGCGCTTGTAAAGTGCTTTAGCGCGATTTCGCCGCCGAAGCTCTCCGCAAAGCTCGCCCGCTGCAGCTCGCACAGGCGCTCGTGCGGCTCGATAATCGCAAAGCTAAATTTATCAAGCGCCGCCGCGCCGCCCAGCGTAAAGATAGCTTGCGCTATGTCGCAAAGCAGCTGCCCGTCGTGCGAGCCGATCTCTACAATAGCGATTTTAGCGTTATTTTGCGATTTTTCTGCAAGCGCGACATCTGAATTTAGCTCGCACGCCGCCGCAAGGTTTTGCCTCGATGCAATTGGGCTTGTCGCTGCGTCTAAGCTTAACGCTTGCGTCGCGCCAAAATCCGCGCTTAGGCGTAAAATTTCGCGCGCGATGCATATCCCAAAGAAGCTCCCTACGCTTACGGCAGTGTAAAAATCGCCGCTCTTACCGATTTTAGCGGCATTTGCGTAGTAGCTCTCGTTTAGCCAGCCCTCAAAAAAATCACTAAATTTCACGCCCGCACTATCTCGTCCAGGCTCTTGCGTAGGTGCGCAAAGCCCTCTTTAATCTCGGATTTTTTGATATTTAATGCAGGCAAAAATCTAAGGGTGCGCTTGCCTGATTTTAGAATCAAAAGTCCGTTTTGCAGGGCTTTGTTAAAGATCTCGCCCAAGTTTTTTTCATCGCGCAACACGAGGCCTTGCATCAGACCGAGCCCCACGCGCTTTTCGATCAGGCTAGGATAGTCTGCGGCGATGGCGTCCAGTTTTTTGATAAATCTTTTTATAGTCTTATCAAGCTTGCCGCTCGCTTTTAAAAACTGAAGCTGCGAAAGCACCGCAAGCGCCGTAGAGGTCGCCAAAAAGTTACCGCCGAAGGTGCTGCCGTGCTCGCCCGGAGCGAAAATATTTTGCTGCGCCACGCACGCGCCGATCGGCACGCCACCCGCAAGCCCTTTGGCAAAGGTGATGATGTCGGGGCGGATGCCGTAAATTTGCGACGTCGCAAACTCGCCCGTGCGATATACGCCGCACTGCACCTCATCGGTGATTAAAAGCAGCTTTTTCTCTTTCAAAACAGCCGCCAGCTTTTGCACGCTAGCCTTATCCAGAGGCTTAATGCCGCCCTCGCCCTGGACTAGCTCGATCATCACAGCGACGCTGTTTTCATCGATATGCGCGATGATCTCCTCGATATCGTCGAAAAATTTAAACCCGGGCATATAGGGCGCAAAAATTTCCGGATGAAATTTCTCCTGCCCAGTAGCTTGCAGCGTCGCTAGCGTGCGGCCGTGGAAGGAATTTCGCAGAGTTAGAATTTCAAATTTTTTATTAGGGAAGTTTACGGTGCCGTATTTGCGCGCCATTTTGATCGCAGCTTCGTTCGCCTCCGCGCCCGAGTTACAAAATACAGCGTAGCTGCGGTACCCCAAAAGCTCGCTAATCTTTTGAGCCAGGGCTTCTTGGGGCAGAATTCTATAGATATTTGAGCCGTGGATGATCTGCGCGGCTTGCGTGCCGATCGCTTCTAAGACGATCTCGTTTGCGTGCCCAAGGCAGTTTACGCCAATGCCCGCGCCAAAATCCACGTAGTCCTTGCCCGTTTCGTCATAGACTATCGAGCCCTCGCCTCTTACTAGCGCTACGTTTACGCGCGCGAAATTATCCATCAAATAGTTCATTTTTTATACTCCACTTTAGGCAGATGCCAAGATTTGTAATAAGCCACCATGCGAAACGCAACCCCTAAAACCAGCAAAATAAGCACTGAAACTACGCCGCTAAGCCCCAATCCATCAAGCACGAAATATATCAAGCCCACACCCATGCTTATCGTGCCATAAAGCCCCGTATGTAAAAACCACGGCACTTCGTTCAGCAGTACGTCGCGCAAAATACCGCCGCCCACGCCATTGCAAAATGCGATTAGCACCACGCCGAAAACGTTGTGATTGTAGCTTAGCGCGACCATCGCTCCCACGATCGAAAAGCTTACGACGTCGATCGCATCGGTTAGAATAAATAAAAATTTACCCTCCAAATCGCGGTTTTCGTAAAGTTTGGCAAAAATGGCTACGGCGCTTACCGCAAGCACGATCGTTACGGGCGCATAGTGCGTAAACGAGTAGATTTCGCGGCTTACTAAGGTATCGCGCATGATCCCGCCGCCAAGCGCCGTCAAAAACGCCGCGATAAAGATCCCAAGCCAATCGCAGCCCTTCTTTACGCCGAATAAAAACCCGCTAAGCGCCGCCGAAGCGATGCCCACGCACTCCGTAAGCTCTAAAATACTCATATCACAACCCGCTAAAATCCTTTTAAAAATGCATTTTACAACAACTAAATATAAATTTCGGTAAAGCGCGACGGGTTGGAGAAATTTAGGCGCGGCGGGATAAATTTCGGAACGTCGGATAAAATTTGAGCGCGGTGAATTAAAATTCTACGAGATAGAATTTTTCGAGACAGAATTTCGCTAGTTAAAATTTTATGAGACAGAATTCTACGCGGCTAAAATACGGCGTCGTCAGGGCGTAAATATAAAATTTAGACTTGAAATTTATAAACGGTTGCGGAGATAAAATTTCACAGAATTTTATAGCGACTAAAACATACGGCATTGCGGCCTAGCGCAAATTTTAGTTTGAAATTTACGGCATAGCTGAGCTAGAAAGAATTTAACGCTACAAAGTCGGCTCTATACTTACGCCAACGGCGCATAAATTTTGATTTGAAATTGTGCCCTCGTTTTTGGCGCCGTGTTTTGCCGTTATAAAATTTCATGCGATTTTACGGAGAGCGAGCCCGCGCGGAATTTTGCGTAAATTTGAAAATTTAGCAGTCGAATTTTGCGTGGAATTTTACGCCGAGCTCCGCTAGATTAGCGCAGCCTCTCTTTTAAAATTTCCCAAATACCGGGCATTGCCAGCAGTCCATTATGCCGCGCGTCTGGTATTTCATAAAATAGATCGCCCGCCTTAAGAGATCCCGCAAGATCGCGGCAGTGCTGCACCGGTATCAGCTCGTCGGCACTGCCGTGTATGAGCGTGATCTGCGTGCCGCGTGCCGCTTGCAAAAATTCCGCGGTCGGAATCTTGTAGCGGATCAAAAATTTCGGCACAAAGGGGATTTTTTCATGCGCGAGTCGCTCGAAGCTAAAATATGGCGCGAGCAAAATCAGCCGCGCCGCATCCCACTTCGCAGCCTGCTGTGCTGCGATGCCGCTTCCGATCGAGTAGCCGATCATCGCGAGCTTTCTTGGCGAATGCTGCGCTAAAACGTAGCGGCTCATCGCATCCGCGCTCGCAAAAAGCTGCTGCTGCGATGAAATTTTGTCGTCCGATTTGCCGTAGCCTGGGTAATCGAAAATATAAAAATCGTATCCCAAAGCCGCAAAATCCGCGCCGTATGCGCCCCAGCCGCTCACGTCGCCGAAGTTACCGTGAAAGAACAAAATCGCGCCTTTAGGCTCTGCCGCGCTAAATTTCAGCCCGTTTACCAGCTCACCCCCAAACGGGATATTGATCTCTTGAAATTTTATCGCAGCGGCGTTTGCGTTATTGCCCGTAGCAGCGTCTCGAGCTGTATTTTCGCCGATATGCTCGGCGCTAGTTTGAGTGTTTTCATTTTTGATCTCGCCCGCTGCAGCGCCGCCTTCTTTCGTGCCGCTCGCTGCGGAAGCGCTTTCGTCCGCGCCGCTCTTTGTAGCGGCAATATTTTGCGTAGCGGACGCCTGCATATCTAAATGCGCACCGCTCTGGGGAGCGTTTACAAGTCCTGCGAATTCGGAATTTTCAAAGCTAAATTTGAAGTTTTTATCCAGCGGCTCGCCCAAAAATATCAGCCGCTCCTGAAAGATATAAAGTCCCGCCGCAATAGCTACATAAAGGCATGCCGCGATAACGCACAGTCTAAGTAAAACCCTCATCGCCGTCCTTTAAATTTAAAACCGAGACGCAAAAACGCGCAAGACGTAAAAACGCGCCTCGCCGCTAAACTTTAAACTCGCTCAAAAACCACTGAAATGCTAGGATCAGCCCCGGCGCGCGCACGATCTTTTCGTCGAACATAAACTCTCGCGCCTTGGCTGCAGGCAGGTAGAAAAGCTCGATCTTCTCGCCGTCCACGCCGCCGCCGCTGCCGATCTTCATCGATTCGTCGATGCACGCGAAGTATAAAATTTGACGGTTCGCCGCAAAGCCCAGGGCGCTATAGTAGCTCGTGATAAATTTCAAATCCTTCACGGCATATCCCGTCTCCTCGAGCACCTCTTCGATCGCCGTTTGCTCCTCGCTGATGCCCTTATCTAAAATGCCCGCGCAAAGCTCATAGGTGTAGCCCTTTTCGGGCGAATTTATTAAATTTTCCTCTTGATAAAACCACACGCTGGGGCGAAACTGCTTAACGAGCAAAAGCGCGTCGCGCTGCGTATGGTAGAGCAAAATCGAGACGCTATCGTGCACCTTGACGCAGTCCCACGCGCGCGCTACGCCGTCCATTTCAAAATTTAAGCGAAAGGGTTTAACGAAATTGGAGCTTTTAAGCTCGGAAATTTTAAAATTTTTTATAGTAGTATCCATGTCGCAAGTCCTAAAAAGCTAAAAAAGCCCACGATGTCCGTTACCGTGGTAAGCAGCACGGAACTGCCGACGGCGGGGTCGATATTTAATTTTTTAAGCGTGATTGGAATGACGGCGCCAAAAAGTCCCGCAAGCGTTAAATTTAGCACCATCGACATCGCAATCACCAGCCCCAAAAGCTTAATGCCGAACCAAAAATACGCCACAAACCCCATCAGTGTGGCAAAAATGAGGCCGTTTATGAAAGCGATCGTGATCTCGCGAAAGAGAACCTGCTTTTTGTCTTTAAACGCTATCTCGCCCAAGGCTAGGCGGCGCACAGTTACCGTAAGCGCCTGCGTGCCGGTGTTGCCGCCCATGGAGGCGACTATTGGCATAAGCACGGCGAGTGCGACTAGCTTTTCGATAGTGGCGTCAAAAAGCCCGATGATCGTGGAGCTTACGATCGCCGTGCATAAATTTACCGCTAGCCACACAGCGCGCGCGCGTCCCGCCTTAAAGATCGTAGTCTCATCGTCCTCCGCTTCGTCATCGACGCCCGCGAGGTTGTAAATTTGCTCAGTAGCGCGCTCTTGGATGAGATCGTGGATATCATCGGCGGTAATCCGCCCGATAAGCACGCCGTTAGCATCGACTACAGGAATGACGTTAAGGTCGAACTCCTCAAAATCCTTGATCACATCGTCGATCTTGTCGGTATCGGTGGCGAAGTGGATTTTATTCTCGGCGCCGAATTTTTGTGAAATTTCTTCCAGCGTGAGCGAAAAATCGTATAAAATCAGATCGGACGTCGAAAAGGTAGTAAGCAGATGCCCCTTTTTATCAAGCACAAAGAGCTGAAAGACGTTCTCAATCTCGTCCTTTTCGCGCATAACGCGTAGCATCTCGACCGCCTGTCCCAGAGTCTGATCCTGCCTGGCGCTAAAGACCTCAGTCTGCATATACGCGCCCGCCTCGTCTTCGCTATATTTGGAGATCGTGAGGATGTCGTGGCGATCGTCCTCGTCAAGCCCATAGAAAATCTGCTCGGCCTTGTCCTCGTCGATTTCGCCGATGTTTTGCAAAAGCTCCGCCTGATCGTCGCTTTCGAGCTCCTCGATCGCTTTGACGATCTTTTCGTGAGGTAGAGTTTCGATGACGTCTTCGAGCATATGCTCGGGCATCTCAAGCGCAGCATCGGCAAGATCCTCAGGATCTAGCTTTTTTAAGAATTCTACGTATTTTTCTTCGTCGTGCTTCTTTAGGGTTTTTAAATGCTCCGTAAGATCGGCGGCACTCAGCTCATGCTCAAGCGTATCGTCCAAGTGCGCATCAAGAAGCGCTTTGGCTTCCTCGACGTCGTCCAGCTGCTCTTTATTTTCCATTTTTGGCCTTAATTTATCGTGATAAGCGACTCGTAGTTTTCAAATTTAGTAGGGTTTTTCGAGCCGTCTTTAGCCGCAGCCATTCTGGCGTCCATATCTTTGACGAGAGCTTTAAATTTAAGCTCCTCTGCGCTTATAACGTTAGTTTTTTCAATCTTGACTACTTTAAGGGGATCTATCGCCTGCTTATTTTTATAAAGTCCGAAGTGCAGATGCGGTCCCGAACTAAGCCCGGTCGAGCCCACGTAGGCGATTAGTTGGCCTTGCTTGACGCTAACGCCTGCTTTTGTGCCGCTAGCAAAGCCACTAAGATGTGCATAAAGCGTGCTAATACCGCCTCCGTGATTGATTTCGACGGTATTGCCGTAGCCGTTTTTACGCCCTACGAAGCTAATCTTGCCTGCCCCTGCGGCATTTACCCTAGTGCCTTTGGGAGCTGCATAATCCACGCCTAAGTGCGCGCGATATCGCTTTAAAATCGGATGAAATCTTTTAGGAGTAAAATAAGATGAAATTCTAGTATAAACAAGCGGCGTGATTAGCAGAAAAGATTCGACCTTTTTACCGCTTCGGTCGTAGTATTTATCGTCGAAAAAATATAGCGATTTGGGCTTTTTATTTTCCTCGATCATTCCTGCGGTAATATTTACTCCGCCAAAAGGCTTGCCAAGGCGCGTTTTTTGCTCGTATAGAATCACGAGCCGATCGCCCTTTTGCAGCTTTTTAAAATTTACCTCATTTTTAAAAACAAGCATAAACTCATTCGCTAAAGCCGCATTGCCCGTAGCTTTGATGATATCTTGATAGGGCGAGCTTTCAATCTGAATTCCTAAAGAGTAGCTGTTTTCCTCATAAACTATCGGAGTATAAACGAATCTAAAAGTGCCGAATTTATCGCGGTAGATGTGGATCTGAAGCTCCTCACTGACGGGGATTAACAGCTGGGAGACACGGCCTGCGGGATCACGCAAAATTTGACACTCCACGCCCGCTCGCACCTCAGCGGCAAGCTCCTGATCCTCTTTATCCAGATCGTAATATACAGATGCGGGAATACCCGCGGTTTCCATAAATTGCAGCAGACTCACGCCATCGGGCCAGGCAAACTTCTCTACGCTGGGGTTGTTCGCAAAAACTACGCCTATCCACAGAAAAAGCAATATAAAAATTCTAGTCATATAAAACCGCTTTGAAATATTATTTTAAGGCGGGATTGTAACGAAAAAACGCTTATATTTCGTAAATACCGCGGAATTTTATCGCTAATTTCAAAGTTTTATGTATAATTAGCCAAAATTTTATTCAGGAGCAGAATTTTGAAAAAAACTTTACTTATTTTAGGTCTATTTTTAAGTGCGGCGATAGGGGCGGAATTTAACATGCCGCGATACGAAACCGCCATACTTAGCGTAAAGGATGGTTCGGGCGAGATCACAGATAGCCCTACGATTGCCGTAGGTAGCAGCGGAGTGGTGATGCATAATTTCGGTAGCGGCGCTAGTTCCATCATCGCACGCGCAGTCGTTACGCAAAAAAGCGCAGGCAAGGCAAAGGTGCGATTTGAGGTTTTTGATATGTTAGCTCAAGAGGCGCTGCCACTGCCTAAAATTTTACCCTCAAGCGGCGATAAAGTGATCTTAAATTTCCTCTATGACCGCGCCATAATCGTCGCACCTAACGCTGAAATTTACGAGCAGGTTATCAAGGCTTTTCCAAATATAAATTTTATCCATCCAGATCTTGGCGGCGCCTATCTTAGCTATAACCACAAGCCAAACCCTAGCCGCGACGATTTTCGTAAAATTTGCGCGCAAAACAGCGCTGGACTGATTTTTATCGCGATGGATAAGCAAGGCGTATTTGCCGACTGCGGCAGCTTCAAGCCTTTGCGCACGTTTGCTAGCGGCAGCGTAGCTTATTATCAGCTGCCATTTTACTCACGCGTGGGCGAGATAAAGACCGTCATTTGGGACTTTACTAATGGCCCGATCAGCGATTACGACAAGCACTACCGCTATTTGCTGGGCTTAGACGGCGATGAATAGCGCCGCGCAAGCGTTTTTTACAAATCTATTAGGCGCGAATAACGCTTATTTTGACGAGGCTCATCGCACGGCATACTGCTACGACGCGACGAAAAGACGCTGCCTGCCGGACGGCGTACTTTTCCCGCGAAGCTAGGATAATGTCAGTCAAATTTTAAAATTCTGCAACGAAAAATTTAATCCCCGTAGTTCCAAAAGGCGCAGGTAGCGGCTTTACGGGCAGATCTTTAGCCGCAAACGGCGGAGTGATTTTGGCATTTGAAAAACATATGAATAAAATTCTAGAAATCGACATGCAAAATCTACTCGCCGTAGTCCAACCCGGCTGCATAAATATCGATCTGCAAAAAGCAGCCGCAGCGCGCGGGCTTTTTTATCCGCCCGACCCGGCAAGCCAGGATTATTCCACGCTAGGAGGCAACGTCGCCGAAAACTCCGGTGGCATGCGCGCCGCAAAATACGGCATCACCAAAGACTACGTAATGGCACTGCGTGCGGTACTGCCTAACGGCGAGGTGATCCGAGCGGGCAAACGCACTATCAAAGACGTCGCAGGCTTCAACGTGGCAGGAATTTTAATCGCAAGCGAAGGCGCGCTTGCCATCATCACCGAAATCACGCTCAAACTAATCCCGATGCCAAAGCTTAAAAAGACTGCGATGGGCGTCTTTCCTAGCGTAGATGCGGCAATGAATGCCGTGTATAAGACGATGGCTGCCGGTATCACGCCCGTGGCGATGGAATTTTTAGACGCGCTGTGCATAGCCGCGGTCGAGGAGAAATTTCACAAGGGCTTGCCGAAGGGTGCGGGCGCGATTTTGATCTGCGAAACAGACGGCAATTTAGAAGCAGTGCTTTTGGAGGAGCTCGCACTCATAAAAGAAATTTTCGTTCAAAACGGCGCGAGCGACTTCCGCATCGCAGAAAGCGAAGAGGAGCGTGCGGGCATTTGGTTTGCGAGACGCAACTGCTCGCAGGCGATCAATATCTACGGTACGCTTAAGCTAAATGAGGACATCACCGTCCCGCGCTCGCAGCTGCCCGAGCTACTGCGCCGTATCGCGCGCATCGGCGATAAATACGGCGTGCGCGTGCCCTGCTTCGGGCACACGGGCGATGGCAACGTCCACACCAACGTCATGGTCGCCGACAAAAAGGACGAAGCTCAGGTGCGACGCGGACATGACGCAATCACCGAAATTTTCAAAGCTGCAGTTGGTCTTGGCGGTACGCTCAGCGGCGAGCACGGCATCGGGCTAAGCAAAGCAGAATTTATGCCACTAGCTTTTAGCGCAGCAGAGATGGAGCTATTTCGCGCAATCAAAAGGGCTTTCGATCCAAAAGGCATCTTAAATCCCGGAAAAATGGGGCTTTAAAATTGGGTTTATACCGTCACTGCAGTCGCTTCGCGGATTAGTCTTATATGCCTACAAGTTACTTTAGATATTTGCTGCTATGCTCGGCGTAAAAATTTAGTCTAGCTTTTAGAATCTTACAATCACTTTATCAGCAAGCTTTTGAGCAATTGATTTTCTATTATCTCGGATCTGTTCGCCTATTTTGTCGCCTTTAGCCGATAAAATTTTCGCCGCTTTTTAATCATTTTATATTTTAAATCGCTAAATTTCTAATTTTGCTAGGCTTTTGAGCGGTAGTTTTGTGCCATAGCGTCAAAGCAAGTTTATCATACTTTTTATCCTCTCAGTTTTGACGACAACGTACTCAGCAAAGTCTCATCGTTATTATCAATTTTAACGAGCTTTATTTTAGCTGCGTCTTTTACTTGCATATTCTAAATGTAGTAGGCATCGGCGGCATATGATAGTCGAAGCACGCACAAATTCTTTAATCTTTCCATGCCCTTTTTGACGTGGATGTGGACGACCAAGCCCTATCTTTCATTGTTAACGCGATAAAATATAAAAATTTCAAATCTTGCCGAAGCAAAATTTGAAATTTAATGTGCAAAATTTAGTCATATGCTATAAAAGTTAAAATTTATATTCCGCTTTAATACCGCTGCTGACGCCTCGTTTTAGGCCCACGTATCCTTGCACATCGGCGCTGAGCTTTAGATGATCCGTCACGGCGGCGCTCGTTCCTAGCTCGAAAATTCCGCTATTTCCTTTCAGGCTAGGGGACTGTATGTTTTTATTAAGCGCGTGGTTGAAGCCCTTGGCGTCGCCTTGAAATTCTCTCTCAAACGCGCCGCCCGCATAAACGTCGAAGCTATCGCTTACGGCGAATATAAACCTCGCTCCCGCCCTCGCCCTTACGGAATTTACGCCGTCAAAGCTGAGCCTATCGCCTCTTACCTGCAGGTCTTTGCTCTGCAGCCTCGAATAAAACGCCTTGGCGTATAGATCGACGCTCGAGCTTTCCGTCATATCGATGAGCTTGCCCGCCGCAACATGCGCGCCGTAATACGTCCTGCTTAGATCGAATTTCGCCACTCCGTTAAAATCGTCGCTGCTATAATCGGTTTTGTTTTTGCCGATCCTAGCGCTTGCTTCTGCGTAAAATTTATCCGCGAGCTCGCTATGTAGCATAACGCCCGCGCCGTAGTATTTGCTGTCGCCGTCGCCCTTCGCGATGCCCGCGTTACCGAAGGAGTTATAGCTGTCGTACTGCCCAAAGCCCGCTTCCACGAACGCTCCGTAAGTAAAATTGTCTATGCTGCTAGATACGCCCGCTAATAAATTTAGCCCCCTGACGTCCACGTGCGAGCCCGTTTCGTATCGTATATCGCCGGAGCCTAGGCTGACGAACGAGCCGATGCCGTCGCTAGAAGCCCGCACCATGGACTTTATGCCGCTGCCAGCGATCAGATCGGCTCCTTGACCGATAAACGCCGCCGCAGCTAAATTTGACTCCAAAAACGATTTGGTTTTCGGATTTTCCACATAAGGTGCGGGCCGATTCGGATTATTCGGCTGATTTGGATTATTCGGCTGCGTCGTGCTACCGACGGCTTGGATGTATAGGTGTTTCGGCTGCGTCGTGTCATCTTTTAGCTCGAATTTATAAATTTTAGAAACGCCCGCCATCACTTCGACTTGCTTGTAATTTTCCCTATCGCTCGGGCGTAAGACGTTGGCGTTTGAGGTGTGAATCAAATTTATCCTATCACCGACGTTGAAATTTAACCCCTGCGAATTTACGAAGCCGTATTTTACGGTGGATCTTCTTAGATCGACGTCGCTAGTGCCGTCTATCGTAAGAAGGGTGTCACCGTTTTTTACGCCACTTGGGATCTCAAAATTTAGATACTGAAAATTGGCTAGGTGTTTGATTTTGAGCTTATTGATACCGGCGCTGCTTGAGCGCAGCTCGAAGGTATTGCCGCTGAAAAGATCGCCGCTTACCGCGCTATCCGAATATCCACCGTAGATGGACGCACCTGCTAAATTTGGATTTCCGCTTATGCTGACGGTGTTATTTATGGCTTTTTTGCCGTTAGAGCTGCTCGAGTAGCCGCCCGCGATCAGTTTAGCCTGTATTTCCCCTCCTAAAATTTCAACCCTATTGCCGTTTGCCTTATCATTAAGGCTGTAGCCTCCATAAATTCCGTCGCTCTTTACGGTGCCTCCTGAAATTCTAACGGAGTTATTCAAAGCTTCCTTTCCTTTAAGCTCTCCAAAGAAAGTACTTCCGCTATAGCCTGCGTAGATATTCTTAGCGCTTACCTCTCCTCCTGAAATTTCTAAGCTATTGTCGCTAGCTTTTGCTTCTTGGCTCTGTCCTGAGTAGATATTATCGCTTGAGCTTATCTTACCGCCCGAAATTTTAACCTTATTCTCTACGGCGTTGTTTGCTATGCTAAATCCGCTTTGAATTCTACTTTTAGTGTTTATCTCTCCGCCTGAGACTTCTAAGATATTATTTGAGGCTTCTCCTGCGTAGCTGTAGCCTGAGGTGATCTCTCCTTCTAGCTTGCCTCCCGAGATTTGGATGCGGTTAGAAGAAGAGGTCGTAGAGCCGCCGTAACCGCCCACGACGTCTTTTTTGATCAAGTCATTTTTAATAGTGATTAAATTTCCATTTGTGGCTTTATCGCCGTAGCCGCCTCTAATATCTCGGTTTACGACGACATTTTTTCCATCGATCTCTATGGTATTGTTTGAGGCTTCGCCTCTTTTGCTATATCCGCCGAAAACATTACCCAAGCTTACATCTAGGCTCGTTTTTACCTTTACGATATTTCCGTTGGCGTTATTAAAAAAGCTATAGCCGCCCACGGTGTCGCCCCTGACGCTTCCTCGCAGAATGTTTACTTGATTATTTAAAGTGTCGCCATTTCTGGCGCTGCTACCAAAAACGTTAGAGATGTTCCCGTTTAAAATTTGAACGACGTTATTTTGCAGCTTAGCGCCCGCTTCATCACGGTAAGCTCCGAAGACCGAGCCGATGTCGCCTGCCGTTACGAAAATTTGATTTTCCGAGACGTTGTCTAGGTTTTGCGGACCGAAGGAGTTGTCATAGTTCGCTATATTCGCAAGCATAGACGTATCGCCACGTAAATTCTGATCTCGCCAGAAAGTAGATGCACGGGAAATAATAAACACGCGGTTATCGCACTAAGAGCGGTTAATTTTTTCAATTTAACCGCGCCGGTAGGTTTTAAAGTGAGTTGGAGGAATTTTTCATTCTTAAAATGATGCATCATCGTCCTTTATATAAAATAAAAATTTATATAGTGTATAATAAATCATTTTAAAATACTTTTAAAAGATCTTAATCGATAATAAGCATTAAATTCTCAGAAGTCTACATTCCGTATAATCCCTATGAGATGGTAATTTAGTAGCAAATTTTGAATAAATTTAAAAATTAAGGCTCAGCCATAAATTTTATCGGTTTTTATCTTATTTTTATGCATTTAAATTTTATATTTAATACGGCAGTTTTTTTGCTGAGCAGCTTGTCGTTTGAGATTAATACAAATTAAAAACCAAGGAATCTAAGATAATCTATCGCTTATTTATTTCACAGTAAATTTTTTATCGCATCTTTTCCGCGCAGTATCCGTTAAACCTTAGCAGCGAAGTGATCTCAAAAACCTATGACGCAACGTTTTAACTTAACATAAAAGCTTGCATTCAAAAATTTCAGCGATAAAATTTAGAAATAAAATTCCGCGGAATTCCATAAAATCCCATAAAGCTCCGCAAAATTTCTATACTAATTTCGATCTCGCCGTATTATCTAGCTAGCCCTACCATCTATTTAGTAGCATTAGCCTCGCTTGCATTTATTTTATTTATCGCGGCTACTACATTGCAGCTAAACTCCGCTCCCAGTTTGCAAGCCTTGTCGTAGTAGATCATCGCCTTATCCAGATCCGGCTCGCCAAATTCCTTTTTTGAATACGCTAGCCCGACCCTTTGGCATCCCTCTGCCAAAGCAGCATCGCAAGATTTGAGGAAAAACTTAAGAGCGCCCTGATAGTCTTTCTCTTCGTAGCTAGCGACCGCAGCGTTTAAGCAGCCCTCGCCTAATCCCAAATCGCATGATTTGGCAAAAAATGCGAACGTATTTTTCTTATCCGCATTTTTATAAGAGATTATCGCGGCGTTGTAGCAAGCTTTGGCAGCTCCCAGCTCGCACGCTTTGGAATAAAACCGCGCGGACTTGCCCTTATCTTTCGTAGTTTTATATAAATTTTGCTCGTCGTAATATAAATCTCCCGCGATAGCACAGCTATTTTCTAGCCCTGCTTCACAAGCTTTTTCAAACGGCTTTTTTGCTGCCTCATAATCGCGCTCCTCAAGTAAATATGCTCCGTAGTCTTCGCATGAATTAGCCCTACCGACGCCGCATCCGATAAACGAGATCACCTGCGGGAAAAATATCTGCGCGAGCAAGTAGACTGCTACGATTAGTGCGGCAATCGACGCTAAAATTTTCATTTTTGCTCCTTTTAAATTTTAAAAATAATTATAGCAAAAAGCGAGGGATAAAATTTTAATTTTTGATAATAGCTGTGAAATTTGCGGCGAATTCTTGCAAAATTCCTATCAAAATCCCAAGCAAAATTTTAAATAAAATTCTAAACGGAACTTTGAGCGGAATTTTAAAAAGGCAAATTAAAATTTTACTTGCAAGATTATTTTTATGACTGGCTTGCCTCAATTTTTTACTCGCACATCTATGCGGCATCCACGGCGCCTGCAGTATTTATAATAAAGCATTTGATCTTGAGGTCTGAAACACCTACAGCCTCTGCAATGACGATTTATTAGGGCAGATTTCACGCGTAAAATATTTTGTTGCATACCAAGCCCGTAGTAAGTATCTTGCCACGCCCTAAAAAACTTTTGAAAATTTTGCATTGCTGCTTAGAAATTTTAAAAAATTTTACGCCGCCAGCCTTTAAATTTTATCTTAGAAATAGGCTTGCCTATGCCAAAACTGCAGGCGTAATGCGTCTTTAGGCGTTTCGGCTCAATACCCATAATTCTTAGATCGCACCACTTAGATATGTGAGTCTTAAAATAATTTAGGCCGCGCAGTATCTGTATAGCGCATATAAATTCCATCTATGTAGACTGCGATTGCGATTTCAGCCACGCAAGCCCAACTCGTAAAATTCTGCTAGTTTTAAAACCCAAACGCCACGTAGAATTATATTCATTTCAAAGAGCTTTACTTAAAAAATTTATCCGTTGCAAGCCGCGCCCCCTAGCGCTCAAACTCTATCACAGCCTCCTCCTCGCCGAACCACATCACGGAATTTTTGATATCGCAAAACCTCGCCTCATCTGCCATCAGCTCCGCTAGCACCGCTCGCGCCGCCTCACTGTTTCGCGCATCCGCAAACGCCTGCACGCTCTCATACCACAGCTCGCCCATCGCGTCGTAGCCAAACGTCGCCGTCTCGCGCTCGGTGCTCTGCCCCTCGGGGAAAACGGGCATGGTTTTTGCATAGCGGACGATATTTAGTGCCTTTTGATTAGCTAAAACCTTTTGTGAATGCGCCGCCCAGTGCGCCACAAACTCTTGCTGCGTGATACCCGGTGCCATTTTTACTAACATCGTGATCTTAAACATAACCGCTCCCTAAATGAAATTTATCACAAAATTTGCGCCCTATTCTATGATGCATCCACGTTTTTGCAATTTTGCTTAGCATTTTTTGCGTCTAAATAGACCTTGAAAAAACTTTAAAATAGCAGCCGTGCGCGCGAGCGCAAATCGCCAAAATGCATAAGCCTCACTACTTAAAGCTCAAACCGCCGTCAATCTCGCTCGGTTTAACCACCTAAAGCGTCATTTACGGCTACCGCCAAAATAAATTCCGCAGGCTCTTTGCGGGCAAAGCAAAATTTCGCCAAGCTTTAGCGAACGATGAAAATTTTACCGACTTTCGGCGCGCATAAATTCTATCCGTTTTACTAGGCAAGATAAGATCCACGAGCATTCAGAAAGCGATAAAGCGAACGAGCGACGATTTCCTCTTGCGCAGCCGAGCGCAAATTACATTGCCACGCACGCGCCTAGCCATTGCTCGCCAAAAACCTCTGCAAAATTATCGTCGCGGCGATGCTATCAAAGCGCGGATCCTTGCCGCCCCCCTTAGCGCCTTTGCTCGCAAACTCCGCCGCTTCGGCGCTCGAAAAACTCTCGTCTTGAAATTTTATCTCGCCGTCAAAATCCAGCAGCGAGGCGAAGTGCCGTATGCGCCTGCTCATCTCCTCCTCGCTCGCCCCACCGCGTGGCACGCCCAGCACTAGCACGCTGGCGCCCTTTTCGCGCAGCAGTTCGCTTAGCTCGCGTGCGGCTTGGGTGCGGTTTTTGCGCAGGATCGGCTCGCACGGAAGCGGCGTCTTATCATCTGGTGCCGCCGCCACGCCGATACGTTTAAGCCCAAGATCGATCGCAACTATCAAATTTCATCCTTTACTTACATTAAATTTTATGGAATTTTACGGAATTTCGCTATTAAAATTATGCCAACAAAATTCCGCGATCGAAATTTCATAGCTAAATTTCATCGCAGAATTTCAGCGTGGAATTTTATGAAATTTCATACAAAATAGGCATAATAAATTTCACTCGCTCGCGCCACTTGCGAGCCTATTAAATTTAGCGTGCCACGAGCTTCAAATTCCAAAATTTCGATCGCCACGCCCGGCTCAGCACACCCCCGCTACATCCGCGCGAGCCGCACATAAGCGACACCCAAATGCACAGCGGACATAAACCTTGCCGTGCAGGTGCCGGACGTGCAACCAACCCACCCCGCGCGAAATTAAAATTTTAAAATGGGTCCGCATCTGCACGACGACCGAACGCAAGCTCGCCTCATCGTTAGTAAAATTCTGTCGCCACAACCAAAATTTTTCCTTGCGACAAATTCAGCCTACCACGCTTGCGCTGAAATTCGTAGCCAAATTTACCCATAAAAAATTAGCACGATGGGCAAACAAACATTTAAACGCTATTTCAGAAAATTTCATGCATTTTAACGCTTAAATTCCACGCCGCAAAGTATTTATAAATCGCGCGCGGCATTCACAAACCGATCATTACCGCAAGCGGGGCGAGCGGAGCTGCACAAACAAACTGCGCCGATTTATTTTAAGCCAAGTACTACTTGCGGAAGGTAAAATTTTACCGAGCCGTCTTTTTCTAAATTTAAACTCCGACTGCGCAGACTACGCGCCGTGCAAACAAGCCGTGCGGGCGGACGGCGCCGATCAAACCACGGCGAGTAAGCGCCTGCCGCCGGCTACTTTGCCACGATCTTTGCGCCTAAAATTTCGATCCTGCCTTCAAGCTCATATTCGTAAATTTTATCTCCGAAGCGCTCAATCGCCGCTTGTAGATCAGAATTTAGAGCTAAAAATTCCATCACCTCATCCTGCGCGCGCTCAGTGTTTTGCGGCGTCTGCGGAGCCAAAGAGGCGACAAACTCGCCAAAATCCGCGATCAGTCGCGCCTGAGATTTTGCGAGCAGATCGTTCGTGCCCGCGCTCTCGTCCATGCGGTGCGGCAGCACATACACGGGTACGCCCATCTCACGGGCCAGGCGCGCGCTTTGTAGCGAGCCACTGCGGGGCTCGGCTTGAGCGACGATGAGCGCTTCGGACAGCGCCACGACGATACGGTTGCGCTGCAAAAACTGAAATCCGCGCGCGCTCACGCCGTCCTCATACTCGCTAAGCGCGAGGCTGCGCTCGTAAATTTTGCCGATCATGGCGGCGTTTTGCGCGGGATAAATTTGATCAAGGCCGTTTCCAAAAACCGCGATCGTGTTTGGAAACGCCCCTTCGTGCGCGGCTATATCGCAGCCGATCGCCGCGCCGCTTACGACGCAAAAGTCCGCATCGCTCAAAGCGCGCGCAAGGCGCAGGATCAAATTTTTGCTATAAACGCTCATCTTGCGCGAGCCCACGATCGAGATGCGGCGCTTTTGAAGCAGCGCCGGCTCGCCCCTAAAATACAGCTGCGCAGGCTCGCTCGCACCGAGCCTTGCTAGGCTTTGAATTTTAAAACTAAGCTCACTCGTAGTACTCATAAATTTCGTCCAAATAGACCAAATCGACCTCGCCTAGGATGTCGGCGCTGTTCGCAAGCGCGCGCAAAGTAGAGCTTTTGGGATGGCCGATGGCGATGGCGTAACCCTGTTTTTTAGCAAGCGTCACGGCTTCTCGCAGCTTTTTGCGCACCGCAGCGACGCTATTTTGATTATCTAAAAACACATCGCGATGCACGTATCGCATACCGAGCCCATTCATCACCGCCTTAGCCTTGGTAGCGGGGCTCGTGCGCGAGTCGATAAATAAAAATCCATACTCGTTCATCGCGCGCAGCAGATTTTGCATCGCGCGCTCGTCGGCGGTAAATTTAGAACCGGTGTGGTTATTTATAAATTTAGCGTTCGGAAAGTCCGCGCGCAGCTTGGCTATGACGCCGCGCAGCTTCTCGTAATTATCCGAAGCTCGCAGCGTTGCGGAATTATTTTTGGCAGAGCTCGCCTCCATCGGCAGGTGGATCGCGTAATGCTCAAAGCCGCGAGCGAGCGAGCGCGTGTCCTTGCGCTGATACTCGGGCGGGAAGATGGACGGCGTCACGCGCACGGGCAGAGCAATGAGCTTTTGCGCCTGCTCGTCGGTGCCTACGTCGTCGATGATGATCGCTAGCTTTGCGCGAGAGCCTGCGGGCAAAGCCTTGCGCGGCGATTTAGAAAGATCGTCCGCGCTGCCGGAAGCGTGGCTTTGCGCGGTAGAATTTATGGAATTTTCTGAAGCGGAATTTGACGCGGTAAAATTTACGTCTGATCCGTCATCTGCCGAATTTACGGCGGCGGAATTTGCGGAAGCCATAGAATTTGCGGAATTTTGCGAATTGTCGTTTATAGAATTTTGTCCTGCGGAATTTTGCGAGGCAGGCTCTACGGGAAGCTTCGGCGCGGTTATGTTTTGCTCGGCGATCTTATCAAGCTCCTTTTGAATCAGCGCTTCCTTCTCCGCAGCGCTTAAACGCGGCTTTTTACCGCGAGAATCGGAATGGCTTTCGGGAGTTTGTTTGCGCGAACTTTGCTGTAACGCGGCTTTATTGCCCGAAAATACGAGATCCAAAACCGCGTAGGTAACCGCACCGCTTAAAAAGCATAAGATTACGACAAAGGCGATCGCTATATAATTGATCGGGCGCTTTTTGCGACGTCCGCGTGGATTTGTATTAGCCAAAGCTCAGCCGAAATTAGTTTTTATCTTTGTTTATGAGCTTACCCTTGGCGATCCACGGCATCATCGCGCGAAGCTTCTCGCCGGTTTTGCTAAGCAAGCTATTTGCCGTGATATTGCGCTCGGCGTTCATTCGCACGTAGCCCGCCTTGCGCTCGAGGATGAAGTCTTTTGCAAATTTGCCGTTTTGGATCTCCTTTAACACCTCTTTCATCGCCGCTTTGCTGCTTTCGTTTACGACGCGGTTTCCGCTTACGTAATCGCCGTATTCTGCGGTGTTTGAGATCGAGTAGCGCATATCGGCCATGCCGCCTTGATAGATGAGATCCACGATCAGCTTCATCTCGTGCTGGCACTCAAAATACGCCATCTCAGGCTCATATCCAGCCTCGACGAGGGTCTCAAAGCCTGCGTTGATGAGCGCGCAAAGTCCGCCGCAAAGCACAGCCTGCTCGCCGAAAAGGTCAGTCTCGGTCTCTGCTTTAAAAGTCGTTTCGATGATGCCGGTGCGACCGCCGCCGATCGCGCTTGCGTAGCTTAGAGCAAGCTCTTTGGCTCTACCGCTTTCGTTTTGCGAAACGGCGATCAGCATCGGTACGCCGCCGCCGCTTACAAACTCGTTGCGGACGGTGTGACCCGGGGCTTTCGGAGCGATCATAATGCAATCGACGCCCTTTGGAGGGATGATCTGTCCGAAGTGGATATTAAAGCCGTGCGCGAACGCAATCGCGTTGCCCTCGCTTAAATTCGGCTCGATCTCCGCTTTGAAAATGTCGCCTTGAAACTCATCAGGCGTTAGGATCATCACAAGATCAGCGGCTTTCGTAGCTTCGCCGACGCTCATTACCTTAAAGCCCTTTGCCTCGGCCTTGCTCCAGCTCGCGCCGCCCTTTTTAAGGCCCACGATGACCTCTACGCCGCTATCTCGTAAATTTTCGGCGTGAGCGTGTCCTTGTGAGCCGAAGCCGATCATAGCGACCTTTTTAGCCTTAATCAAACCTAAATCGCAATCTTTGTCGTAAAAAACGTTTATTGCCATAACGCATCCTTTTTTAAAAATTTAGGCGAGATTGTAGCTAAAATTTGCTTTTACGTAGATAAACCGCGCGCCGCAAGGGCGGATAAAGAAATTTTGAGCTATCATTGAGGCATAATTTAGCTTTGAAAGGAGCGAAAATGAAAGTGGGATTTATCGGCGGAGGAAATATGGGCGAGGCGATGATCGCCGCACTTTGCAGAGCCGGCGGACAAGATTGCGCGGCGGGCGGAGAGAATTTTGCAGAGGATAAAGAAAATTGCACGGCAAGCGGAGAAAATTCCGCGCACGGCGAGCGGAATTTTATGCCCGATACTCAAAATTTTACCGCTTGCGAGCGGAATTCCGCAAATTTAGAGCAGGATTTTGCGAGCCACGAACGTGATTCCGCCTGCGCGCAGTCCAGCTCCGATACGAAGCTTCAAGTCCTAGCCTACGCTAGAAGCAAAAACGAATTTTTGCGCAAGCGCTACGACGTGCAAATTTTACAAGACGAGACGCAACTGGCTCACGAAGCGGATATAATCGTGCTCGCGACCAAGCCCGCCAGCTACGAGGAGATTTTGCACCTGATCGCGCCCGAGCTTGCGGGCAAAATTCTGCTTCTTTTGGCGCCGAATTTCAAGCTAGAGCGCGCCCAAAATATCGTGGGTGCGGATGTTTTCGTAGCCCGCGCGATGCCAAACGTCGCCGCGGGCATCGGCGCGTCGGCTACGGCGCTGTGCTACGGCGAGTATTTTGATGAGGCTAGTCGGGAGATCGTGCGAGCTCTAGCCGCCAAAATCGGCAAATTCTACGAGATAGACGAGGCTGGTTTTGCCGCATTTACGGGGATTGCAGGTAGCCTGCCTGCGTATGTGTGCGCCTTTATCGAGGCGGCGGCGGATGCGGGCGTGCGGGGCGGACTGCCGCGGGCGCTGTGCTACGACGCGGTAGCGGCGGCGGTAGAGGGCACGGCGTGCCTGCTGCAAAGCGGCAAGCGCCCATCGGAGCTTAAAGACGCGGTCTGTTCGCCTGCGGGCACGACGATTGAGGGACTCGCGGCGCTGGAGGCGGCGGGGTTTCGCGCAGCGGTGATGGCGGCGATTGAGGCGTGCATCGCCAAAGCTCGCGGCTAGCCTCGCCGCACCTCATCGGTTTCGGATTTCAAACATAGCGCGTTTAAGGGCGCGCTAATATCGGAATTCTTTTCGGGCGCTCTAGCTAAAATTTTGTCTTATTTTTAAATCAAACGAGCTTGCCCGCTTTAGTTGCAGCAGAATTTACGAGCCTTATGACAAGCGAGCCGGTAAGCTCGTATTGCATTTAGAATTTTAAAATTTATAGATTTTAGAAATTTTAGGTCAAAATTTTACGCTTAAAATTTTAAATTTACAGGATTATAAATTTAGTGATCGCAACAGAGCTAAATTTTGATTTTAACGAAATAGGCTTGATGTCTGTAGCCATTAAAATCAAAATTTAGCGTAGCATGAATGGATACGTCCGCGACTGCAAACTTGAGAGACAAGAACGTAAAAGCGGAATGCAAGAACTAAAAGAGTGCGTCCTGCACTGCGGTCTTGCGAGATACAAATGCAAGCCGCGAATTTCGCCGCTCGCGTGAATAGAAAACCAAACAAGCCGCGCCGAAGCGTATTTGATTACCAGAGCGAGCCGCATCAAAACACATTCCGCCGCCCGAGCAAGCATTAAATTTAAACTGCGCTTCGCCGCCGAGCTGCAAACCAAACCTGTGCGCCAAATCCTGTCAATCTGCGCAATAAAATTTGACTTTCATCCAACCAAAACTTCGCACGCAAAACCGCGATAAGCAAGATCAGATAAATTCCTTCTCCAAAGGCTGCATCGCGTTGCCGTCTGCGTCAAAAAGCACCCGCCCGCAGACCTCGCAAACCTCATCTCTTGGCGACGGCTCGTCCGCATCCAGCTGCCACGCGGACATCTCGCCGCACTCGCAGTTTATGACGTAAAGGATCTGCCTTTTGCGGCGCTTACCCCACGGCGCGATATCCCAAAATAGTTCCTCGCGCTTGCCTAGCTTTTTAAAATCTTTCTCGGCGTCCTTGTGCGCGACGAGCAGATAATAAGCGTCGCTATGAAGATCCAAAGTAAAGAGCCTAAAATCGCTCTTCTTTAGCGCCTTTTGAAACTCGTTCATCAAAAATAGGCTCGCATCGCCGCGCTCGAAACCCTCTTTTTTTGCTTCTTTTTCGAGCTTTGCGTAAATTTTATCGCACTCTAGAGCCACGCCGCTTTGCAATGCCTCAAGCCTAGAGCTGATAAATTTGCCTGCATCTCCCGTCTCGTCCTCGCCGGCCCAGTCAAGCATCCAAACAAGCCCTTTTCCGATAAGCGCATCCAAAAACTCGCCGTCATTCATCTCGCCTATCTTGTCAAAACCGCCCGTCTCGCCCGCCGTCAAATGCTTTAGGACGCAGCACTAATCTTTCATCATTTTCGCTCCTTTGATTAAATTTACCGCCTGTGTTACCCACTTAAATTCTACTCCCAAAAAGCTTTAAGCTTACTTTTTGCAACTCCTTGCGCTGCGAATTTAGCCCGCCGCGGCGGGTAAAATTTACGCTATAATTTTGCCAATTTAACAAAGGAGAAAAGGGTGAGCGTAGAATTTCGCGTCAAAAACAAAAAGCGACCGCTATTTATGGGCTATTCGGACGCCATGAGCGTAGGCAAGGCATTGGAGATCCTGCCCGATCTATCGGTATTTGACATAGACGAGAGCGCCGAGGATTTTGACGAGAGGGAGTTTTTAAAATCGCCTTTGAGCGAGCAGGAGTGCTTGATTTTGGGCGTGCGGGGCAAGAGCGGGCGCGGAATGGAGCTAAGATATGACGAGGAGCAGCAAAGCTACGCCGTGCGCGTAAATACGCCAGCAACGGTATTTGATTGGGTTTTGGCGATCTCATATTTACAGGCGCTATCTAAGCAGCTGCAAAGCGAGATCGCGGATGAAAACGGCGAAATTTACACCCACGACAGGATAGAACAATTCGACTACGAGCGCGATATATCGGCGGGACTGCATTCGATAGATCAGCACTTAAGCGGCGATACAGAGGTAAATTTTTGCTACGGAGTAGAGAGACCTTTTGCGATAAACCGCGCGATGATGGATGAAATTTTAGCCTCATACAACCCCTCTGCCGATTTTAGCAGGCGGCTGACCGAGGTGCAATACCTCGACGCTTACAGCGCGCGACAGAGGTTTTATCGAAATGGAGATGACGGCACGATAATGGGCTCATACGCGCTCACGCAGGACCTGCCTACCATCCTGCCCTACAAACCGTTTGTGGAATGGCAAAACACCGAGATGCTGAAAAATAACGACGTAGCGCGCTGGCAGATCGCGCTCATAGGCATAGAGGGCGACGAAAACGACGCCGATAACTACCATGCAATCGCCGAGCTGGAATACGACGAGTTTATTGCGCGCTTGCCGAAGCAAAGCTACCGCTTCATCGATGCTAGCTATATTTTGGTGGATGGGCTAAGCGCCGAACAGCTAAAGGCGCTGGCAGGCTAAATTTTACTTGCAGTTAAATTCTACAGAATTTTATCGAGGATTGACGCCGCAAAATTTAAAGGGGCGGAATTTACAGCAAATTTCGTGGCGCATGGAATTTTAAAATTCTAAATCCGACTTACGGAATTTTATCTCAGTAAAATTTTAAGAAAGTAGAATTTTATCGCGGCAGAATCTCATCGTGATAAAATTTAGAAAGGTTAAAAATGGAAATGACTTATTATGATTTAAAAATTTACGATAACGGCACGATGCGAGGTGTACTGCAAGATGACATCGAGGCGTTGCCGTTTTTCGACTACTGGCAAAAGATGAGCCTATGCTCGACGCAAGGCATCTACATAGACGAAAATGGCAAAGAGCACAGGCTCGTCTATCTGCACGACTGGGAAAAATTTTGCAGATTATTCGCTCGCGAATAGGAGCTACTTAAGCACGCCCCCGCCGGTAGCGAAAATGAGCGATCCGATCCGTAGCGCATCTCGGTAAGTAGCATAGAAGCAATCCAGGCTTTAGCGCATCTCGATAGGCAGTGGAAGGATACGACCAAAGCGTAGCACACTTTGGCTGGCGGAGAAATAGCACTCGAGCCGCAATGTATTTCGATAGGCGACAAGTAATGCACTCTCTCACAGTGCAAGCGGATCTTATCCGCCAAATAGCGTCGCGCGTTAATCAGCCAAAATCGCCGCTCTACTCAAATCAGGGTTCAAATTTAGCTCGTCTATGACCCGCAAAAGCTCTAAAATTTCATTTTTGATCCCCGCGGCGTCCTCAAGGCTCGGCGGCGGCGAAAAGAGCGTCGTCTCAAACTTATTTTTCGCTCCGTTTAAAAATAGATAAAATTTATCGTCCATAAACGCCGCGCTCAGCCCCATTTTCCCCGCGAATTTTTCCTTTAGCTCTCGCAGACGCTCCATAAACGCGGGCGTCAAAAGATACCTAGCCTCTACTTTATCGTCCGCAAAGACCCGGAATTCTTTACTAAAAAACACGTCGTCCATCTGCTCTTTTTCGCCTAAAAATCTGGTGTTTAGCGTGCGGCTCGCGACTATCGTTTGCCCGCTAAATTTCTTGTAAAACTCGCAGACCAAGACCGAGCCGCTGAACGCCTGCATATCCTTCATCGTCGACCAAGCAAAAACTATCGCGGATAGCAAATTTAGCGCCGCCGAGTCGCCAATTTCCAGCGTCGCGCCGTTTGGGATGCGGATCGCTTCGCTGAGGTTAAATTTGACGCCGTTATAAATGCCGCTGATTTGGTCTTCGGCGCGAAACTCATCGGGCGAATAGATGCCGATTTTGCGAAATTCTTTAAGGCTGATGCCGGCAAATGGATCGTAGTTAAAATTTAGACCAACTTCGCGGATGGCGGCGCGGACGAAAACGTCTTTATAAAACGCTTTGTAATCCCCCCAACTCGCTGGTCACTCGGCTCGCGTTAGCCATTAGCGCGGCTTGAAAAAACGGAATATAGATAATGATAAAAAATAGCGGTGCAAGGCGATTTTCAAAAAGATGCCATACGGCAAATCCGCCGCCTACGGGTAGCACTATTATAAATAAAATTCCCAAAAACAGATACTTTGCAAATGCTAGCCGGCACTCTTTTTGCTTTTTGGCGGTGGCAACTATCGCTTCGTTTATATTCAAAATTTACTTCTTTCTAAATTTGCGCGGCGGATTTTGCGCTCGGAGCGAATTTTAGCAAAATTTACGTCGCAAAGATACGGCGGCGTGAGTAAATTTTATTCGGCGGATTAAATTTATGAAATTTACGTCGCGGCGGCGATCTATTCGGACGTGCGCTGATTTAGCCACATTTTAAGATTGCCCGCGCCCTCTTTTAGCACCCCAAATCCTGCCGCGGCGACACAGACAAAATTAATTAGAGAGCCTCTCCCGCCGACGTTTAAAATCCCAAAGCCTACAATCCACAGCGCCGCGCCGAAGCCAAGCGTGCACACGGCGGTCGCGATCCCCAGCTTGCGGCGCAAAGGGCTTGGTTTGCGCGCTACCTGAACCCGCGTAATCACGTAGCTGCCCGCGTATCCTCCGCGGATAAAATACGCGCGCGCAAGCTCGCCCTCCTCCACGGGGATATCGTTAAACTCGCCGCGCAGCTTCACGCCGTCTATCTCGAAAAATACCCAAATTTTGCTATTTCCTCTTGCGGCGTGGACGCGGAGATTTCGAACCTCGCCCGTGATCTCATATTCCAATTTACCTCCTCAAACAGCTTCGCGCTTTACTTCCGCGCTAAATTCCGCGCCGTAAAATTTTAAAATCTAAATTTTGTCTTGCTTGCAGCGCCGCCCATAAAATTTTAAAGTTGAGATTCTGCAAGCCCTAAATTTAGAACTAAGCCTTAAAATTTCATAGCGATAGAATTTCAAGTAAAGCTCCGCCGCTAAATTTAGCAAGCCGCATGCATGGGCTTTCTGCGCCTTGCCGAATTTCGCATGTCGCAAAATCGCGGCGAAATTTGGCACGCTACGAAAACTCATAAATCCGCCGCGGCAATATCGCAGACAAGCCCATCGTAAAAACCGATACCGCGCGACGAGTAGCGTAGATAGACGGTGCAAGGCGGATAGCACAATAGACGCCATACGACAGACGGTGCACGGCGAGTAATACAAAACAGATGCCTCGCGACGGATAATGTGCCCCGGGCTACCAAGCGCCTACTTCTTTAAAATTTCGTTTTTCATGAATTCGTAGAGCTGGCAGGATTTTTTATTGCCCGCATCGCAGCCCTTTTTGACACATCCAAGCCCCTTGGAAAATCCGCGCAGATCCCCCTTGCTCACATATAAATAGCCTAAATTATTGCAAGCGTCGCCGTAGCCCAGCTCGCAGGATTTGGTGTAAAGCTTCTCCGCCTTGTCGCGATCCTGCGGCGCACCGAGACCCTTATCATACGCAACGCCGGCATTATAGCAGCTATCCACTAGCCCGCCGTCGCAACCTCGCTCGAAAAAGCTCACCGCCTTTGCCAGGTCCGCCGCAAGCCCAAAACCGCCCGTGAAATAGACCACGGCCGCATTATGACAGCTCTTAGCATAGCCCAAATCGCAGGCCTTAATGTAGTGCTGCGCGGCGGCAACGAAGTCCCTACCCAGGCGCCCCCTTTGATATAGGTTGCCTAGCTTATGGCAAGCTATGGCGACGTTTTTATCACAGGCTACATCATAAAATACGCCCGCTTGCGTCGCATTGCCCTCGCCATCGTATAGGGCACCCAAATCAAAGCAGCTATCTTTCTCGCCCGCCTCGCAAGCCTTAGCAAGAGCGAGCCTGGCGCCGTCGTAATCTCCGCGGGAGAGCTTGTCGCGCCCCAGCTTCGCGCAGCTTGCTCCATCGCCGCGGTAGCATTTAAACGATAAAACTGGTGACGGCCAAAAAAGCACCATAATCAAGATACAAACGGCGAGCGAAAGCGCCGCTATGTCGATGATCTTTCTCATATCTATCCTTTTTGCGGCGATGCGCCGCGGGGCTTAAGGAGTGCTCTTGCAGGCAAATCCCGCCAAGGAGAATTTTAGGAATTAAATTTCGTCGCATGAAATTTAATCTGCACAAAAATTTTAGCACCTTAAGCCTTGTTTTAAAATTTTACTTCGAACTTCCATGCCGCAAAATTTTAAAATTTCAAAATTCCGCAAGCGGTAAATTTACGACCGAATTTTAAATTTTACGAACAGCGCAGTGGCGATACCGTAAAACAGCTCGTAAAATTTTTAAAATCGAAATTTTACGAGCCGTAAATTTAGAGCCGATCTTTAAAATTTCATAGCTATAAATTTTAAGTAAAATTTCGCTTTGTATTTTAAATCATAAAATTTCGTTCGTGAGATTTAGGGATATCGGCGCGAAATGTAGCCTGAGCGGCTACATTTTCTCTTTCGCGCTTAGGCCCATCAGAGCAAACGCCGTGCGGATACTAAGCGCCACGAGCGCAAACAGCTTGAGTTTCGCGTCCTCGTTCTCGCTGCCTACGACGCGGTTTTCGTTGTAGTATTTGTGAAAGTCCGCTGCGAGCGCCTTTAGGAAATCTGGCAGCTTCTGCAAGCCGCGCGAATTAAATGCGTCGTTTAAAATTTCATTCAAGCTAAGCGCCGCAAAAGCTAGGCCGAGCCCCGCTTCATCCAGCGCGCCAAAGTCCGCGCCTAGGACATCCGCCTCGCGCTTGCCCGCTTTGGTAAAAATTTGATTGACCCGCGCATGGGCGTAGTTGATGTAAAAGATCGGATTGCTACTGTCCTCACGCGCGAGCTCGTCCACGTCGAACTCAAGCGGCGTCTCGCCCTTTTTACTGATGAAGATAAATCGCATCGCGTCCCTGCCGATCGCGGCGAGCACGTCGCTCATCAAAATCGCGTTGCCCGCGCGCTTGCTCATCTTGTAGGTCTGCCCGTCTTTGAGCAAATTTACCATCTGCATTAGGATGATCTCGAGCCTGCTTTCGTCATAGCCCAGAAAATGCACGGCGGCCTTTAAGCGCGCGATGTAGCCGTGGTGATCGGCTCCCCAGATGTTGATGCAGCGCTCATATCCGCGCTCGAATTTGTTGTTGTGATAAACGATGTCGCCCGCAAGATAGGTCGGGCGCGCATCCTCGCGGATAACGACGCGATCCTTTTCGTCGCCGAGCTGCGATGAGCGGATCCAAATTTTGCCCTCCTGCTCATACATCTTGCCGCTGCGCTCAAGCTTCTTAATCGTTAGCTCAAGCTCGCCGTAGAGGCTCTTTTCGCTAGCCCAGTTTTGAATATGAATGCCCGCGTCTGCGAGATCTTTTTGGATGATCTTTAGCACTTCGTCTTTAGCAAACTCCGCAAGGATCAAAACGCGCGATTCGTCGCTGAAAATTTCATCGCCGAATTGGGCGCGCGCAAGAGGGATGATCTCATCGATATACTCGCCGCGATAGTATTTCTCAGGGTAGCTCACGTCCTCGCCTGCGAGCTCGCGCGCACGAAGCGCGATCGAAGTGCCCAAAAGCTCGATCTGATTGCCCGCGTCGTTGATGTAGTACTCGGTATCGACGCGGTGCCCCAGATAGCGCCCGATGCGCGCGAATGTATCGCCGTAAACGGCGCCGCGCACGTGCCCGATATGAAGCGGGCCTGTAGGATTAGCGCTAATGTATTCGAGCAGAATTTTTTGCGGCATAGCGGCGGCATTCCGCGCCTCATCGCATTTTGGCACAGCAAGGGAATTTGACACCTCCTCGGAATTCTGCGAAATAAAATTTTGCCTAGCGGTGGAATTCTGCGATTTGGCGGCGTCATTGCCGCTTGCAGCTAGATTTGCAGTGGAGCTTTTGCAAGCAAGTTCGCTTGCACAAAGCTTTTCCGAAGCTGGTAAAATCCCGCCTCCGAGCTCAGCGTCGTTTTTCGCAAAATCGCCGCCCAATCTAAGGGCATTTTCAGCAAGAGCGCCTAGCACGGCGGGCTTTAGGTGAAAATTTAGATAGCCGTTCACCGCCGTGGCACTTAGAATTTCGCTATCTTTAAATTTAGCCGCAAGCTCCTCGGCGATGAGCTTAGGCGCCTTTCGAAGCTCCTTAGCCAGCGCGAAAGCCTCGGGCGAGGCGTAATGAGCTAAGCTTTTATCTTTTGGTTTTTCTAAAACGACTTCGCGAGATAAAATTTTAAAAATTTCATTTAAGACTAAATTTTTCAAATCCTTTACGCCTTTTTAGTATCGCTGATTTCAGCGTCTTTAACCTCTTGCTCCATCTTTTTCTCGACCTTTTGCGGTTCGTCGTCCTCTTCCATCTCTTTTTTGAAAGTCTTTATGCCCTGTCCTAGACCCTTTGCAAGCTCTGGGATCTTTTTCGCTCCAAACAGCAACACAACAACAATCAAAACAATCAGCCAGTGTCCAATACTCATAGAACCCATTTTTTCTCCTTTAAATTTTCCAAATTTCGATTAGCTTGCCTATGTCGCGGCTCGCCGTTTCTAGTTTGATAGTTTTGTAGATTGATCTTAAATTTTCATACGCCGCTTCCAGGCGGTCGTTTATTATGAAATAATCATACTCGCCTAGGCGCTCCATCTCCTCTTGTGCGTTTTGCAGGCGTAAAGCAATATCGGCAGGATCATTATCGCCGCGAGCGCGCAACCTATCTCTAAGCTCCGACAAGCTCGGCGTAGTAATAAATACGCTAGTAAGCTCGCTTTTAGGCACTTTTCCGCGCACGATCTCATAGCCCTGAACATCGATGTCAAAAATCACGATCTTACCCTGCTCAAGCTCGCTCATAGCGGCTTTTAGCGAAGTACCGTAGTATTTGCCGTGGACCAATGCCCACTCTAAAAACTCTCCGCGCTCGATGCCTGCGCGAAACTCGCTCTCGCTTATGAAATGATAATTCACACCATCCGCTTCGCCCGCACGCATTTCACGCGTCGTAGAGGAGATCGAGAAGTATATCTGCTCGCCAAATTCTGCGATAAGACGCTTTATGAGCGTACTTTTGCCGCTGCCGCTGGGACCGGAGACGAGCAAAATTTTGCCTTTCACTATCTGTCTCCAAACGATATGTCGATATTGATCTTAAAGTCCTTCAGCGCGTCTTTAGCGTCCTTACTGCCCGCAAATTTCTCGATCGTGTTTGCGATGCCCGCTTCCAGATCATCGCGCAGTTTGGTTTTCAGCTCCTCGGCGCTCGGTTTTTTACCGTGCTCGTTACGCAGCGGCTCGCTTTTGGCGCTAGGCTCTAACTCGCTTGCCATAAGGCTGGCAAACTCCGCCGCAGCCGAAGCGGCAAGCTCATTCGGCATAGCTTGTGCGCCAAATTTCATCTCATTTGCCTGCTCGGACGCACCAAATTTAGGAGATTTAAATTCTGTGCGCTCCGAAGCCTTTGATATAGGCTTTGAAGCATTAAATTTTATCTGCTGCGCGGCGCTCTTTGCGAGCTTGTCGGATTTAAATTGCTCGCTATCAGCAGAGCTTGCGGCAAACGAGTTTGCGAAATCGCCCTCCATAGCGCGCAAAAATCCGTCCGCAAACCCGCCGGCAACGCTATTGGCTTGCTCGCTTTGCTTCGGTAAATCTGAGGCATCTAATATGTGCGGCAAGTTTAGCTCCGAAAAATTTGGCGCAGGAGTGGAATTTGTAGTCCCGGTATTGCTAGAATTTGCAGAAGCTGCGAAATTTGCGCCAATTGAATTCCATGCTTCATTATGAGCAGACATAGGCGTATTCTGTGCAAGTCCGCCAGTAAATTCCATACTTTGAAACGGAACGGCGTTATAAAGATTTTCGCGAGGTATATCGCCCGCACCCGCTAACGCAATCGGCGTATCTGAAGCGACCTCGTATTGAGACGAAATTTGCGTTTTTTGAAAATCCGTAGCCGTTTTATTTTTATCATGCGCGGATCTTTTCTCCTCTTTTTCATCGGAAGCAAACGCAGCCGCGGCAAAATTATCATATCCGCCAAACTCCTCCACGGGCATGCCAGCGCTATCGAAAAGCCTGGAAAAATCCATATCAAATCTACTGTTAACAGGCGCGCCAGCTGCATCTTGCACTACTCGCGAGGCAGAATTTTTTTCATCTGTTTTATAGGCAAATGAGCTGTCTGACTCATGCTGTTTAAGCGTAACGTCCGCAGAGTCTTTCGTTTCCTCTAGATTAGGCGCAGCGTCTGCTTTTTTTTCAAAAGCAGCTTCATTAGAGCTGCCAGCTCTTTGCGGCTCTTCTTGCTGTGCAAGCGGTAAAGTTTCGCTTGCCCGTGTGGTGGAAATTTCATCTTCTATTTGCGATTTATCCATTTTGGAATTCTTAGGATTTTCATAATCTAGCGCTGCTAGAGCTATCGGAGCGTCATCCTTTGCGAGTGGAATTTCATCTTGAGGCGCGTGATTACTTTCGGTGGGTTCGCTTGTGCCGATACTACTTAACGGCACATCCTCGGGGATATCGCTAGCAGCTAAGTTTAGAGGCATATCATCTGCAATATTATCCGCAATCTTTTCTGCGACGGCATTAAGCGGCGTATCATCGGCGATGGTGTCCGCAAGAGCTGCTTCATCTGCAAGCTGCGAGAGCGGAATATCATCTGCAATCTCGTCCGTGTGCGGCATATCGCCTACCAACTGCGAAAGCGGCACATCATCTGCAATCTCGGGCGCTATATCGTTTGCCAGCTGCGAAAGCGGTATATCCTTGCCGGAGTCATAAAAGCTATCCACAAGCTCTTCAAAATTACTACCCGAAGCGGAATTTGCCTGATCAATCGCATCGATCTCTTTCATCACAGAGCTTGCGTCGGCAAATTCTTTCGCCATTTTTTCTTTCGCCTGCACGCTCATATTTTGAACCGAAAACTCGCTGATAAACGTGATGAGCTCAAGAGGCGAAAAAGGCTTGGTAAGGGTGTATCGCGCTCCTGGCGCCGAGACATTCTTAGGCGTCAGAAACAGCGTTTTATTAAGATCAAATTTTGAAATATCATCGCCATATTCATAATTTTTTATCGTCAAATCATATTCACTCTCGTCTGCACTATATGCTACCAGGTCCGCACCGATGCGCTCGCAGCAAATATTTACGACACTTGCAACCTGCTCATTGTGATTGTCAAGTAGAATTTTCATTTATGACCTTTTAGAAAGAATTTGGGCTATTGTAAGATATTTTTGGTTATTAATTGCTTATATTTGCGCTAAATTTCGGTTATTTAGGCGATAAACTTTGCAGCATTTTTGCGCTAAATTCTCATCGTGGGTCACGAGCACGAGCGCGCCACGGCTGGATTTTACGTAATCAAAGATCACGTCCATGACCTCGTTTGCGGTATCCTTGTCTAAATTTCCAGTAGGCTCGTCGGCAAAGATTATGCGCGGTTTTTTACAAAGTATGCGAGCGATACTCACACGCTGCTGCTGTCCACCGCTAAGCTCGCCCACGCCTTGCTTTAAAGTATGTTCGATCTGAAGCTTTTTTAAAATTCCATCATCTATCGCGTTATTCGTAAGTTTGGCGGCGAGTTCAATATTTTCGCCAGAAGAAAAGCCCTTAAAAAGGTAGTGGGATTGAAATATTATACCGAAGTCGTTGCGGCGGATTTTAAGTCTCTCATCGGAGCTTAGCTCGTAAATACTGCGCCCGCCGCAGATCACTTCGCCCGAGTTCGGTTTTAAAAGCGTGCATAGAATATGAAGCAGGGTCGATTTGCCGCAGCCACTAACGCCCAAAATGGCGATACTCTCGCCCTCTTGAACGCTTAAGCTTACATTTTCAAAGAGCGTATAATCATACGCGTGAGTAAGATTTACGCCCTTTAGAAGTTCCATATTTAGCCGATTTGAGCTGCTACTTCGGCAGCAAAGTCTTCGCTCTTTTTCTCTAGACCCTCGCCCACTTCGAAGCGGACGTATTTTACGATCTCGATCTTGCCGCCTAGTTTTTTAGCTTCTTCGTCAATCACCTGCTCGACGGTTTTCTTATCGTCCATTACGTAAAATTGCCCTAGCAACGTGAGGCGCTGATCGATTTGAGTATTATCGGCGATGAAGCGATCGATCTGACCCGGCAAAATTTTATCCCAAATTTTTTCAGGTTTATTTTGCTTGCGAAGCTCGTCTTTTAAAGCTTCGATCTCTTTGGCTAAAATTTCATCGCTTAGATGCGCACGCGAGCCAAATTGCGGGATCTTATGAAGCGGTTTGCCCAAGCGCACAAACTCCTCATTTTCCTTCTCAAACTCGCCTTTAAGAGCTAAGAATTCTTTTTCGATAAAATCGGGATCAAGCTCTTTATAGCTGATAACCTGAGGTTTCATCGCGGCTGCATGCATGCAGAGATTTTTTATAAGCTCTTTCGCACCCTCCGCAGTCCGCTCGCTGTCGCAAGCTGCTGCGATGATTACACCTACGCGACCGTTTGAGTGTAGGTAGCCGTTTACTACGCCGTTTGCACCCGCCTTAATCGTCTCAAATCTTCTAACGACCAAATTTTCGCCGATCGTAGCGATCTGGCTTTTTAGATGCTCATCGAATTTAACGCCGTCGATGATGCTGGAATTTAGTTCATCAATGCTGCTAATGCCCTTGCTTTGGATATGTAGAGTAGTATTTTTAACTAAATTTATAAAATTTTGATTTTTAGCTACGAAGTCGGTTTCGGAATTTATCTCGCTTATGGTGGCGATCTTGTGATCCGCGCCCACTTCGACGCTCACTAGGCCCTCGCTAGCTAGGCGATCGGCTTTTTTAGCGGCCTTTCCGAGACCTTTTTCGCGAAGTAGATCGACGGCCTTATCCATATCGCCATCTGTTTCAACCAAAGCCTTTTTGCAGTCCATCATCCCCGCTCCGGTGCTTTCGCGGAGCTCTTTTACCATTTGCGCGCTGATTTCCATTACTCTTCGTCCTCATTTACGTCAAAATCCTCTTCGCTCATCGCCTCGGCTACGACTTCCTCTTTCTCCTCGTCGCTGACGGCTTCGCTCTGCTCGACATCCTCGCTTGCGTCTTGATCGCGAAGCGCCTTGCCTTCGTTGATCGCCTCAGCCATCTCTTGGCAGAAAAGCTGAACCGAGCGGATCGCATCGTCGTTGCCAGGGATCGGGAAATCGACTACGTCCGGATCGCAGTTCGTATCCAAAGGCGCGATAACCGGCATTTTTAGGCGGTTAGCTTCCGCTACGGCGATCTTTTCTTTTACAACGTCGATGACGAAGATCATATCGGGAAGGCCCTTCATATTGCGAATGCCGCCTAGATAAAGCTCGAGCTTCTCTTTTTTGCGGCGAAGCATTAGCGCCTCTTTTTTAGTTAGTAAATTTATTGAGCCGTCCTCTTCCATAGTCTCGATTACTTCGAGCTTGCGGATCGATTGCTTGATAGTGGAAAAATTCGTCAGCATGCCGCCTAGCCATCTGTGGCTTACATAAGGCATGCCGCATTTTTCGGCGTACTCTTTTAGCGTCGCGCCGGCTTGTTTTTTGGTGCCTACGAAAAGTATAGTCTTACCCTCGGCAGCCGCGTCGCGTACGATATTATAAGTGTAGCGAAAGTAGCGGATAGTTTTTTGTAGATCTATGATGTAGATACCTTTTCTCTCGCCG
The DNA here is from genome assembly GCA_963522285.1 of uncultured Campylobacter sp. Lineage (GTDB taxonomy): Bacteria > Campylobacterota > Campylobacteria > Campylobacterales > Campylobacteraceae > Campylobacter_B. The sequence continues at coordinate 45,616 of CAUQWV010000006.1, forward strand.
AAAATAAATTTTTTCATCTTCGGATTCCATCTGCGCGTTTGGTGTCCGAAATGAACGCCGCACTCTAGCAAATCTCTCATTGTTACCATGAGTTTTCTCCTTGTGGGTTGCCCCGAAATTTAGTTTATTCCTCCGCATCCGCCCGTAAATTTGCTCTAAATTTACAACTAAATCAAGGATTGATGCGTGTGAAATGAAATGAGGATTATATTTAAAATTTTATTAAAATAAGCTTGATTGTTATGCGATTTTACATAACTTATATAGTGTTTTGTTTTTATTCTGACGCATGCAAATTTGCTTAAGATTTCACGACAAATACCCCTTCTATCTAAACAAATTTACAATTAAAACGCATGAATTTTAGATTAAATTTTATTCATCACAAAGCCGCAGAAGCGCCCCGTGACGCCGTCTCTACGGTAGGAAAAATGTCGCTCGCTCTCAAAAGTGCAGCGCGGATCAAATTTAACGTTTCGCACCCCCGCAGCTGCGAGCTCGTCGCGCAGCGCGGCGTTCATATCGAAGCACCCCTGTGTTTTGTAGCGCTCAAACTCGCCCAGATCAAGCCCGCCAAGTTCGTAGTTTCTCGCCTTGATATTCGCACCCACGAATACCTTCAGCTCCGCAGCGACGCAGCCGAAGCGTTCACTCATCAAATTTATCGCATTGGTACAGATCCGCTGGCTCACGCCCGCGCGCCCCGCATGCACTGCGGCAACCACGCCGCGCCGCTCGTCCGCGATCAGCACTGGCGAGCAGTCCGCTACCAGCACGCACAGCGCCACGCCGCGCAGATCGGTCACAAGCCCGTCGCAAGGCGGGATTTCATCGCTAGCTGCACATAAAATTTCAACTTTGTTCGAGTGGATCTGGCGCATAAATTTTAAATTTCGCGGCGCGATACCGAGTGCGGCGGCTAAAATTTCACGATTTTGCGCGACGTTTTGCGGATCGTCGCCTACGTGATTTCCTAAATTTAAGCTCGCGTATGCTCCGCCGCTTACGCCGCCAAGTCGCGTGCTAAAGCCCGCCAACACGCCGCATCCGTCCAATACGAACTCAAGATTTTCTCTACAAATTTCGATTTTAGCCATCATGCGCCGCTTAATACAGGCTCAAAATTTTATCTACCGCGTCCCACGAAAGCCCCTCTTTTTCGCCCTCGGCGCTCCCATCGCGCGCCGCGACAGTGCCGCAACCGACGGGCTGTCCGCCGGCAAAGCGTAGCTGTGCCGCGACGTATCGCGCGAGCAGATCGGTTTCAATATTTACGTGGCGCCCGATTTTGTAGGTCCCAAAGAGCGTATCTTTGAGCGTGAGCGGGATGATCGTAAGGCGAATGGCGCAACTTTGCGCTTCGCTTTTTAAATTTGCATCCGAGGAGTTCGGATCGCGAACGGAATTTGAGCCGCTAGAATTTAGCTCACGAGGGCTTAAGACGCCGAAATTTGAACCCGAGCCGTTAAAATTTCGCCCGTGCATGTCGCCACCCTCAAGCACTTCGTTGATCGTTAAGCTCACGCCGTCGATCGCTACCGAACCCTTCGGCGCTAGTAGCGGCGCTATGTGTAGCGGCGCGCGGATGAAAAAATCGACGCCGCTTGCAAGCTTTGAAATTTTATAAATTTCGCCTACGGCATCGACGTGTCCTTGGATCAAATGCCCGTCTATGCGATCCCCAATCCGCATCGCAGGCTCGATATGCACCGAACCGCGCAGGTTTTGTGTGGCGATGACGCGCGCCGTTTCGCTTGAAAGCTGCACCGTAAATCCGTCCGCAAAAAGCCGCGTCACGCTCAGGCACGCGCCGTTTACCGCGACGCTATCGCCGAGCGCGGGGCGGTATTTCGCGCGCAGTCGCAGCAAATCGCCGCTAAAGCTCGCGACCTGCGCGATCTCTCTGATCAGTCCGTTAAACATTATAGGCCTTTGGAATTTTTACGTGATATTAGCGTATAATTTTGAAATTTAAGGTTAAGCGAAGCTCGGCGAGCACGAAGCCCGCCGAATGAAGTTTGAAATTATTTTTTAGAAACGATGAAATCGGCTAGCGCTTCGATCGATTCGTCGTTAAGCGAAGCCGCTTGACCTTTCATAACGCCCATCATGCCGAATTTTCCCTTGCCCTCGCCCAAGCTGCCGTCTTTGTAGCCTTTTAAGCTAGCGATGATATCTTCCTTGCTTAGGGTGTTTAGCGCAGGTACTTTGCCGCCAAGATAAGGCTTCTCGGCGTTAGCTCCATGACAGGCCACGCATTTTTTATACAATGTAGCGCCGTCTGCGGCAAACACTGCCGAACTAAATGCCGCCAATGCAGCGCATGCGATTAAAACTTTTCTCATTTTTCATCCTTTACGATTAAGTTGCAGCGCGCATTATAGTTGAAATTCTTAAATTTACGTTTAAAAATTTAGTTTAATTTCTCGCGAGCCTGAGCGCGAAAAACATTTCGCACAAGCCGCGCGCAGCGAAATTTCAAGAGCCTTGATTAAATTTAAAGTAGGCTCGGCAAACGCAGCTCAAAACATAACGCGAGCTGCGAGGTGCTGTGTTTGTGAAGCAAACTCGCGGCGGTGAAATTTTATTTGATCCGCGAAATTTCGCCTCTTTGCATCTTATAAATTTTATCTGCGGCGCCGAAGTATTTATCATCGTGCGAGATCGCAAAGATCGTGTATCCGCGCGATTTCAGCTCGGGCAAAATCCGCTCGTAAAACTCCGCGCGAAACTGCGGATCGAGATCAGCCGCAAACTCATCGAGCATCAAAAATTTTCGCCCATCTATCAGCACGCTTACGAGCGCTAAGCGCTTGCGCTGCCCGCTAGATAGGCTCGTGGTGCTAAATTTAGCCCCCTTTAGCTCAACCTTATCCTGCAGATGCGTAAGCGCCAACCACTCGCGCGCGATGTCCGCATCGCCCGTAGCGTAGTCGAAGAGATAAAAATCGCTGAAAACCGCGCTTATGTTGTTGCTGTAGGCGCGCAGATCAGAGGGTTTAAGGGCCGCGCCGTCGGCTAAAATTTCGCCCGCTTGCGGCGTATAAAGGCCCGCCAAGATCATAAAAAGCGTCGATTTTCCGCTACCGTTTTCGCCGATCAAAAACACCGTCTCGCCCGCATTTAGCTGTAAGTTTACCCCCTTGATGCCGAATTTCCCGTCTGGATACGAAAAGCCCACGTCTTTAAGCTCCAGGCTGCGCCACGGCTGCATTTGCGCAAGCTCGAAGCCCTGCACGAATGGGTCTAAATTTAACTCATTGATCTTTGCGTAGGCGATCTTGGCGCGCAGCACGCTAGGAAGCGAGAATATGAGCATCATCAAAGGCGCGCGCAAAAAAAGCACCGTAAGCGCGATCGTTACGGCGTTTGCAAGCTCCGCTTTGCCGCCGCTGAGCCCAAAATAAAGCACGAATCCCACCGCGCCTAGCATCATCACGTTCATAAAATTACTCGCGAACGCGCCGTAAACCTCGGCTCGCAGCGAGCTTTGGCGCAAATTTTGCGCGTTGGGCAAAAAGTCGTTTTCATATAGGCTCTTCGCTTTGGCTAAGCTTAGCGACAGCTCCTTGTGCCCCTCGATCGCCGCGGCGTAGTTTTTATACAAAATGTCCTCATTTTGGCGGTACAGATCGTAATTTTGCATGACCTTTTTCATCAAAAAACGATTGAAAATCATCAGCGCGCCGATCCAGACGAATAAAAACGCAAACATCATAGGCGCGATGTACAGCACGTAGATGCCGCAAAATAGCACGATCATCGCGCCTTGGATCAGCTCGGAGATGCGCATAAAGCCCTCGGTTAGGCGCGAAATATCGCTAGAAAGGGACGCGAGCAGGTTTGCCTTCGACGCAGCCTCGATACGCTCGAACTTCGTATCGATGATCTGCTTGATGATCTTGGTGCGCAGATCGAACACGAAGTCGTTTTCCATCTTGCAAAGCATGATGCGGCTTAGCACCGAAAGCAGCAGAAATATCGCCAAAAGCGCGAAAAATAGCGCGATGATGCGCCCGCCTCTTTCGGCGCCGTCAAGTAGATATTTATTGATAAAGCTTAAAATCAAGATCCCCGAGCCGCTGTAAATCGCGTTTAGCGCGAGCATCGCTAGGATTTGTTTGGTATATTTTTTCATCTTTCGCCCCAATGAAATTTGAGCGCAATTGTGGCAAAATTCGCTTGAAAAAACGGTTAAATTTTAAATCCGTTCTCATTTCGTGAATAAAATTTTACCCAGGTTGCGTAAAATTCCGCCGTAAATTTATCCACTTTTGGCGCGCCAGGAGCGATAAGCCCTATCTGTGTTTACGCCCCTGACAGAAATTAGTAGATAGGATTAAATTTGACGGATCGTAAAATTTTGAATCAAATTTAAAAACCTAAAGCGAGAGTGCAAAATTTAACTATATTTTTAAATTTTATAAGCTTTGCCGGCTCTGCTAAAATCCAAATTTAACTCTAGGCATCGCCCTTTTTATTGCGCTCCGTGATAAATTTAGCTAATAAATTTATCTCTAATTTACTCACTTCAAATAGCGCTGTGATTTTCTTTTCGGCTAGGTCTAAATTTTTGTTGCAAACAGCTTTGAAATATCTACGTAGCTCGGCGTAATCGTTTGAATTGCTGATCATAAAATTACAAAACAAACCGTTTTTGCCCTGTAAAAATATCATATCAAAAACGCTATCAATGCCCTTGCCAAAATGAAAAATGATCTGCGGCAAAAGCACTACGCAGATCGTCGCTAAAATTATAAAAATAGATGTCGCTACGGGCAGAACTACAAACATCGCCGCCATGATAACGACAAGAAATATTATGCCTGATTTACCGCCGACGCTATCTAGCCCGTAATGTATCGGAAGCGCGTAGGATACTGTTTTGTGAAGCTTTCGTATTTGACGCGGCATAATTTCCGCAAAAATTTCGCCGTCAATTATCTTGACGATTTTATCGTTGTAAAAATAGACATAAGCGTTTCTATAGAAATTCATATCGAATTTTCTCCTGCTTATGACGAGCAAAAAGTATAATGAAATTTTAAATATATCGGAGTTGCCGCTAAAAAATACGCTTCTTAAAATTCCGAAAGCCATTAACGCGAGCATCAAAATAATCGAAATTTTTATGACTTGATTAGTTTCGTCTTTGATGACCAGCGGCTCTTTGTCGTAGTTTCTTGCATTTTTTTTCAGGCTTAAATTTAACTCATCTTGCATACTCATTCCTATTTTGCCTGTGTAGTAAAATTCTACTATGGCTTTCTAGCGCCAGACGCGCAGTTTATTTCAGACCAAAATTTTGTTTGATGTAGATGTGCAAAATATCGATCGCGGCGGGCGTTACGCCGCTGATCTCGCTCGCGGCAAACAGCGTCGGCGGCGCAAAGCGATTTAGCTTCTGCACGATCTCGTTGCTAAGCCCTCCGATCTTACTAAAATCGATCTGCGGCGGGATCGCGACACCCAGCAGTCCCTTCATCCTCTCGACCTCTGCGCGCTGCATCGCGATGTAGAAATGATACTTACACTGCGTTAAAATTTCATCCAAAACCTCATCGCTAAAGCCCTCAAAATGCGGTGCCAGAGCGAGCAATCCCGCTTTTGAAAAGCCGCTTTGAGAGGCGATTTTTTGCAAGCTACAGCTTTGCGAAATGGGCTCTGCACCGATACTTTGCAGCAGGCCAAGCGTCTGTTTCGAAGGGGTAATCTGCGTTTTTAGCAAAAATTCCATTCCGCTCTGCGCGTCGTGCTTAAATTTACTCGCCCGCTCGTAGCTTGCCTCGTCTAAAAGCCCGATCTCGCGGCCGTATTCGCTTAGACGCAACACGGCGTTGCCCTCGCGCAGCAGCAGGCGAAATTCCGCGCGCGAAGTAAACATGCGGTAAGGCTCGTTCGTGCCCTTGGTAACCAGATCGTCGATCAAAACACCGATATACGCCTCATCTCTACGCAAAATCAAAGGCTGCCTCCCGCGCAAATCAAGCACGGCGTTGATACCCGCCATCAGCCCCTGCGCCGCGGCCTCCTCGTAGCCGGTGGTGCCGTTGATCTGCCCCGCTAAAAAAAGCCCGCGAATCTTTTTGGTCTCGAGGCTGTGTTTAAGCTCGGTAGGATCGATGAAATCGTACTCGATCGCATATCCCGGGCGGACGATTTTAGCATTTTCAAAGCCCCTGATCGTGCGCAAAAACGCAATCTGCACGTCGTAAGGAAGGCTCGTAGAAAGGCCGTTTACGTAGTACTCCGTAGCCTCACGCGTCTGCGGCTCGACGAAAACGTGGTGGCGGTCGCGATTTGGAAATTCATAAATTTTAGTCTCGATGCTCGGGCAGTAGCGCGGGCCGGTGCTTGAAATTTGCCCCGTAAACATCGGCGCGCGGGCGAAATTTTCGCGGATGATCTCGTGCGTGCGCTCGTTCGTATAAGCGATGAAGCAGGCAAGCTGCTTCGGTGCAAAATTTTTGCTGCGAAAGCTAAAAGCGCGCGGATCCGCGTCGCCGTCTTGGCGCTCAAGCACGCTAAAATCGATCGTCTTAGCATCGATCCTTGGGCAGGTGCCCGTCTTTAGTCGCCCCATTTGCAGCCCCAGACTTCGCAGCGATTCGGCTAGCTCCACGCTTGCTAGCTCGCCCACGCGCCCTGCTTGCAGCTTGTTTTCGCCCACGTGAATTAGCCCGTTTAAAAAGGTGCCGGCGGTGATTATCAGATGCTCGGTCTCATAAACGTTGCCAAGATGGGTTTTAACGCCGCAAACGCGCTGCTCGCCGCCTTGCTCGCAGGTTAAAATTTCGCTCGCAATCTCCTGGCTTACGTCCAGCCCCTGCGTGTTTAGCAGCAAATTTCGCATGTAGATGCGGTATTCGTCCATATCGATCTGAGCGCGCGAGCCTCGCACGGCAGGGCCCTTGCTCTCGTTTAAAATTCTAAACTGCAGCCCGCACGTATCCGCCGCAAGCCCCATCTGGCCGCCCAGCGCGTCGATTTCCTTTACCAGATGCCCCTTAGCAAGGCCGCCGATTGCAGGGTTACAGCTCGCAGCACCGATCTGCTCGGCCAAGATCGTAATTAGCAGCGTCTTTGCGCCCATTTTTGCGGCGGCTAAGCTTGCCTCGATACCCGCGTGCCCGCCGCCCACAACGATAACGTCGTATTTCATTTTTTGCCTTTAAATTTAAAGCCGCAATTTTAGCCAAAATAAAATTTCAAAACGATAAATCGCGCACAGATGCCACAGGTAGCGGCTCGATATGTATTTTTCATACGCGTAAAATTTTACCGTGCCGCGACTTTGAAGCGATTTTGATTTGCGCCCCATGCAAGCGCACAGACGAGCCATACGCAAAAGCTGCGGATACAAAAGCGGCGCACGAAGGGCATAAAATTTCGCATAAAATTTTTAGCGAAAATTCCTATACCAAAATTTCATGCGCGAACTTTGCTTTAAATTTCGCATTGTATAATTACGCATTTTTTTCAAAAAGGCTAAGTATTGATAGACAAATTTTATATTTCCGAGCTGAAAGATCGCGTGATAGGCGGCTGCGAGATTGCAAAGGAGCAGGCGCTAGAGCTGGCACTATGCGAGGATTTGGGCGCGCTTTTTGCGGCGGCGGATGAGATCAGGCGCGAGTTTTGCGGCGATAAATTTAATCTCTGCACGATCATAAACGTAAAATCGGGGCGCTGTAGCGAGGACTGCAAATACTGCGCGCAGTCGGCGCATTTTGACACTGGCTGCGAAACTTATGGAATTTTGAGCGAACAGCAGGTGCTAAGCACCGCGCTTGCAAACGAAGCCGAACAGACGCATCGCTTCTCGCTCGTCGCCAGCGGGCGCGGAATTTCTCAAAAAAGCTCCGATCTAGGGGCATACTGCGAGATCTATGAGCGGCTGCGGAGCGAAACGCGGCTGCATCTGTGCGCCTCGCTAGGGATCGCCTCAAAGCCCGCGCTGGCGCTGCTTAAAGCTAGCGGCGTGCAGACCTATCATCACAATCTCGAGACTTCGCGAAAATTTTATCCGCAGATCTGCACGACGCACAGCTACGACGATCGCATCCAAACTATCGAGAATTGCCGTGCCGTGGGGCTTGACGTATGTAGCGGCGGGATTTTCGGGCTGGGCGAGGGCATGGAGGATCGCATCGATATGGCGCTGCAGCTGCGAGAGCTGGGCGTTAGCTCCGTGCCGATCAATATCCTGACCCCGATCAAGGGCACTCCGCTGCAAAACGCCGCGCCGCTGGCGCACGATGAAATTTTAAAATCGATCGCGATCTACCGCTTCATCTTGCCGCGCGCGTATCTGCGCTTCGCAGGCGGCAGGCGAAATTTGGGCGAGCACGTGCGCACGGCGCTTGGATGCGGCATCAACTCGGCGCTTACGGGCAATTTCCTAACCACCACCGGCGATAGCATCGCAAGCGACAAAGCCCTCGTAGCGCAGTGCGGGTTCGACCTCGCAAATGGCGCAGACTAGCGGCGGTCGGGAATTAAAGATAAAATTTAAGAGGCGGCTATGAAGTTAAAATTTTTCCTTGCACTTATTTCGGTCGTCTTGCTTGGCGGTTGCTCGCTGCTCTCGCAGGGCGACGAGGAAGCACTATTCTTGGCGGACGCGAGCAGATGCAACGTCGCAAGCCCGCTAAGCAAGGAGCAGCTAAACCGCTGTGCGAAGCGGCAAAAGATTTACGCCGAAGTCGCGCAGACAGCGCAAGAGCAAGCGATATTGCAAGATACGCTTAATTCATTTAGAGCGGATAGCGCGCAAGCACAGCAAAGAGCGCATGAGCAATATATCGCCACACAGCGAAGCCTAATGCAACAGCAATCGCAGCAGCAACTAGAGCAGATGCAGCAGCGACAAAATATGAGAAATTTACAAAACGAGCAGAACTGGAACAGGCTGCGCAATCTGGAAAATATAAGCAGAGGCGGGATTTAGCCGTGAATTTAAAAATTTGATCTAAATTTTAATTCGCGCGACTTTAATTCTAGAGCAATTAGCCTAGATAAAAAATATGATGAAATTTTAATCAACATACTACAAAATCAAATGAGGTCTTGAATTTCAAGGGCAGGCAGCTGAATGATAGAAAATTTTAATTGATTTTAAGTGATGAAATGGTGACCCACAGGAGATTTGAACTCCTGTTACCGGCGTGAGAGGCCAGCGTCCTAACCACTAGACGAGTGGGCCGCGAAATTAAAAATGTAATAATAGCGAAGTGTATATAAATTTTGGATTAAATTATATATTTTCAACAAAAATAATGCAAAATAAAATTTCTTAACTCCTACAAAATGCTAGCCCAGGCGCCAGCGGCTTTATTTTAGCTCTAGCACGACAAAATATAATATGGAGTGAAATTTTAAAAAAAGCGAAACAATACACAAATTTTCGCCATTCGCTTTTGCGCTGCGCTTAAATTTCAGATGCCGCGTAAATTTCATGCCGCTGCATTTGAATCTAAAAAGTTAAATCCATTTTAAACAGAATTTGCGTAAAATCCCATTTCAAAAATGTATTACGCGAGCGGCGGCGGCAAAGTAAAATTTGCGGTAACTACAGCGTTAAATTAAAAGCACTCGTAACGGCGGAACTAAATAAAATTCGCAGCAGTAGCCCAATGATGAGATATTCGGCGGCATACTGGGCTTAAATCATTCACAGCGACGTAAAGTACGAAGTATGCGCGGCGGCGTAAAATTAAAATTTGCAGCGGCTAAATTTAAAGCCCGCACGGTGATAATCAAAGCAACGCCCGCCTTTCATCTGCGCAGCGCAAGCAGCGAGCCGCACATTAAAATTTAAAGGTATAAAATGAATGAAGATTTTCAAAGAGCGAAGCTGCAAGGCACACTCGGCGCGCTCTGCCTATTAGTCGGCAGCGCGGCGTATTCTATAAAAGGCAAGATCACGTACTTGGATTCTCAAATCTTAGTGTGGATTTTTGCCTTCACATTCCTTTACCACGCGCTTAAAAACATCCAAAATATCACGGGTCCGCAGGTTTTTATAATCTTCAAATACGCCTACAGCATTGCGCTTGCGGCGCTGCTATATTTTTCAGCCATTTATATACTTAGAAGATGTGATTGTAATAGGCTGCAAATATACGTGCCGTATTTGATTTTTGCGGTTACGCTCGCTTGGATAATTATAAATTTTAAGTTGCGCGCCGCTACCGGATGCAAGCTTTTTGCCGTATATGCCGCACTGCTAATCGCAGATATCGGCGCAGACGTCATCTACAGCATGATGTTCAAAATACCGGCTCCCGCTGCTATAACGATGGGCGTCATAAATTTCATGGAGCTGTTAAATTTAATCTTAAATCCATTAGCGTCCGTAGTACTGCTTCTTGCGTGGCTTAACATGAAAAACCCCGCCAAAGCAAAGGATCTATGGAGCCGGGCGCAGAGATAAAATTTGTCCGCGTTTATGCTCGCGCGGAGTTTAAATTTAGACCGCGCCGGGGCGTTTGAAAAGACAAAATTTTACGCTGCTCGCGCTGTTTGTCAAAGACACAGCCGCCAAAACTCGCCCGCCGTTCATCTGCGTGGCGCAAGCAGCGAGCCGTATCGGCGCAACCCTCGGCAAGATCAAGCAAATATGAAATTTAAGCAAATGCCGCTTTATACGATTACAAGGCCCCTTCGCCGCACTCGTAGCCGAAAATTTTAATCCCCGTGTCGCTCTGCTCATAGCGCAGCGCAGGGATTTTTTGCAGTAGATTTTTTAGCTTCGCTAGATCGTTTTTTCGTCCGCCGTCAAAGGCTCGCGGTACCCACACCCACGCGATCTCGTCGTATGCAAACGAGCCTACCGTAAAGCTAGCTCGCTTTGAGCCCGCCTCCCATTTGGAGGAGTTTTTGATCGCGTAGAAGTTCGGATAGAGGATTTTTTTGATGATGAAGCATTTGCAAAATTTAAAATCCGCGAAAAACTCCGCCCACGTCGCATCCTCGGTAAAATAGCCCTTCGCGCGCAGGCGCTTTTTCTCTTTGCGCAGCCTGATAGGCTCATAAAATCGCTGCCAAGCCCTTGCGCAGGCATCCATAAACGCGAGCATGCGGGCGAAGTAAATTTTAAAAAGCGCCTTAAAAAGCTCCATCTACTTCTCGATCTGCGATTTTAGCGACTTATCGATTGCGATCTCGCTGCTTGCGATGTCGATCGTCTCAAGTGCCTTGTCCTGGAAGATAAATCCGACCTCCTTCGCGCCGAAGCTCTTGGCGATCGCCTCCAGTGTGTCGGTCGCGGATTTATGGATCTTGCCGCCAAGATCGTTGATGATTTTTAGCGAAAGCTGCTTGACCTCGTCCTTGGCATCGTCGATGAGGTGGTTTTTATCGCTTTCATCAAAGCTCGCGCCGAACAGCCCGTTTAACGAATCGGGCAGCAGAAACGGCAGCAGCTTGGCGTTTTTCTCGTCGTAAATTTTCATATCTTTGATCGAGTATTTGTATTTGCACGGCGGCATCTTGATCTCGTAGCGATCCTCTCCCTGCGGCAGTATCGCAAACTCAGGACTTAGCAGGTCGTAAACGAACTCGATCTCAAACTCGAAGATGATGGCGATCTGCTTTTTCGTCATCAGCGGCGATACGAGCGAGCCCAGCAGCCCGCTGCCTACGTTTTGCTTGCGCGTGACGATCTCTTTGGAGTAAATTTTAAAAACGCTCAGCTCGCCGATGCTTTTAAGCCGCGTAATGTCGGTGGCGATCTGCGGCTTGCCCGCCTGCTCACCGCTTTTGCGCATCTTAAAAAACATAAAAACCAAGATGCAAAATATCACTAAATTTAGAAGAAAAGCAAAATTTTCCAAATTTCATCCTTTAAAATTTTATCGGTATTTTAGCAAAATACGGCGCCGATTTGTAGTGCAATTGAAATTTTACGATTTTTGCGACGCGAAATTTTAAAATCGCAAAAGAAATTTTAAAGAAGCGAGCCACGATTATAAAATTTAACGCGAACGTAGTCCGCCCCTTGAGCGTGCCATGGGCTAGGGGATTTAAGGGGGAAGGGGAGCGACCTCGCAAAACGAGCGTAGTGATGCAAAGCTTAAGCCTGGCGGCGTTTCTTGCGAGCGCAGCGAAGCAGAGTAAGTAGTGCCCCCCTCCCCCTTAAGAGAAGACGCCGCCACAGCCTAAATTCTAGAGGCAGAATTCTACGTAGTAAAATTTTGGAATTTTTAAATTTTAAATACAATAAAATTTTAAAATTTACCGCTACGGAATTCCATGCGGCGTAGCCGCAATAGAAAGAATTTAACGCGAGCCGCAAGGCTCGCACCGCTAGCGTCGTCGGGGGATGGGCGGGGTTTAGGGCGGGAAGGGGAGTGACCTCGCAATTCAAGCCCCCTTCCCGCCCTAAGAAAAACAGAGATTACGGCGTGAATTTCGCAAGCTGCGAATTTAGGGATGAATTTTTTGTAAATTTTTACACATTTTATGGATATAACCTAGCGCCTGGGTGCATTATACGCGATATTCGTAAGGGGGCGGCGCTCAGAGTTGCGAGGCGCACTCGCCTCCTTACCAACCCCCGCCCGCGCGACGCTAGAAGTGCGAGCTATGCTCGCGCTAAATTTTAATAAGATTTGAATTGCAATTCTCGAAATTTTATGCTTGTTTATTTCATTAGAATTAAACTAAGGCGCAGCCCGTGCCACTTAAAGCGCCGCAGGAGGATTAGTTCACCACGAAGTTTCTCTTAAGGGGGAAGGGGCGCTACTTACTCTGCTTCGCTGCGCTCGCAAGAAACGCCGCAGGCTAAGCCTTGCGTCGCTACGCTCGTTTTGCGAGGCGCTCCCCTTCCCCCTTAAAATCCCCTAACCCCTGGCACGCTCAATGGGCGAGCCTTACGGCTCGAGCATTTTTATTTAACGGCTTACGCTACATATTTGAAATTTTAAATTCTACGTAAAATTTAAAACCGAGAGCCGCAAAGTGTTTCGGCGCAGCGGGTATAAGCGGATGTAAATTTAAAATTTACCCGCTGCAAGCCGTGATCAGGATGCAAGCGAGTAAATTTTGCAATTTCAGGCAAATTCACGAGCGAAAATAAATTTTAAAAACTCCCGCGAAATTTTACAAAATCTCTCTGAAATCGTATCCTGCGTTTTTGAGCGCCCAGGCGATGTCCTCTTGATGAGCCTTGCCCTTAGTCTCAAGCGTGATCGTGATCTGCGCGTCGCCGTACTCGATATTGGTCGAGAAGCGGTCGTAGTCGATCTTGACGATGTTTGCGTTGGCGCGACGCAGAATTTCGGTAAGCCCTGTAAGCGCGCCCGGCTTATCGACGAGCGTGACATTGATCGTCATCTTGCGATGCGATTTTATGAGGCCTTTTTCGATGATGATGTTTAGCATCTGCACGTCGATGTTGCCGCCGCTTAGGATGATGCCGATCTTTGCGCCCGCAGGGAATTGGAATTTCGCGTTCATCAGCGCCGCTACGCCCGCCGCGCCCGCGCCCTCGACGATGATTTTTTGCTGCTCGAGCAGATAGAGTATCGCGCTTGCGATCTCCTCGTCATCGACCTGCACGAACTCATCGACGCACTCGATGATCGTGCTAAGCGTGATCTCGCTCGTATCCCGCACTGCGATGCCGTCGGCGATGGTGCGGACGGATTTGGAATTTAGCGGCTTTTTCGCGACGAAGCTATCGTGCATCGCGGGCGCGCCCTTGGCGGCTACGGCGATGATTTTGATGTCCGGATTGATCTGCTTGGCACAGCTGCAAACCCCCGTCGCAAGCCCGCCGCCACCAACCGGAACGACGATGTATTCAAGATCTGCGACCTCTTCAATCATCTCAAGCGCGATCGTGCCTTGACCCGCTTGGACGAACTCGTCGTTGAAGGGATGCACGAACGTCAAATTATGCTCTTTGGCATATTCCAGCGCAAACGCATACGCCTCGTCGAAATTATCGCCCTTTAGGATGATCTCCGCGCCCAGAGCCTTCGTGCCGCTTACCTTAAGTAGCGGCGTGGCTTCAGGCATTACGATCACGGCATGCACGCCGAATTTTTGCGCGCTCATCGCTACGCCTTGGGCGTGGTTGCCCGCGCTTGCGGCTATTACTCCATGTGCCCGCTCCTCATCCGTTAGGTGCGCTATTTTATTGTAAGCCCCACGGATCTTATACGCGCCGGTGCGCTGCAAATTCTCGCTTTTGAGATACACTTCCGCGCCGTAAAGCTTGCTGAGCTTCGGTGCCAGAGCAAAGGGCGTTTTATAGACGAAATCGTTTATCGTACGCTTTGCTTGGATGATTTTATTTAGATCAACCATCTACTTCCTTTCGTAATTTTAAATTTTGTTATTATACATATTTTTAGGCGAAATTTTCCCGCGCGCAGCCTAAATCCGCGACTTCGGCTTTAAGCTCACCTAGCTCCTGCGCCGCAGCAGCACGCCGCATTCGATATGGCTCGTATGCGCGAACTGATCGAAGATCGCAAACCTCCGCACCTCGTGCGTTGCGCAAAGCGAGCGTAAATTTTCAAAAAGCGTCTGCGGATTACAGGAGATGTAGATTAGATTACGAAAATTTTTTATGAAATCAATCACGCTAGGCTCCAGCCCCGCGCGCGGCGGATCGATCAAGACGTGCGAAAAATCGTAGCTGAAAATATCGATCCCCTTTAGCCGCTCAAACTCGCGCCTGCGCGCAAACGCGCTCATCAGCTCATCCGCGCTAAGGCGGACGAATTGCGCGTTGCAAACGCCGTTGAGCTCGCAGTTTATGCGCGCATTAGCAATCGAGCTTTTTGAAATTTCACTCGCCAGCACGCGGTTAAATTTAGCCGCAAGCGGAATGGTAAAGTTGCCGTGCCCGCAGTACAGCTCCAGCAGATCGCGCGCGTCAGAGCTTTCTTGGCGCACGGAATGTTTTTCGCAGCTCAAATTTTGCGCGACAAAATTCTCCGCTATGGAATTCTTTGCGGCGAAATTCTGCGCGGCGCACACCTCGCCCGCGCCCTCTTTGCCGAAGTCCACGCAGCTTCTCGCCCAGGCGATCATCTTTTCGTTCACGCCGCGGTTGGGCTGGATGAAGGCGTTTTCGCCGAAGCGAAATTTATAAACTCGCCCGTCAACGCAAAGCTCGTCTGTGAGGCTTAGCTCGCCGCTTAGCAGCTTCTGCCCGCGCGCGCGAGCCATAACCCTGATGTCAAGTTTGCCCGCCAGCTCACAAATCGCCTCCTGCTCGCGCTCGCCCAGGCGCTTGTGATAAAGCAGCGTCGCCAAAATTCCGCTGGCGCATGAGATGAACTCGACGCCAAAGAGCTTCTCTTTTAAAATTTTGCTCCGCCTAAGCGCCTCTAGCAGCCGCGGCATTAAATTTGCGATAGGAAGCGCCACCTTGGGGCATTCGTTAATTAAAATTTTCTTGCTACGTGCGCCGCCCATCGTGTAAGCAAGATCAAATACGCTATGCCAAATATCGTGCCAGATGCCAAATTCCGCCCTGATGCGGTAATTTTGAGGGCTTGAGGCAAAAAACTCAAACTCGCCGCCAAAGAATTCTCTAAATTTATCGGCGATCAGCTGCTTTTTGTATAAAATTTGATCCTCATAGGGCTCGCCGAGCGTGCAGCTACCGCAGCTACCGAAGCTTTCGCAATTCATACATCCACTCTTTTACCCACCACGCGCAGTAAAAGAATGATAGCCGCGATACCCAAAATCAGACATCCCCACACGCTAAGCCCAAAGCCCGCAGGCAGGTAGCCGCAAACGATACTGATGCCGCAAACGACCAGAGCATAGGTCATCTGCGTGCTTACGTGCTCGATGTGATCGCAGCCTGCGCCCATCGAAGAAAGGATCGTCGTATCAGAAATCGGCGAGCAGTGATCGCCAAATATCGCTCCCGTAAGCACTGCGCTTACGTTTACACACATGAAAACGTGAAATTCCTCGCCGCTAAGTCCGTATTTTTGCCCCACGGCGTGAGCCAGCGGTACGGCCAGAGGGGTGACGATGCCCATAGTACCGAAGCTTGTACCCGTTGAAAATGAGATAAACGAGCTAAGCACGAAGATCACGATCGCAAGCGCAAAGCGCGGAGTAGCGTCGCTTAGAAGCTCGACTAGGTAGCGCGAAGTGCCTAGCTCTTTGATAACCGAGCTTAGCGACCACGCAAAAAGTAGGATTATGACGGTATTTAGCATACTTTTCCAGCCGCCAACCCAGACCTCGATCGCCTCTTTGACGCCGTAAATTTTTTGTGCGATGCCTAAAACGACGGCGATGATCGAAGAAAAGAGCGCGGATTGAAACAGCACTACCGAGGCGTCCGCCGCGCTAAATGCAGTACGGATCGAAGTAAAGCTAAGAGGAGCTGCCTTGACCGCCTCCAAAGCCTCGCCCTCCAGCGAGCTGTAGCCGTTTAGATAAAATCCGATGACCGAGAGGACGATCATCGCTCCTAGCGGGATTATCGCGTTTAGCTTGCGAAGCGCGACGCCCTCTTTGGGTACAAAAATTTGATCCTCTAAATTTTTAATCTTAAAATCCGCAGCTCCGCTCTTACCGCCGCGAGATGCGATCTCTGCGCGATACATAGAGCCAAACTCCCTACTCATTACGGCGGTAGCCACTACAAAAAAGATCATGAAAATATTATAAAATCTATACGGGATCGTCTCTACAAACACAGTAAAGGCGTTTATGTTTTCTATGCCGATCTGCGAGTAGGCCTCTTTGATCGCCGAAATTTCAACTCCGACCCACGTAGAGATCACGGCGATGCCGGTGATCGGCGCTGCGGTCGCGTCGATAATGAAGGCGAACTTTGCGCGCGAAATTTTAAATTTATCCATAAGTGGCCGCATGATGGGGCCCACGATCAGCGCGTTTGCGTAATCATCAAAAAATATCACGATACCCATCAGCCAGGTGTAAATTTGCCCCAAAACTGGAGTGTCTGCATGCTTGCTAAGCCAGAGCGCAAGCGCCTTCGTGCCGCCGCTTTTGGTAACCAAAGCGATGAGCCCGCCGATACACATGACCTGAAGCAAAATGCCCGCATTCCACGTATCCGCCATCGATTTTACCATGCGCGAGCATAGATCGGTAAAAGCGAAAAGCGCCGAAGCTGCGATGCCGTGATCTACCATACCAACGAGAAAAGTCCCGCTTAGCACGCCTAAAAATAGCGATAAAATCACGTCTTTGGTGATAAAAGCAAGCACGATCGCCGCAACCGGCGGGATAAGCGTCAGCACGCCGTAAAGTTCGCTGTTTCGAACGGCGGGCTCCACGTCCGCAAGCGCCAGCGCGGGCAAAAAAATCGCCGTAAAGATAAGCAAATTTTTTAACATTTTAATCCTTGATGATTGATAAAATTTTAAAATTTAACCTCCGATCGGGGGTTAAATTTTAAAATCCTGCGCGCTTTTCAGCAATTATTCGTATTGCGTGCTTTCTTTTACGGCGACTTTTGAGCGCCTTAATCGCACAGCAAGCTCTACAATTTTGCTGCGTTTGCAATTTTGCGAACGCATTTTTAAGCAACTTGTCGCACAATAAAATCTCTCCGGTGCAAAATACCGCGCGCGGCGTAATCAAAAGCGTTTTATAAACGCATTTAAAATTTTACTTAACATAGCAAAAGCCCCAAGTCAAGGTAAAATTCCGCAATACTGCGATGCTTACTTTATCGCAAAAGGATAAATTTCTCGCGCAAAATTTGACGAAATCCCGCTCTTGATCGCAAAGCAAAATCCCTCGGCAAAAATTTTATCGCGCATAAACGCAAAATATCGCCATTTTTAAAGCTCGTCTGCGCGTTTATAAAATTTCAGTGCATGCAACCTGCGCAAGCAAAGCGATAAAATTTTAAAGCGTTAAATTTAACCAAATTGCGCTCGAAAAATCCGCTAAATTTATAGAATTTACAAAGCGGCAAAACATTAAATTTAAAGCTCATAAGGCTTTTGCAAACCCAAAACGACGACGAAGCGGCGAGCGACCCTTTAAATCAAGCCCGCTAATTTTCACGCTCAGGCGCATCTTGCGGATCGCTCGTAAAATCATCGCTTACTTGCGTAGGACTTAATCCAAGCGAGCGCAAATAGCTCTGCGTAGCCGCTTCACCACCCGCAAGCGCGTAGTCTAGCGCATTTAGCCCCGCCTCGTCGACTGCTTTTTCGTTTGCGCCCGATTTTACGAGCAATTCAACGATCTGCTTGGTACTTTTTTGCGCCGCAAACATCAGCAGTGTCTTGCCCACGCCCGAACGCTCACAGCCGTCGCTACGCTCGCCTAACGATGCCAGGGCCTGAGCTTCAGCGCTACCGATCTGGCGGACATTTACGCTAGCGTGCGAGTAAATTAGCAACTTTACGAGCTCATAATTTTTTGCCGCGGCGGCGAAAAATATCGGAGTTTGCCCGAGCGAGTTTTTATAGCCAACCAAGGCGCCTTTAGAGATCATAAATTTTGCACTTTGAACGTTATTCATCGCGTAAAATAGCGAGTTTTCCTCGCCAGCATTCACCTGCGCGCCTCGTTCGATCAAAGCGCCGCTAAAGCGCTCGTCATATCCTAGCAAAAGTGCCAGATCCAGGGCATTATCAAGCTCGTAAATTGCAAAATCCTTGCTAAAAAGTAGCGTACGAAACTCATCTGCACCTACTCCGCCTTTTAGCGCCAGCTCAAGCTCACCGTAATCTCCCGCCTTGCGATCCTTTGCAGCGTATGCGATAAATTCCGCTATCACGGCGCTTGCCAGCTCATCGGCGTTGTTTTTGTTGAATTTAGCGGCGAAATAATCTTTTAGCGCCTCCCTGGCTGCCGGGATCTCGCCCATAAAATTGCCATAAGCGATGAAATTTCCGATCTTGCGCTCGGAGTAAAATTCTAAGGCTTCAAGCGATTTTTCACTGATTTGCGCGTAATTATTTTTCTCTTTAGCATAGCTCAAAAAGCCCTCGCCATCCATCCCCGCAAATGCCAAGGTTCGCTCAAGCCTTTTTTCGTTCAGCAAGGCTTCGTTACCGACACAATCGATATTTTCGTCTCTAATCTCAGAAGCCGCGCTTTTTAAATTTTGCAAAAATTCTGCGCCAGCTAGCGAGCCTTTACAGCCAAAATCGCTTTGCAGCAGCTCTTCGTCCGCAGGCTCTTTGCTAAAAAAGCCGCGCGGATCGCTTAGTATCTGCTCGCAAGAAGTGCCAAAAAGCGTGCCGCAAAAAACAAACGAACCCATTAGAATTTTTCGCATCGCTACCTCGAATTGCATTTGTAGCGTTATTTTACCTTTAAATTTATTTATTAAAACTTAGTGCGGGCAGTGGAATTCTATGGAATTCCTTTCAGCTTTATAAAATTTTGCGGAATTTTTAAAATTTTACGGCGCGACGGCGAGTTGTACTAAACGGCAGCCGGGTAGCGGCGTAGCGATGGACGGCACCAGATACGACGCGGCAGCGAGCGGTGCTAGGCGATAGTCGGACGGCGGCACAGCGACCGATGAAATCATACGACGGCGCTACGGCAAACAACTCCGAATAGCGGCGCGGCGGTAAGTAGCGTCAGAAGTATGCCGAGCGGCGACGCAACGACGAATAACGCTAGAGGGCAAACGGCGCCAAGAGGTAGCTAGACGGCAGCGCGGCGGGCGGCACCGTATGACGGCGCGGCGATCTGCGACGTTAAAATTTTAAAATTTATGCGCGGGACTAGACGCAAAATAAAATTTCACAAACGGCGCAAATCTCGCAAAATTGCACGCGCAATTACCGCAAAATAAAATTATAAGCGCTCAAATTTCATAGAATTTTACGCGTTTACGAGTGATTAACCGCGGGAGTAAAATTTTGCACGCTCTGTGCAGAGAAAAAGAGCTCTTTCAAAACGAAAGAAATTCGCAGCGAGTAGAGTTAAATTTCGCCCGTAAAAATTCCGCCGAATAAAGCCGTCCGCCGAAGTTAACTCAGGCAAGCTTGCTAACGCGGAATCCGGCGGCGGAATTCACGAAATTTTACGCCAGATTAATCGCAAGATAAAATTTTGCAAGCAGCGCTAATCCCGCGGAATTCCGCGCGCGATTGTCTGCGGGAGTAAAATTTTGCGCGCTTTGCGCGGAGTAGAATTAAAATTTTGCCGCGCAAAATTCCGCGCCTAGCGCAAAATCCGCCGCGTTAAAATTTAGCGAATTTCAATCTGATAGAATTTAGCACGACCGTCACGGAGCTAAAGCACATCGCCGCGGCGCCGTACATCGGCTTTAAAAGCACGCCGAGCGCCGGATATAGCGCGCCTGCCGCGATCGGGATACACACGGCGTTGTAAAACAGCGCCCAGAAGAGGTTTTGCTTGATCGTCCGCATGGCAGCTTCCGATAGGCGGAATAGATATAGCACGCTTGCAAGGTCGTTTTTTATAAAAATCACGTCGCCCGCGCCCTTGGCTACGTCGCTGCCGCCGTTCATCGCGATGCCGATACTAGCGGCTTTTAAGCTCGGTGCGTCATTGACGCCGTCGCCCACGAAAAGCACCCGCTTGCCTTCATCGGTCAGGGATTTGATGAACTCATATTTGCCGCTTGGAAGCACTCCGCTTCTCACCTCGTCGATGCCGAGGTCGCGAGCGACGAAATTTGCCGTTTTGGCGTTATCGCCCGTTAGCATGACGGTTTTTACGCCGCTTTTTTGTAGCGTCTGAATGACGCTGCGCGCTTCGGCTCTGATCTCGTCGCTAAATGCGATGAAGCCCGCGTAAGAGCCGCCTATCGCGCAGTAAACGACGCCGAAGCCCTTGTCTAAAAGCTCCTCCGCTTCTATTTCGACGCCCGCATCCACGCCGCGCTCGCGCAGAAAGCCCGCGCTGCCGCAAAGGATTTCGCCGGTGGGATTTTTAGCAACGATGCCTTTTCCCGCGATGCTTTCGAACTCGCCGTTAAATTTAGAAATTTCGCCGAATTTCAGCTCGGCAAATTTTACGATCGCCTTTGAGATCGGATGCTCGCTAAGCTTTTGCGCGCTTGCCAGAGCGTAGAGATCTTGGGCGGCTAGATCGCTGAAGCTTACCGAAATTTCGCCCTTGCTAAGCGTGCCGGTTTTATCGAAAACTGCGACGTCCGCGTCCTTTAAAATTTCTAAAATTTCGGGATTTTTAATTAAAATTCCAGCCTTTGCGGCGTTTGAGATCGCGCAAACGATCGCAATCGGCGTCGCAAGCCCTAGCGCGCACGGGCAGGAGATGATAAGCACGCAGATAGCGGCGGATGCGGCGTATGAGAACCGCCCGTCAAGCGCCATCCACGCTATAAAGCTAGCAAGCGCGATCAAGATCACCGCGGGCACGAAGATATTTGAAATTTTATCTGCAAAGCGCGCGATCGGCATCTTTTTGTTGCCCGCCTCGTTTAGCAGATTTTTAATCTCGGCAAGCAGCGTCTGATGGGGGAATTTCGTCACCTTCACGTAGATGACGCCGTCGGTGCTGACGCAGCCTGCGTTTACCTCATCGCCTACGCTTTTATAAACAGCCAAGCTCTCGCCGCTGATGAGCGAAGTGTCGATCTGCGCGCCGCCCTCGACGATAAGCCCGTCGCAAGGGATGCGCGAGCCGTTTTTTACTAGCACCTTATCGCCGGGCTTTAGCGCTTCTGCGCGCACTTCGGCTATCGTGCCGTCGTCTTTGATCAAAAGCGCGGTTTTGGGGCTTAGATCGATTAACCCCTTGATGTAGTCGTTCGCCTTCATCTTGCTGCGCTCTTCAAGGTATTTGCCGAGCGAAATAAAGGCGATTATCATCGAGGCGGACGAGAAATAAAGATTGGTAAATTCGTTCTGCGCGCCGTGCGTATAGACCCACGCCGCGGCCGTTAGCGAATAGGCAAATGCAAAAAAGCTTCCCATCGCCACGAGCACGTTCATATCGAAGCTTCTGTTTTTCAGCGAGCCGTAAGCGTGATAAAAGAAGTTCTTGCCGCAGTAAAACAGGCTCACACACGCCATCGCCGCGCAAAGTAGCGCCTTTGGAACGAAGCTTAAAAACCCGCTCATCTCCACAGCCATTACCGCCGCGGCTAAAATGAGAGCGAGGATTAGCCTAAATAGCGCCGCTTTGAGATTACGCCGCTTTTTGCGCTCCAAATCCTCGTAATCTACGGCGATGTCGTAGCCTAGCTTTTTGATCTTGGCTTTTAGCGTCTCCTCAAGCGCCGGATCGGCAAGTACGAACTCGCCGCTACCGTTTGCGAAATTTACGTGCGCGTCCTGCACCCCCTCGATCTTGCGACTTACCCGCTCGATCGCGTTAGAGCAGTTTACGCAGCTCATCCCGACGATATTTAGAGTAATTTTGCTTGGCATCCGTTAGTTTTCGCAGGCTAGCTTTTCTGCGACGCTAAAGCCCAAATCGTCCATCTCCTCTTTAAATTTAGTCTCGTCGCGCGGATCTAAGCTTAAACTCACCACTCCGCTTGCTACGTCCACCTCGATCTCGCCGAAATCGTCCTTAAGCGCGTTTTTGATCGTCCTCGCGCAGTTTTCGCAGTGGATATTTTGCGCCTTAAATTTTACGCTTTGTTTCAAAGCCATGAGCCTCTCCTTTGGATTAAAATTTCAAAACTTATACTACTTTTTAATAAATTTTATTTCAACGCCTGCTCCTGAAATTTAAGGGTTTTTCGTTATAATCACCCGTTTTTAAATTTAAGTTTTAAGGAATTTTATGGGACGAGCTTTTGAATACAGACGCGCTTCAAAAGAAGCTAGATGGGGGAAGATGAGCAAACTTTTCCCAAAACTGGGCAAAGCCATAACGATGGCTGCGAAAGAGGGCGGCGAAGATCCGCTGATGAACTCCAAACTGCGCGCCGCAATCGCTACGGCAAAGGCGCAAAATATGCCCAAAGACAACATCGACGCGGCTATCAAGCGTGCAAGCGGCAAAGATAGCGCCGATATCAAAACGATCTTTTACGACGGTAAGGCACCGCACGGCGCGCTTTTAATAATCGAATGCGCCACCGATAACCCGACCCGCACCGTCGCAAACGTAAAATCGATTTTAAACAAGGCCAAGGGCGAGTTTTTGCCGAGCGGCAGTTTAAAATTTATGTTTTCGCACAAGGCCGTTTTTGAGACCAAGCTGCCGAGTCGCGACATCGAGGAGCTGGAGCTTGAGCTCATCGACTTCGGTCTTAGCGAGCTTGAGATCAACGAGTTTGAAAACGATAAGGGCGAGCTCGAAAAGACGCTACTAATCTACGGCGAATACGAAAGCTTCGGCACTCTAAACGAAGGGATCGAAAAGATAGGGCTTGAGATCATCAGCGCAAGCTTAAAATTCGTCGCCAACGAAAAGCACGAATTTAGCGAGGAGCAGCTTGGCGACATAGACGCACTGCTCGAGCGGCTAGAGGATGACGACGACGTACAGGCAGTTTACACCAACATCGCATAGGAGAAAAAATGGAAAGCTTAAAAATTTACGACATCGACGCAGAGGCTTTGGCGCGCGATAAATACGCCGTGATAAAAACCGAAAAGGGCGATATGAAGCTGGAGCTTTTCGCAGGCGAAGCCCCGCAGGCGGTTACGAATTTTGCCAGCCTTGCGCGCAGCGGGTTTTACAAGGGGCTAAATTTTCACCGCGTAATTCCAAATTTCGTGATCCAAGGCGGCTGCCCGCGCGGCACCGGCACGGGAGGCCCGGGCTGGCGCATAAAGTGCGAATGCGACCGCCAAAAGCACAAGCACGTGCGCGGCGCGCTATCGATGGCGCACGCAGGGCGTGATACGGGCGGTAGCCAGTTTTTCGTCTGCCACAGCGCGCAGCCGCACCTAGACGGCGTGCACACGGTGTTCGGACAAATCGTGGATCAGCCTAGCCTGGCGGTTTTGGACGCGATCAGACAGGGCGATAAAATCATCGATATCGAGATTAAAGAGAGTCTGCAATCGTGATTAAATTTAAACCGCGGGGCGCCAGACCGTGATAAAGATCGGCACGGACATAACCGCGGTGCGCAGGATCGCGGCGCTGCGCGCAAAATACGGCGCGAAATTTATAAAGCGCATTTTGAAAAAATCCGAACGCTCCTCCGCGCTGCGCGATGAAAGTATCGCGGGCATCTATGCCGCCAAAGAGGCGCTTAGCAAAGCGCTAGGCACCGGCATCGGCGCGGAATTTAGCTTTAAAGACGTTAAAATTTACAAAGACGCCCTGGGGGCGCCGCATTTAAAAATCCGTAAAAAAATCCGTAAAAAATTTCATATCAAATCCGCAAGCCTTAGCATCACGCACGACGCAAACGTCGCAATCGCGGTAGTCGCACTGGTGCTAAAAAAATCCAAAAAGCGAGCCTAAAATTTTAAAAAACGATAAAAATTTTTATCGTTTTTTCTCGAGCGCAGGATTTTCAAATTTTAAATCTCGCCCGGGTTGCGCGTCCTAGGAATTTATCGCGCAAGCAAAAGCCTTGCGTAAATTTTGCACGACGGATTTTATGAGATTAGGCGCAGGTTTTGCAGAGTAGTATTTCGCGGTGCAGTACGCGATGCGGCAGCAAACTTTGACTATCTCAAATTTTATATTTGCCGACTTAAAATTCTACATTCATGGATGAAATTTTAGAGCACAAAATTTAGCGCAACGAAATTTTGAAATTTCATTGCGCCGCAGAATTTTGCTTTAAATTTTAAAACATGGAATTTTATAACAGCGCTTCGATACAACTCAAAAGGTAAAATTTCAGCCTGGAATTTAGCGACAAAAGTATAGACTTTCTATTAAAATTTCACGGCGAAATCGCGCTCTGAAATTTTAAACGGATACGAAGTCCGCTCCGCCTAATCTATCGCATCATCAAGGATTAAGCGAAAGTTCTTGAGCCAATGAAACACGCGCGGCGGCGTGCGTTCGTCGCGCCCATCTCAAGCAAGAAATTTTGCGTCGTATCTATGTCGAATATAATACCGCAAATAGCGCGGCGTTTTCTACCGCCATGTGCGAAAAGACGAAGCAGATAGCGCGGCGTTCTCTACTGCTATGTGGAAAAAACGGAGGCGAGCTTGCGTAGCTACATTTACCGCTTGGTCTGACGCTAGCTTGAGCGTGCACAGATAGGCGGCGCACACAGAAGCGAGTGATCAAAATTTACGCGAAGAAATTTAAGGATAAAATTCCGCGGGCTGCAAATTTAGCGCTAAATTTTTAAAATTTCACGGCGGCGCAAATTTTAAAATTCCATACAGAGCGTATTAAATTTTAAGCCGCAAATCTGCAAGGATAAATTTAGCCGCCGAGAAGTTCGCAAGTCTCTGCAAAAAGAAATTTTATCGCGGCGCGGCGCTGCAAAAATTTTCAATTGCTCGTATTTTGGCGGCGGACTTACGTAGCTTACGTTTTCGCGCGAGGTATAAATTTCAATTCTCTATATTTCGGCTACCCCGAGACTGCGCCCAAAGTCGCCCCGTATTTAGAGCCGCGTAAATTTTAATCGCCCGCGCCAAGATACGATTAAATTTAAAGCGCAAAGTGCAGTCGTAGCGCCGACTCTCGTTAAAGCTCCAACCTGCGATTAAATTCCAACCAGCAATAGAATTGCACAATAAAATTTAGAAATAAAATTCCGCAAGCCGAAAATTTGGTGATAAATTTTTAAAATTCCACGGCGATAAAATTTTAAAATTTCATGCAGAGCGCATTAAAAATTTTGAGCCGCAAAGCCTATGGGGCTAAATTTAACTCGCTAAAAGCTTCAAAGCCCACGCAAAACAAAATTTTAAATGATAAAGCAAATGAACTAAATTTGATAGTATAAAAGCTTGCAAGACCTCTGCAAAAGAGAGGCCGGCAAAGCCGCATGCGGATAAAATTTAAAAAGCGGGATTATTCCGCCTTTTTCAAATTATCGGCGAGCAAAAACGCAAGCTCTAGCGCCTGATCTGCGTTTAGGCGCGGATCGCACTGCGTTTCGTAGCGCTGTTTTAGCGTCTCTTGCGTCACGTTAAATGAGCCGCCCGTGCACTCGGTGACGTTTTGACCGGTCATCTCAAGATGGATGCCACCTGCGTGCGTGCCCTCCGCGGCGTGGATCTCGAAAAAGCTCTGAACCTCGCTTAAAATTTTAGAAAACTCGCGCGTTTTGTAGCCGTTCGCGGCCTTGACGGTGTTGCCGTGCATCGGATCGATGCTGTATAGAATCGCCCTGCCCTCGCGCTTTAGCTCGCGTAAAATTTGCGGCAGCCGCGCGCCGATCTTATCCGCACCCATGCGGATGATGACGTTTAGCCTGCCTGCTTCGTTTTGCGGATTGAGCTTGTCGCAAAGGCGCAAAATTTCGTCCGCGGTGCCGCTCGGGCCGATCTTGACGCCGAGAGGGTTTTTGATACCGCTTAAAAAATGCACGTGCGCATCGTCCGCGCCGCGCGTGCGCTCGCCGATCCAAAGCATGTGCGCCGAGCAATCGTACCAATCGCCGCTGGTGCTGTCGATGCGCGTCAGACACTCCTCGTAGTGCAGCAGCAGCGCCTCGTGCGAGGTGTAAAGTACCGTCTCTGCAAGGCTCGGGGAATTTGCGGCGCTCAGTCCGCACGCCTCCATAAATTTAAGCGTGCGCGAAATTTCATCGCTGAGCTCGTTAAATTTAGCCTCCAGCTCGCCCTTTTTCAAAAAGCCCAAATTCCACTTATGCACCTCGTGTAGGTTCGCAAGACCGCCGCGAGAAAAGGCGCGCAGCAAATTCAGCGTCGAAGCGCTTTGATGATACGCCTCGATCATGCGCGCAGGATCCGGCTTGCGCGCCGCTTCGTTAAACTCAAATCCGTTGATTATGTCGCCGCGATAGCTAGGCAGACTTACGCCGCCAACCTCTTCGAAGTCGCTGCTGCGCGGCTTTGCAAACTGCCCTGCGATACGACCTACCTTAACGACGGGACAACCCGCTGCGAAGGTAAGAATGATCGCCATCTGAAGCATTACCTTAAACATATCGCGGATATTATTCGCGCTAAAATCATTAAAGCTCTCCGCGCAATCACCGCCTTGAAGCAAAAACGACTTGCCTTCGCTGGCGCGCGCAAGCTCGGCTTTTAGGTTGCGAACCTCGCCTGCGAAAATTAGCGGCGGCAGCTTGTAAAGGCGATCTTTGGCGGCCTGCACCGCACTTTCATCCTGATAAATCGGCTGCTGTAAAATTTTATAATCTTTCCACGACGTCCTACTCCAGCTCATAGCCCCTCCTAGATTTCGTAAAATTTCGCGATTATACCCAAATAAGCTTTTATTAACCCAAAAAATCTTAAAATAGCGCCTTTAGGCAATTTGGAAGGAATTTTATGGAAGAAAACCGCACTAGAGGGCTAATGTTTGCTCTTGCCACCTTTGTTATGTGGGGCGTTTTTCCGATATTTTTCAAGCTCATAAAGGATGTGGACGCTGTGCAAATTTTAGCGCATCGCGTCGTTTGGTCCTTCGTGCTGCTGCTCGTTTTCCTATGCTTTACGCACCGTTTAAAAAACGTCGCGCGGCTTCTTAGCACCCCTAAAATCGCTCTTACGCTGCTTTGTACGGGATTACTTATCAGCACGAACTGGGGCATTTATATCTACGCGGTAAATTCCGATCAAATTTTAGCCACCAGCCTCGGATATTTTATAAATCCTCTATTTTCGGTGCTTTTGGGCGCTTTGTTTCTGCGCGAGCGGTTAAGCGCGGCGGCGAAGCTTTCCCTGCTGCTAGCCTTTGCGGCGATCGGCGTGCAAATTTACGCGCTGGGTAGGCTACCGATAATCTCGCTCGTGCTGCCGCTTAGCTTTGCATTTTACGGGCTCATACGCAAGAAGGTAAAAGTGCCTAGCTTTGAGGGGCTGTTTTGCGAGACGACGCTGATGCTACTGCCTGCGCTTGCGTTTCTGATCTACTGCGCGCTGAAAGGAAGCGGCGCCTTCGGCTTTAGCGCAAGCGGCGCGCTGCTGTTTGCAAGCGGACTGATTACGATTTTGCCGCTGCTCACCTTCGCCGTAAGCACGCAGTATCTGCCGCTATCTACGATCGGCTTTATGCAATACATCAGCCCTAGCATGAGCATGCTGATCGCGGTATTTATCTACGGCGAGGAGCTTGAAACTTATAAAATTTTGAGCTTTTCGCTAATTTGGTTCGGGCTCGCGGTCGTGGGCTTGGACGGCTTAAGGAGAAAAAATGGCTAATTTCGCTTTGATGTTCGCAGTCGCCCTTGCAGTGGGCGCGCTCGTGTATTTTCAGGTCCAAAAAGCTTCCGCGCGTGCAGACGCCGCAGACCCAGAGCTTAGCTCGCAAAGATATATGAAATTTTGCGATATTTTAGAGGACAAACTGCGAGATCTAAAGCGGCTAGAGCTGCGCGAGGAAGGGGCTCGTGAGAGCTATCTAGACGAGCTTGAGGCTCTTAGCAAGGAGTTAGTCTATATCAAAACGATGCATCAAAGCAACCTAAATTCCGCCGTGTGGGAGGGTAAGCTATTTGAGTTTCTAAGTAAAACGGACGCGCTTATCGAAAAATACGCCGCGGGCGCAGAGCGCTCGCTGCAAGACTGGCGCAAGCAGTTGGAGATGGAATTTAAGAGCTTATAGTTGCGATCCTTAAGGTATCAAAATTAGGCTACATATAATAATCGGCTCGGCGTAAAAGGCTTAATCGTTGAACCTAAAATGGTAAAGTTTAGCCGCAGCACTAAGCCAAATCCAGCTAACAAGACAAGCTTGATCCAAAAATCAATAAAATTCCAAGCGCGCTGAAAAATCTTAAAAATTTACAAACTCTGCAAAGCTTCGAAGGAAAATTTATAGTCTTACCACAAGGATCGCAATAAATCATACCAAACTTCATCGTAAAAATTGAGTCCACGGGCGAAGCCAACAAGACCTGCTAAATTCAGACGAGATGGGAAGCGCAGCAAAGCAGATGGAGGGAAAAATGCAAATTAGACAGACGGCGTTAGCAAAATAGCGCAGGCGCAGCCAAATACCGTTAAACTAGCGAAGCAGACGAACGAGCAATATAAAATTCTATCTCCTAAGTCGGTAGAGAGTTAAATTATAGCCCAAAAACTGTGCGCCGTTTATAGTCATAAAAGAGCGCGCCATATTAGATAAACAAATAAGGCTTGTGTTATTGGCATATCGCAAAACGACACCATACCTGCGTACCAGATAAGCAAGGGAAGCTTAAAATTCTAAGGATTAGAAATGGTACGCCAAAATTTCAAGTCATCCTTGCATATTTTTGGTAAAATCTCCGAAAGTTAATACTATGCGAGCCCTAAAATATGCCAAATTTTAAACCGTGTATAAGCGCTAAAGCGCGTAAATTTTAAACCGCCAAATATCAAGGCATATCAAATTTAAACCGCTCGTGCGCTCTTTTTGGTGAAAATTCCTAAAAATTTAACCGCCAGTTTTTGTAGCAAGCCCTGCTTTTTACGCTTGCTTAGTAAAAATTTTGCCGTTTCACTTCTACCAAACATTATGGCAAAGGCATATGGTGTCATACCAAGACCACTCGTAGCCTCTACGTCTGCACCTGCATTTACGAGAGCTTTGACTACCTCCAAATGTCCTTTAAAGGCCGCGCCCGCGAGCGGAGTTTGCCCGCGGTCGTTACGCTCATCGACTCTGGCGCCGTTTGAGAGCAGCATATTTACAGTCTTTAGCGCGTTATTGTAGCTAGCTAGCATTAAAAGCGTGTCGCCTTTGGCGGATTTTAAATTTACGCTAAGACCCGCCTTTATCATCTTTTCTAGCTCGTCAGCATCATCTCGCCTGGCAAAATCAAGCGCTATAGCGCAAAGCTCACCATATCTTTGCTCCTCGGCCTGCGTTAAGCTCGTCAATTTTTTGCTTTCAAAGCGGCTCTTACGCCATTTGCATAGTCAGCGGAAATTTTTTCAAAATGTCCTATCGCGCGCTCTTTTATCGCTTCGCTCACACCCTCCATGCTATCTGCGATATTGCTGAAAAGCTGCGATTTTTGTTCGTCGCTCATTAACTCAAAAAGCGCTCTAGGTTGCGAATAATAATCCTGATCTTCGGCTCTGTGATCGTATCTTTGCATCGCGCCTTCTATGCTTATATCAGGCTCTAACAAAGCACGATCCTCTTTGGCACCGCCAAAGCTGTTAGGCTCATAGTAGGCTTTATCGTCAAGCTCATACATTCCGTTATTCATCGCGCCGCCCACGACGTAAGTATTGACCTCGCTTACAGGACGATTAACATTTAGCTGCGCGTAGTGTGTACCGATACGATATCTTTGAGCGTCGGGGTAGCTAAATATCCTTGCTTGCAGCATCTTATCGGAACTAAAGCTGATACCAGGCACTATATTTGACGGGCTAAATGCAGCCTGCTCAACCTCATTGAAATAATTTTTCGGATTTTCGTTTAGCGTCATAACGCCCACGTCGATGAGTGGGAACTCCTTATGAGGCCAAGTTTTGGTTAGATCAAAGGGGTTAAATTTGACCTCTTTTGCCTGCTGTAGAGTCATTATTTGGATTTTAAAATCCCAGCTTGGAAAGTCACCCTTTTCTATACTCTCAAAAAGATCGCGTTGATTGCTCTCTCGATCTTTTGCAATGATTTGTGAGGCTTGAGCGTTGGTTAAATTTTTAATACCTTGGCGGGTTTTGAAGTGAAATTTAACCCAAAATCTTTCGTTTTTGTCATTTATAAGGCTGTAGGTGTGGCTGCCAAATCCGTGCATATGGCGGTAACTTGCCGGAATACCGCGGTCGCTCATCAGGATGGTTACTTGATGCATACTCTCAGGGCTTAAGCTCCAAAAGTCCCATGCTGCCTCATTTGAACGGAGATGTGTGTGAGGATCACGCTTTTGCGTGTGGATAAAATCCGGGAATTTATATGGGTCTTTTACAAAAAAGACGGGAGTGTTGTTTCCGACCAAGTCCCAGTTGCCCTCTTTGGTATAAAATTTAATCGCAAAGCCCCTTACGTCGCGCTCAGCATCAGCTGCTCCAGCTTCACCAGCAACGGTAGAAAATCTCAAAAGTAGCCTTGTTTTTTCGGCTTTTTGCAATACCTTGGCTTTAGTGTATCGTGAGATGTCCTGCGTAATCTCTAATGTTCCGTATGCAGCACTACCTTTTGCGTGAACGGCACGCTCAGGAATACGCTCTCTGTTTTGATGAGCTAGTTTTTCAAGTAGCTGATAATCTTGCAACATTATACCGCCGCGGCTGCCTGCGGTAAGGGAGTTTTGGTTATCCGCGATAGGATTACCCGAAGTAGTGGTTAGTTTTTTCATATTTATTCCTTTCTAATAAAATTTATCTATAATTATACATATATAAATTAAAATATTCATTAAATAATAAAAATTATTGATAAAAATTTAGGCTTAGAATTTGTAATATTTTAAAATTTTATATTTCTAACCCATATTTAACATTATAAATTTCATAAATTATGAGATCTGCTATATATAAATTTATCTCATATTAATATAAGAACCACGATATTTCGCGATCTTATATAAATTATAGATGCTATATACAAAATACAAGGCAGTGATAACTTAAAGGTAGGATTGCGATAATCAAGATATTAAAGAGAAACGACAAATTTAAAATCATTAAAATTTTATAAAATTATGCCAAATACGTAGCGATCATATCCAAAAGCTTTACGAAATTTTACTCATTGATAGACGCGGTATCTGCAGCCTTGGATCCCGCTTGCTCTAGCTGCTTAGACGCATCGCGCCTTAAAATTTTATCATACTCCTCCACTCTTATCACCTTGCCCTCATACTCTATTTTAAGATCAAATTCTAAGCCTTTTAAGTGCGAATATCTAAAAAATTTATCCAGATCAAAGCCGCCCGCGCCATTAAGCTCATCGCCACAGAGCGCGGAATAGCGCTTTATAAGCGTATCGTAGATACCAAGTAGCGCCGCATTGGGCGTTACCGAGCCGCATCTATTAAGATCGGGCAGCGAACCTTTGTTAAGCTTGATTACATCATTTTCCGAATACTTTGAGCGCTCCGTCATCATATATCTAAGCAGCTCATACCTAGAGCTGTTTAATAAAGTCCAATCTAAAATAATCTCATCGTAACAATAATTATCCATATGCTCTAGGTATATTTTCTTATACTCCTTCAACGTATCCAAATCCTTACGGCAGTCATCGTATTTTTTTTGAATACGCTCATCGTCCGGAAGTCCTGCCAAATCGTATTTAAGCAGCAAATTTAGCATACTCACGTCATATCGTTGGGCAGCATCTGATAGATGGAGCAGTTCGGCTGCCGCTTATCTTTGCGGTGTTTGAGCGTAAAAGCAATACAATGATCGTCCGTCCAAGCCGTAATCTCAGGTCTTACGCCGCTGCTAAGCATAAGCTCCGTCATCCGCAAAAATCCGCCTGCTACGGCATAATAGAGCGGATCGGATACCGCACTAGTACCTTCACTTTTAGGCGTTATGGAATATGTCTTTACCTGTGCGTCGCTAGTAACAACCAAATAGGAGTCACCGTATCCAGGGTATGTAAGCCACGGACGAACATATTTAACGCCAGAAAAGCTAGCTCCGTGCTTAAGTAGAATTTCTGCGGCAGCGGTAGAGTTATTTTCGATAGCATAGCTTAACGCCGAATGAGAAAAATCGTCCGTGCGGTTGATATCCGCTCCGTGATAGATCAGCTCCTCGGTGGTATTTGCATCGTTGTAAAAACTGGAATACATTATCGCCGTGATACCAAACTGCAGCGGATCGCCCGCAGTGATGCGCTGCTCTCGCATAAATCCCAAAATACGGGCAGTATCCTTGGAGCGCAAAAGCTTGCGGAAATATTCCATCCGCTCATCGCCCTGCACTACGCGCTCGTCTAAATTTAACTCGGCGCCCAGCCTTTCGTACCGGTACCTCGCTCGTGCAGCGCGATCCTCGTCCGTTAGCGGCCGATTGGAGGAGTTGCCGGAGGTTGCGGCGCGGCTCGCCGTGGAATTTTGCGCGGGCTGAGTTTCGGATCTATCCATAAGTGCACCGCCTGCGATCAGGCAAAATACGCCCGCCGTAACAACCAAACACGCTATGATGAGCTTGGATTTTATCTCCTTCAAAGAAACCTCCGCAAATAAAATGACAAATACTACCGAGTGTGAGCTTAGCCGAATATAAACGAGCGGAATTTCACAAGGCAATTTCGCTCGGGCGAAATTCGCAGGGCGAGATTTAAGAGAGTTTAGGCGCAAAATTTTTGCCTTCGAAATTTTACCGATAGATTTCCGCGTAGAAATGCCGCAGGTGCAAAAATTTTACTGACGAAATTTATCCCAGCGGCATGCGGTTAGAATTTCAACAAGCGCTTCTACACATAAAATTTAGCGCTAAATTTACCGTATTTGTACTAGGTATCGCTACGAAATTTAGTGGCGGCTACCATAAAATATTGAAATTTTAGTTTTAAATTTGCCGCCCGTTTCGTATATCCTCCTAGATAAAAACTGTATAGTCCTTTTTAATATAGTCTATATTTATATTTTTCTGCAAAAAATACTCTCTAACTTCGTCGTAAATTTGACTGCTATACAAATAAATCAAATAGTAGTGTGCCGATACCACAACGGAATAATATAAATATCCGCCATGCCACGGCTCATCGACTTTTATAAATGGAAAAATTTTAAATCCCTTTATGCCTTTATTTATGCAACAATATACGACGAATTTTATAAATATATTCGCCACATACATGCAAAGCAAAAATACAAAGAAAAAACCTAACGAACCGACACAAAATATAATCAACACGATAAAAGATGGGGTTCTAAAATTTTGCGTAGAAAAGTTTTTGCATAATTTATCCTTTTCTACCTTGCACTGCCTTTTGACAACCCCTTTATCTAAAAATTCTATATATTGATCAGTAAATCTTATTTCGCGTTTATTGCATATTGCGGTAAAGATATATGTAATAACGGCGATTAGTAATATCATTATACAGGCTTCTAAATAATCGTCTACATATATGTGCCCAAAATCTACAATATCCCAAATAAAAGATATTAGAAGACCTGATACCTGAAGAAATACAAGAAGATGGGCATAAACAAAAAACTTTTCATAATTTTTGATTACTATCGGATCTTTATCGTAGTTCCTAACGTTAGAATTTTTAAATAAAGTAGTATTGTCTGGATCTAAATTTTGAAATTTTCTACCGCGCTCTGCATTTAAATTGAGATCGTCTGAATTTTTGCCATTAAAATTCAAAACTTTAGAATTTGTATTGTTTAAATCCGAGGCATCGAAATTTGAAGCATTTAAATTTGAGGTATCTGATTTTGAAGTATCAAAATTTAAGGCATCAGAATTTTGAGCACTAAAATCTTCCTGCGAGCCTTGCTCTAAATTTTGATGCCGTTCATTTAGAATTTTCTTTAGCTCTTTGGGCTTTGCTTCGTTCATCCTTATCCCTCGCTAGCGATCTTAAGCGATTTCGTATTTTACTTCTTTATCGCTTGGGATAGTATTAAATTTAAAGCTACTTCGCTTGTCTGACTCAAGCATTTTGGAATTTGTCTATCGAGGTAAAATTTATAAAATTGGAAGATAAATTTAAGCGGGAAGATCCCGCTTAAATTTTATTTGCCGCAGCCGCATTTACCCTGAGCGGCAAGCTTACGGCGGACATAGGCGATTTTGCTTTGAAGCGGAAGGTGCTTAGGACAGTGGTCTTCGCAGCCTAGCAGCGTCATACAGCCGAATACTCCGTCATCATCGCCGATTAGCTCGTAAAAATCCTCGTCGCTGCGTTTATCCAGCGCATCGATCTGAAAGCGCGCTATACGGTTGATACCGACGGCGCCGATGAAATCCTTTCGCATTATCGCGGTACCGCAGCTCGCCACGCAGATGCCGCACTCGATGCAGCGATCCAGCTCGAAAACCTCTTGCGCAACCTCCGGTTCAACCTTCTCCTCAAGCTTGGAGATATCGGTCTCGTGGTCGGTATGGATCCAGCTCTCTACGCGTTTGCTCATCGCGTTCATCCAGTTGCCCGTATCGACGCTGAGGTCTTTTAGCAGCTTGAAAACCGGAAGCGGCATAAGCTCGATCACGCCGTCCGGATAATCCTTGGTAAGCGTGCGGCACGCAAGCTGCGGCTTGCCGTTTACGAGCATACCGCAGCTACCGCAGATACCCGCGCGACAAACGAAGTCAAAGCTTAGCTCGGGATCAAATTTCTCACGAATCACGTTAAGCGCGATAAACAGCGTCATTCCGTCGGTCTCTTCAAGCTCGTAAGTAGCGAAGTGCGGCTTTGAAATTTTGCTTAGCGGATTATACTTAAATGCCTTTATTGTTATTTTTCTACTCATATCCTATACCTGCTCTTTCGTTAGGTGCTTTATATTTTGGCTGCAATTCATAATGCATCAATGCCTCTTGAATTTCATATCTGCCTTTGCCCTCGGCTTGCATTTTCTCGCGAATTTCATCGACCTCTTTTTGGCGCACGGCGCTGTCCGGATGCTCGATGATATTGCCTTTGGCGCCATATCCGCGGAACGCAGGCGGCATCTCCATCTTCATAATATCAAGCGGCTCGTAGCTTAGAGTAGGCATAGTATCGCCCTCTTTCCAGTTTGCAAGCGTTCGTTTTAGCCAGTTTAGATCGTCGCGTTTCGGGAAGTCCTCACGGAAGTGCGCTCCGCGGCTTTCTGTGCGATCAAGCGCGCCCTTGGCGATACAAAGCGCAAGCTTTAGCATCTTCGGCACACGGTAAGCCTCCTCGAGCTCCGGGTTTCCGAAAAGCTCTTTATTGCTTACTTTGACGTCCAAGGACTGCTTGTAAAGCTCTTCGAGCTCTTTTACGGCTTTGGCTAATCCCTCACCGGTTCGGAAGATCGCGCAGTGCTCCCACATAACGTCTTTCATCTTGTTTTTGATCTCGAATACGTTAAATTTACCCTCTTTTTCAAGCAGGCTTTTAATGTAATTTTTCTCTTTATCTACGAATTTTTCGATATCGTGCGTATTGATATCGACATCGTGTCCTTGGCAATACTCCGCAAAATACTCGCCCACGATCATGCCCGCGACGACGGTTTCGGCGACGGAATTTCCGCCCAAGCGGTTAAAGCCGTGCATATCCCAGCACGCAGCCTCGCCCGCGCTGAAAAGTCCAGCTAGCGTTGGACTCTCGCCCGTAGCTTTTGTTTTGATACCGCCCATCGAGTAATGCTGCATAGGAAGGATCGGAGCCCAGCCCTTTCCGCGCTTTCTGCCCTGCTCGTCGGTTATTACCTCGGTATCGGCAGGATCGATGCCGTTGAAAATTTCGCAAATTTCTTGCACGTCGCGTAAATTTTTCTCGATATGCTCGCGTCCGAGGATCGATATATCAAGCCAAACGTGCTCGCCGTAAGGGCTTTTGACACCCTTGCCTTTTCTTATATGCTCCATTATACGGCGGCTTACGACGTCGCGGCTAGCAAGCTCCTTTTTCTCAGGCTCATAATCCGGCATAAAGCGGTAGCCGTCCACGTCGCGTAAAATTCCGCCGTCGCCGCGGCAACCCTCGGTAAGCAGAATTCCGCTCGGAACGATAGGGGTCGGGTGAAACTGCACCGCTTCCATATTTCCAAGCTGCGCGACGCCGGTCTCAAGCGCTATAGCCGCGCCGATACCCTCGCAAACGACGGCGTTTGTGGTGTGTTTATATACTCTGCCGTAGCCGCCGGTAGCGATCAGCGTGCCCTTAGAAACGTATGCGATCAGCTCGCCGGTAACCAAATCCCGCACGATTGCGCCATAGCAGCGGTTATTTGCATGAATTAGCGCGATAGCTTCCTTGCGGTCGTGAATATCGACGTTATGCTTTAGCGCTTCGTTTGCAACGGCAAAAAGCATAGTATGTCCTGTAGCATCGGCAGTGTAGCAGGTTCGCCATTTTTTCGTACCGCCGAAGTCGCGGCTGTGGATAAGCCCATGAACCTCATCTTTTTCGGTGATCGTGGTTTTTTGAGCGTTGATAATAGCGCTTCGCTCGCCTCTAGTAATCCTGGTCCAAGGAACCCCCCAGCCCGCAAGCTCGCGGATAGCTTTAGGCGCCGTTTGCGCAAACATCCTAGCGACATCCTGATCGCAGCCCCAGTCGCTTCCTTTTACGGTATCGGCAAAGTGCACGTCCTCGTTGTCGCCCTCGCTCATCTTGGAATTTCCCAGAGACGCCTGCATGCCGCCTTGAGCTGCTGCAGAGTGCGAGCGCTTAACGGGGATTAGACTCAAAACGATAGTGCTAAGTCCCTTCTCACCGGTAGCGATCGCAGCTCTTAAGCCCGCCAAACCGCCGCCAATAACTAAAGAATCGCAATATATTACATTCATCCTAAGCTCCCTATTCTAAACTTAACCATTTGAAATCGGCGATTATCGAAAGCAAGAAAAATGCGCCCCAAACAATAAAAACCGCCTTTTTAATGAAGGCCCTTTTCCTTTGCCTTTCTGCCTTTGTATCGTCTATGCTGATCCATTTCATATAAAGTCTATAAATTCCGATGCTAGCGTGAGTTACTACGAAAATCAATAAAACGAAATAAAATAGATGAAGCTGTCCGAATCGAGCGATAGCAAGATCTGCAGTAATCTTCGGACCGAATACGATCATTAAAATATGAGCCGCCGCAAAGAAAAATAGGAAAAATCCCGTCCAAAACTGAAACCACCAAAGCGTCGTATCGCAATGCTTCATTCGCATTTTGTGCGCTTTAAACGCTCTGTAAGCGGCGTAGTTAGCCGGAAATTTTCTCATAGCCAAAAATGCGTGAACTACGAAAATCACGAAAATCACAAAAGCGACGATGTTTGTAACGAAATAAATTCCGCCCGGTTCGGCGAAATGTACGACGCCCTCAAACGCGCCCTTACCGATCAAAATCGTGCCGGTAAATATCATATGACACAGCATGAAACAGGCCAAAATCAGCCCGCTGATGCTTTGCGCCACATCTTGCAAAGCCATAATGCGGCTTTTTTTGCCGTCTATGGATCTGCCCGTAAAGCCTTCAATGCGACCTAGCATAGGTTCTCCTTAAAAAAGATGATTATAAATCCCCGCTAAACGAAAATTTACATTTTTGTAAAGAGATTATATTACTTTTTAACTTTAGATTAATTTAATTTCTGCAAATTAGTTTTTTCTTCAAAGACTGTTTTAAGAAAACTGCTATCAAAAACATAACTAAAGATAAAATTTGCCCCATCGATAAATTTAAAAATATAAACCCAAGCCCGTCGTCCGGCTGCCTAAAAAATTCTACGAAAAATCTAAACGCCGTGTATAGCATCGCATATAGACATATCAACTCGCCGTTAAATTTCTTAAATTTACGGTAGAAAAATAAAATCGCAAAAATAACGAGCCCTTCCAAAACCGCTTCGTAAAGCTGGCTTGGGTGACGCAACGTGCCGCCTACCAAAATCCCCCACGGCTCGCTCGTCTCGCGCCCGAAAAGCTCCTGATTTAAAAAATTTCCCACGCGTCCGAAAAAATACCCAAGCGGCACGCTAAGTGCCACGAGATCGAGCAGCGCCCACATATCGGTTTTAAATTTTTTGCAAAACCAAACCGTCGCGATCACGAATCCGACGACCGCGCCGTGATAGCTCATACCGCGAATGCCCACGAACTCGCCGTTATGAAAGGGGTTGAAAATTTGCCACGGATGGCTGAAATACCACGCCGCCTCGCTCGAATAGATCGCGATGTATCCCAGCCTCGCGCCCAAAATAACGCCCACTTCGACCCAGATAAAGTAGCGATCGAGCATCTTATCGCTAAAGTCAAGGCCGTCTTTTCGCACGAAATATTTGGCGATAAATAGCGCCGTAAGTAGCGCCAAAACATACATAATGCCGTACCAGTGCACGTTTATGCCAAACGCGCTGAATGCCACGGGATCAAAGTGGGCGTAAATTTCGTTCCAGTAATTCAAATTTTTCCTTTGTTTTAAATTTTAAAATTTAACGGCACGCATCGGAGCTGCGGACACACGCTCTGTAAAAGACGCGGAGCGGCGCATGCACCAAGCCGCCTAATTTCAGTTTCTGACATCTAATCCACACGTGCAAAGCGCTTAAGACACCGGTATCTGGCGGCGATAAAATCAAGCGACGGGCAGGGCACCTCGCATGAAATTTCGCACGGCGGCGCTAAATAGGGCACAGGATGCCTCACGTAAAATTTCAAACGGCGGCGCCTTGCAACATGCAAAGCTACGCACGGATTACCGAAGCACAGCATGACGCAGACGCACGCGCACGGTATCGATACCGACGGCGCATCACGAATACGGACGATGCGCATAACGAGAACGCCGGACGCCGAGCAAAACTCGCAGTGCGCGCAAAACAAACGTCGAACGGCACATGCGCAAAATACCGAATGCCGCGCAGAATTAAAACGACCCGCGCGATACGACAAAAGCCGACGCACAAAACCGCAAGGCAGATACTTTACATCCGCGCAAATATGCAGATAAAATTCGCCCGTCTTGCTTAGCTTATCGCGCCTGCAGGAGCTGTACCGACTACAGCGCAAGAAATCCCAAAAGCAAGCCCCAAACCTATCTCTACATAGCGCTTTTCTGTGCCGAACGCGCAAAAACACCGAGCGAGCATTCTAAATTTTAAATTCCAAGTCCCAGCGTCTCTTTCATCACGCGGCAAAAATCCGCCAAAAACCACCCAAGCGCCTTGTAGTAGCTGCTTTTGGCGTTTATCTGCACGTACGTAGCAAGCGCGGAAAAGCTAGGAATTATAAATTGCGCTAGATATAGCGTCAAAATTTTATGCGATTTCGCGTCCGTATTTTGCTTAAAGATCATGGCAAGCAGCGCTAGCATATTGGCCGCGTGAGCGCTTTTAAGCTCTGCAAAAGGCTTTTTGAAGCGGCATTTTTCATAAAACAGCTCCACTTCGCTTTCGCTTGTGAGCTTGAAAAAGTCCATCTCAAACGCCTCTTTTAGCGCCTCAAAATCGCGCCCTAGCGCCGCGTAGTCCTCGCCCTGCACCTTTTGCCAAAGCTCATGGCCGTTTTTGTTCTCGATATTTTTATTTACGATGATCCAGTTTTTGCCCAAGCCGCGCAACTTCTGCTCATCTATCACGCCCCTAAAATTCGTCGCAAAGATTATGCAGATCACCGAGTATAGCTCGCCTAATTTCATCTTTTTCCTTTAAATTTAATCAAATTTCGCTTGCCTTTTTTAGCTTTTCGATGCCGAATTTTTCCCAAATCCTGCTTAAAGATCGATCTAAGCTCTGCTGCTTTTTATCGATCTCGCCAAAGAGCAGCGAGCTGCCCGATTTGCCGCTAAAATTTGAAAGATTTAGCGCTACGTGGATTATCTGCGCGCCTTTTTTCACGTCGCAGAGCCTAAACAGCTCAAGCGCGGTCTCACTCAGCAAGCTTAGACTAAACGCCCTATCCTGGCTGATCTGGTGCGAAAACTCCTCGCGCGATTTGTAGCGGATCTTTAGATCATACGTCGCGGGCTTTAGGCCTCTGGCGAGCACTTCGCCCGCCAAATGGCGCGCCAAAATTAAAATTTTACGCCGTAGTTCGTCCCGATCGGCGCACGGCGCGAAGCTGCGCCCAAAGCCGATACTCTTGCGCTCGCGCTTTGAGACGACCTCGCCCTCGTCCTCGCCACTAAGGGCTGCGAAAATTTTCCTGCCGTTTGCGCCCATCTTTTCAAAAATTTCTCTGTGCCCTAGCGCGTCGCCGAAGCTTACGATGCCGTATTTGCCGAGCGTTTTTTGCGCCGCCTTGCCGATGCCCGGGAATTTTGCCACAGGCACGGCGGATAGCTCGCGCGCGATTTGCGATTTTAAAATTTGCCGCACGCCGAAGGGCTTGGCAAGGCTCGTGGCGAGCTTTGCGATAAGCTTGGCTTCGCTAAGACCGATGCTGCACGGAAGGCTAAAGCGGCGCATAATTTCGCTTTGTAAAAACGCGGCAAAGCTCAGCGCGTCCGCGTCGTATGCCGTACCGCGTAAATTTAGAAAAAACTCGTCGATGCTAAATTTTTCGATCTCAGGCGTAAAGTTTAGTAAAAACTCATAAATTTCGCGTGAAATTTTTCGGTATTCGCCGTGCCGCGCGCGCACCAAAATCAGCTGCGGGCAGAGTCCGAGCGCGATTTTAACGGGCTGGGCCGAGTGCACGCCGTCCGCTCTGGCTTCGTAGCTCGCGCTTAAAATCACGCTGCCAAGCTCGCTCTTGCCGCCGAAAATCTCCTCGTCGCCGCCTCCGACGACTGCGATCTTTTTGCCCGCAAGCGCGGGATCGGCAAGTCTCGCTACAGAGACGAAGAAGCTGTCCAAATCGATGTGGGCTATCAAACTATGTCAATCCCAAAACCGCTAAGCCCCGCGTAGTCTTTCGGCTCGCTCTTGCTTAAAATTTTGATTTTTCTCACGCCCAGATGCGCTAAAATTTGCGCTCCGATGCCAAAGCTCTTAAAATCGGCGCGATTCTGCGCGGATTTTAGCATCAAAAGCACGCCGCCCTCTTTGCGCAAAATGTCCAGATCGCGCATGAAATCGTTAAATTTCGCATCGCTTAAAAATTCCAGATCGCTTGAAATTTTATGAAATTTCACGTTCGTCTGCGCGCTCTTTTCGGGCTCGCCGAAAATATATGCGCGGTGCTCGTTGCCCTCGTGATCGCTCACGTCGTAAAATTTCGCCGCCTCGCCGCACAGCAGAGCGCTTTTGGGCTCGCTAAATTTAACGAGAGTTTCGTGTTTTAGGCGGTACTGCACGATCTGCGCAACCGAGATCATATTGATGCCGTGCTGTGCGCAGAATTTTTCCAGATCGTCCCTGCGCGCCATATCGCCGTCGTCTTTGACGATCTCGCAGATCACGGCGCTTTGCGAAAGCCCCGCCAAGCGGCACAGATCCGTAGAGCCCTCAGTGTGCCCCGTGCGGGCGAGCACGCCGCCGCTTTTGGCGATGAGCGGGAAGATATGCCCAGGGCGGACGAAATCATCTGCGCGAGCGCCCACGCGCGACATCAGCTCGATCGTCATATTACGCTCATACGCGCTTACGCCCGTCTTGGCGCCCTTTGCGTCGATCGTGACGGTAAAAGCGGTCTCGTGGCTCGAAGTGTTTTTATCGACCATCAGGCTTAAACCCAGCTGCTGCGCTATCTGCGGACTAAGCGCCACACACAGTACTCCGCGAGCGTGCGTGATAGCAAAATTTACCTTCTGTGCGCTGCTAAATGTGCTCGCAAACACCAAATCGCCCTCGTTCTCGCGATCGACGTCATCGACCATAACGAGCATTTTGCCGTTTTTCAGATCCTCGATCGCCTGCTCTACGCTAACCATTATCTCTCCTTTAAATTTACGATATTATCTTGCCGTTTCTATCTACGATAGTTTCGCGACCGTCTAAATTGATCTTGACGTAGTCGTCGCTCAGAATTTTAATAACTTCTATCTCGTCGTAAAACACCGGCTTTACAATTTCATTATCCTCATTATCGAGTAACCCCCATTTGCCGTCTTTTTTGACTTTAACGTATCCTTCGCAATATTTGATTTCGTCATAATATCCGCACAAAGTATTGTCAAAATCCCAAGCAAGCTCGTATACACAAGAAACTACCTCTGTGCCCGTTTTATTGATAAAGCCCCATTTGCCGTTCTTTTCAATCTTTGCTAAGCCTTCGCAAAAACTCCCGGCCCGATCATATATGCAAGGAATAACTTCTTTTCCCGTTTCATCGATATATCCCCAATAACCGTTCTTTTTAACGTCTGCCAAGCCTTCGCGAAAAACGCCAATGTCATCATATAGACAAGGAATGATCTCTTTGCCGGTTTTATCGATAAAACCCCAATAGCCGCTTTTTTGAACTTCCGCCAGTCCTTCCTCAAAATTATAAGCATCATCATATATACAAGAAATCACCTCTTTACCCGTTTTATCGATAAAGCCGAATTTATCGTTCTTATTAACCCGCACCAAGCCCTCGCAAAACTCCTCGGCCCGATCATATATGCAGGGAATAACTTCTTTGCCCATTTTATCGACGAAGCCGAATTTATCGTTCTTTCTAACGCATGCTAGGCCTTCGCTAAAATACGAAACGTCATCATAGACGCAAGAAGCTATCTCCTTTCCCGTTTTATCGATAAAACCCCATTTATCGTTCTTTTTAACCCATGCCGATACCATCTCGATCTTCCGAATTTAAATTTTAATCTCCGCGTAAGCCGCCTTGAGCTTCTCAAAAAGCGGGGCGAACGAAACGCCGTTTACGCGGACGTTTGCGATCGTCGTGATGAAATTCGTATCGCGCTGCCACCGCGGCACGAGATGATAGTGCACGTGCTCGGCTATGCCCGCACCCGCGGCGGCGCCGAGATTCATACCGATATTTACGCCGTTTGCACCCAGAGTGCGCTTTAAGATCCCCACTC
The DNA here is from genome assembly GCA_963522285.1 of uncultured Campylobacter sp. GTDB lineage: Bacteria > Campylobacterota > Campylobacteria > Campylobacterales > Campylobacteraceae > Campylobacter_B. The sequence goes on from CAUQWV010000006.1 coordinate 89,120, forward strand.
CGGCGCGCACGTAGCGGCTCATCTCCGCCCACGCATCATCGCTAAGGCACTCGATATTATCGACGTGCTCGTAAGGTATGACCATAAACGCGCCCGGGCTGTAGGGGTAGAGGTTCATCACCCCGAAGCAGTGCTGCGCGCGAAAAAGCACGCCGTTGCGATCGTCGAACGCCGCATCCGCCGCTGCGTCGCAGAAGGGACAGCCGCTTCTTTTTTCGGTAAAATACTCGCTTCGCCAAGGGGCGCAAAGATAATCCATCTCTTTTCCTTTCTGAAATTCCAAAAATTCTATGGAATTTTAAAATTTGCGTTTCGCAAAATTCTATGAAATTTGAAATTTAAAACTTCTAAATTTCATAGAATTTTAAATTTACGCAGCCCGCGCTTGCTCGCACGATGCGAAGCTATGCACGTGGCAAGCGCGACATGCTTTGCAATCGCGGGGCGCTTCGGCGCAATACGCACTCTGCGGATCAAAGCCCGCGGCGGGCATTAGTGCGCATTTGGCGAACACTTATCGCGCGGCAAACATATCGCCTAATCCGCACCGTAGCCGTTCGCACAGCGTGCGATAACAAGCTCGCGATGCCAAAGCGCACGTACGCCTACACGACTGCGATATCGAATCTACATGGTCGTTTGCGCGGCGCATTATAACAAAACTTTGACGCACTCACAGGCACGGTACGCGGTGCCAAACCTGCGCCGCAATCACCGTCGCGACACGCGGTAAAATTTAACGCGGCGCGGTCACGGCGCAGCTGTAATACGGCTGCGGCTTAATCGCGTCGTATCGCAGGGTATCGCAGCCTTTCTAAGCCCCTACGCCGTCCGCTTTTGTGATAGCTCGCTTTGCGCAGTTATCGTACGCGCAAGCTCCTCTGGGCGGCTTAGATCGCGAGCTGCGATTAAATTTACGGCGCCATATATAATCGCCGAGACCGGGCTTGCGTAAGCGTACGACATACAGGGCATTGCGGCAAACGCGCAATCCTAAGCAGTCAAATTCCGCAAGCGCAAACCCGCCTGCGCGAAGCTATGCAAAACGTAAATTTAAACCTCGCTCCGCAACCGCTCGCACGGCGCGCAATAACAAACTCACGATGCCAAAGCGCAGCGTGAATTCTCGCGCGATGTGCGATATTAAATTGCGGCGCGGCGCTAAATTTAAAAAGCCGTTAAATTTTAAAGTCCGCCTAATTTTAAAATTTACTGCCTTAAAATTTCGCTCCGTTCGCTAAATTTAACCGCTCGCTTCGGGTTTAAGCCTGCGCGATCAAACGAGCCAAATTTAAATTTTGCCGCCCGCGCCGAACTTTATCTCGCGCAGTGCCGCGCCGACGTCATTTTGGCGCATAAAATGCTCGCCGATCAAAAACGCATCGACGCCCGCCTCGTGCAGGCTTTTAAGCTGCTCGTGCGAGTGCAGACCGCTTTCGGCGACGATGATCTTGCCGTTTGGAATCAGCGGGATTAGCCGCTCGCTCAGGCTCATATCGACCTCGAAAGTCTCTAAATTTCGATGGTTGATGCCGATAATATCAGCCCCTGCGAAGACCACTTTTTTCAGATCGTCCTTATCGTGGATCTCGCACAGCGCCTCAAGCCCCAGCCTGCGGGCAAACTCGAGCAGTTCTCTTAACTCCTTGCCCTCCAGAGCTTTGGCGATCAGCAGGATAAAATCCGCGCCGTAAACCAGCGCCTCGAGGATCTGATAGCGATCGACGATGAAATCCTTGCGCAAAATGGGCGTATGCGTGTAGCGGCGGATCTGCGCGATGAACTCCAAATCGCCTCTGAAATAATGCGGCTCGGTAAGCACCGAAAAGGCGCTGGCGCCTGCATTTTCGTACTCCACGGCAAGGCTTAGCGGCTCAAAATCCTCGCGGATGATCCCCTTGCTCGGGCTTGCCTTTTTAATCTCGGCGATGATGCGAAGTGGATCCTTCTCGTCGCTTCTAAGCGCGCTTATGACATCGCGCGGCTCGTAGGGATTGGCGCTTAGCGAGCGGCCGAGCAGATCCTCGGGCAGCCTTTCTTTGCGAAGTGCCAGATCCTCGCGGGTGCGCTTTAAAATTTCGTCTAAAATCATCACTACTGCCTTGGCGTCTGGATTTTAGAGCCGGTAGGCTCTTTCGAGGTAGAATTCTGCTCTGGCATAAAATCCCGCCTCGATACGGAATTTTGTCTTGACGAGGCAGAATTCTGCGTGGCGGAATTTATGGGCATCGCAAAATTTTCAGAAGCCGCGGAATTTGCAGACCCAGCAGAATTTTGCAAATCAGAGTCTTTTGACGTTAAATCACGCGTTGCAGCAGAGCTTGGACGCGCGGAATCTAACGCAGAGCTTTCGGGCGTCGTAGATTTTATGGAATCAGGCGAAGGAGTTTTTATTGCCGGGCTTTGCGGCTCCTGATCTTTCGGCGCGGAACCTTTAGAGCCTTTTATCGTAGCGGGATTTTGCGATATGGAATTCTGCGGCGCTACGCCTGTGCCTGAGGCGCACGCATCGATCGCTTCTAAATGCTCTTTGCCTTCGGGGGAATTAAAAAATTCTGCGTCTTTGATCTTAGCCATTTCATTTTTAGCCTTGTCGCACTCGCCAAGCTTGTAGTATCCCCAAGCAAGCGAGTCCAGATAATACGGCGAGTCAGGGTCTTTTTGCAAGGCGCGGCGGACGAGCTCGATGCCCTTGCGAACGTCCAAATCGTGATCTATTAGGATGTAGCCGTAGTAGTTTAGATGCACGGGGTCTTTAAGCTGCGGCGCGATATTTTCAAATTTTGCCACTACGTTAGATAGGGTCTTGGCATCTACGTTTTTGCCCGCGCTTTCATATTCGTAGATCGCCTCGATCGCCAGAAAGTCGTAATTTTTGGTCTTCATAAACTCATCGCGCGCCATTTTAATCGCGGTTTTATAGTCTTTTTTATGCGCGTAGGCATCGATTAGAAGCTCGCGCTTGTAGTCATATTTTTTCAAAAGCTCGATTATTTTATCAAAGTCGTTTGAGTAGTAATAAATCGCTATCATATCGTCTAAGAATTTATTATCCCCTTTGGCTTCATACAGCGCTTCATCGATCTTAGCGACATCCAAATAGCGCTTATTCGCGCGATACACATCAGCTAGCAGCTCGCACGCCATACCCTGGGCGCAGCCGTAGATGCGCCTGTGTGTCTCGATGATGCGAATCGCTCCGTCCGAATCATCGAGTTTATTTAGCAGCACGTCGCATAATCTGATGAGATTTTCGTCGGTTTTGTCTAGCTCATAGGCTTTTTCGAAGTAGGTTTTGGCTAAAGTAAAATTCTCCATCGCATAATATGTCGCTGCTAAGATCGCGTAACTACGCGAAACCGGATCTACGGTGACTAGCTTAAGAGCAGCGGTATTAGCGTTTAGATTATCTTTAATGCCTAAGTAGTAGCCGATTTTTACTCGCAGATACTCAGAGTCTGAGCTTAGGCTCTTTTCGCCGAGCTTTAAATAACGCGCCGTATTTTTACGATCTTTGATCGCAAAAGCAGTCTTTAGCGCTTCTAGCAGATAAACGGACGAGCCCGTTTTATTGTATGCCTTTTCGTATAAAAACATCGATGCTACGGGATCTTTATGCAGTAGCTCCAAAGCTGTAAGCAAATCGAAATTTAACTCGGCGTCCTCTTGCGCTCGCATCGCGTGATTTAGCTTTTCTTTGGTTATACTTTTAGCGCTTACGCCACGATTTATCAAGCTCTTTTTAATTGCATCTTTTGCACCATTTTTTGTGCCAATGCTGGAATTCCGATCAGACGCCTTTTTATCCGTAACGGACTGCTTCGCCGCTGCAGCATTCGTCCCACTCTCCGCACTTAGATACTGCGGCGCCAAAATCATCGCCGCGATTAAAATTCCGCTTAAAACCTTACCCCGATACATTCTTCCTCCAATTCTTTAGTATGCGTTTTAAAATATTCCCAAAACGGAAAGCTACGGCACTGCTTCGGACGCAGCTCGTAAATCCCGCAATTGCGCTGCGTTTCGTCAAAAAATACGCACGCCAGGCTGCCTTCAAAGGGCTTTTCTTTTACGCTAAATTTAGCGCCTATTTTTTGTAAATAAATTTCTTTAAGCCTTGCGGGCGAAATTTTAAATTTTGCCGCTAGCGCCGCAATCTCGCTCTCATCTATCCAGATATAGCCGCTCTCTCCGGTGCAGCACTTGCCGCCGCAGCGCTCACACGCGCTCGCATCAAAGCTAAAGCCAAACTCACTCATAATCCACGCTCGTTAAATCTGCGCTTTTGTAGATCGCTTGGGCTTGCTCGGTACGCCTTCCATGCGCGCTAGCATAGATCGGAAGGACGATCTCACAGGGCGAGCGCGAGTTCTTACGAGCCTGCAAAAGCGCGAGCTTAGCGGGCTTTGAAATGTCAGGATAGACAAAACCAAGCCTCGTCAAATTTAGCCTAAACTCGCCCAAAAGCTCGCAAATTTTAGCTAGCTTGCCCGCCTCGTAGCAAAAAATAAGTGTACCGCCAGGCTTAAGATGAGCGTTCGCAGATCGCACAAAATCCCGTAGGCTAAGGCTTGCTGCGCTCTTACTAAGCGCCATGTGAGGCTCTTTGCTAAGCGAAATGCGCTCTCGATAAAAGGGCGGATTTGAGACTATAAAGTCAAAACGCTTCTCGCTTTTAAACTCCGCAAAATCCGCGTGCAAAATTTCGGCAGGCAGATCGTTTTGCAAAGAATTCAGCCTTAAGATTTCTAAATTTCGCTCTTGAATTTCTAGCAAGCTTAGATTAATGCTTTTAAAATCGCGTTTTAGCAAAAGCCCTAAAATTCCACATCCTGCGCCCACATCCAGCACGTCGCCGTATATCGCTCGCGGATTTAGCGCGCTTTTTAAACTACGCTCATCGCAAACTGCAAACCCGCCGTCATTCAAGCACTCCGCAGCAAAATCCGCGCGCGCCTTGGCGTCTTCAAATTTGCTCGCGAAATCTTTATCGTGCGTCTTTTGAGATTCTAAAGACTGCGCGATTTGTTCGTCAGAAAATTTAAAATTTTCACCGCTTGCGATATCAGGCTTTAAAGCATGCTGGGCTTCGTCGCTTTGGAAATCGGAATTTTTGCAGTGCTCGCTTTGAAATTTCTCCTGAAATCCCGCTTGAAATTCCTTTTTAAATTCCGCCTGAAGTTCAGCGCAGCCCTTACCTCCAAAATCGCGATCATTCTCCGCGCTATGGTCAGCGGCATACAACTCTTCTTCGCTAAAAGCACAATCCTTGGCGCAAAATTCCACTTCGCCACCTGCGAAATCCGCGGCGCAAAACTGCGCATTAAAACCTCCATCTGTCGCGTCTTTAAATTCCGCGCCACAGCCCAGCGCCCAAGAGCCATTTTGCGATGCTGCGTCAGCTTGACGCACGCCTGAGCTTCTTATAAAATTCCACAAAAAAATCGTATCGCTCGTGTAGCGATAACCCTTTTTCGGCTGATAAAGCCTCATCTGCGGATGTTTTTGATGATGGTATGGGCGTGATTTATCGCCACCACGATCGATCCGCCGCTTCTGCTGATGAGATCTCCGCCGACGTAAAGCCCGCTAGTGGCGGTCTGGAGATTTTCATCCACGATCGGCACGCCGTTTTCATCGTAAGCGATGCCGCATTTTTTAAGAAAATCAATCGGGCTCGTGCCGCCGATCGCGTATATCACGCGGTCAAATACGAGCTCAGTGCCATCATCAAATTTCACCAGCACCTTGCCGTTTTCATTCTCAAGAGCCTCTATATCGATGCCTAAACGCAAGATGATGTTGCCGTATTTGGTCTCGCGCATTACGTCGCTTTCATTCGTCTCATTTAGTCGAGTAAATTTAGGCTTGCGATAACAAAGCGTCACGACATTGGTCTTACATAGCGCTATAGCGTATTCCGCAGCTGAGTTACCGCCTCCGACGACTATAATTTTTTCATTGATCGTGCATTTATCGAGATTGAAATTTACCCGTTGCGTGATCGAAGGCGGAATTTTATAAGCGGGCTTATTGGGCTTGCCCATCCTGCCAATTGCGACGATGACATTGCGCGCGCGGTATCCAGCCGAGCTAGTCGTGATATAAAACTCATCTGCGTGCTTTTCGATCTTTTCGACCTCGCTTTTGAAATTCGTATCGATTTCGTCACTATCTAAGAGCTCGTCGAAATAATTTAGCACACTCTCTTTCGTGCCGGTTTCAAACGAAATAGATCCGCGCGTCTCGCTGTCAAAGCCCTTATATTCTTTATCGACGCGCTTTTTATCTTTGTAAAACTGCCTAATCGTTTGAGAGTGGTTGTCGCCTTTTTCAAGCAGAAGCACATGCGCAAGCCCGTTTCTTTTGGCTTCTACTACGGAAGCGATGCCGCAAGGACCGCCGCCGATCACCGCCAAGTCGTAAACATCTATCATAAATTTCCTTTAATCTTTTAAATTTCATACAAAATTATAGTAAAAATTCCATTAAAATCAGTGGAATTTCCTAGCAATTTCGCAGCTTAAATTTAAAATTTTAACGCTTTAAGATGCACGCTTAGGCTAAATTTGAAAAGACATAATTTTCTCCGTTTAAATTTTAAATTTCACGGCGCTAATCCGTTTATAAAAGCTCATGCGGCAGAGCGACAAAAGCGGCAGCAAGAGCAGTAAATTTTAAAATTTCACTTTGCCGAAATGGAATTTTGCGAGCTAAGATAAAGCGGCAAGAGCGGTGAAATTTTAAAATTTCACCACCCGAGCAGGGGTTTTTAGTAGAAGCTTTAAGGCTAGTTGAAATTTAGCGTATATTTTATGCTAAAGTTAAATTCCATATCTTTCTCGACCTTTGGAAAGCTACCTTTTGTGCGCTCGACCGCGCTTAACGCGCCCTCATCAAGCGAATCGACATTCGAGGAAGACGTAACGCGAAGACCTTTAACATCGCCGCTTGCCGTATAGGTAAAGTGCACGCCTACGACGCCGATTTTACGCATGCGCTGGGCATTTTTAGGGTAGTGCGACTGCGCGTAGCGAGAAATGATGGCAAAAATTTTCTTGCCGACATCGCTATTGCTAGGATCGCCGCGGCTTGTTATAGCGTCGCTACCGCCTCCTGCGCTACTGGAGCCGCCGCCCCCGCCGCTACCTAGCGAAATAGGCTTTGTCGGATCAAACTTCGCCGTTAAATTCCTATCGCTGCTTTGAACTTTATGCTCTTTTTTAGGCTTCGGTTTTTCGATCGGTTTTGGTTTTTCTACCGGCTTTGGCTTGGGCTTTTCGACCGGTTTTGGTTTTTCGACTACAGGCTCTGGTATAGGCTCCGGTTCAGGAATCGGCTCGGGCTCCGGTATTGGCTCCGGCTCAGGCGGAGTTGGTTCCGGTTCGGGTTCGGGCTCCGGCGGAGTGGGCTCTGGCTCAGGATCCGGCTCGGACTGATCGGAAGGAGGCGGGATATTGGGCTCATCGGAGATATCGCCCTGCTTGGCCTCATCCATTATGCTATCTATGGAAAAGGCTATCATGTCGGGCATGCTAGGCGGCTTCGGTGCCGACGATAAAAGAGCGAAAACACCCACAGCGATGATGCAATGCAGCACCAAAGATACGATAAAACCTACTGCGCTATCTTTATTCATTGCTCTTTTTCGGTCACGATCGCAAATTTTTCATGGCCTGCCTTTTTTAGGACATCCATGATAGAAATGAAAGAGGAAAATTTCGAGTCTTTATCGTTTTTCAACACGACAAGATCGTTTTTATCGAGCGCGGCAATTTTTTTCTCAAGCTCATCCTCGCTTATTGCGACATCGTCTAGATAAATTTTAGATTCGCTATCCACTTTGATGGTAACTTTTTTATCCTCTTGCGGATTTTGCGAGCTTGAAGAAGATGGAAGATTTACCTTAATATGCCCCTGCGCAATGAAAGTCGAGACACTAAGCACGATCGCTAGTAGCACCAGCATAATGTCGATGAACGGGACGATATTTAGCCCGTCTCGTCTAGGAATGCTCATTTATTTAACCTCATCGTAGCGATTGAGTAAAACATCAACTTTGCGGACGAAACCGTTGTAGATGATTAGCGTAGGTACGGCGACGACTAGACCGGTAGCGGTAGCCTTAAGCGCGAGCGAAAGACCCTGCATGATAGCCTTGGTATCGATACCACTTGCAGTACTCATATCAAAAAATGTGATCATAATGCCGATGACAGTACCTAAAAGACCGATGTACGGGGCATTTGAATAAACAATATAAAGCGTCGTTAAATTTTTTGTCAGAGCCTCTTCATATAGCGCTTTGCTTTTGTAATCGCTCGCCTTAACCTTCGAATAAAAAAGCAGCCTTTCGATAGTAAACCACACGACTAAAAAGCTCATAAATCCGAGGATCGCAAAGATAATGTAATCCACGTAATGCGCCAAAAATTCCATAATGCCCATAAGCTCTCCTTAAGAATCTTAAAAATTTTTATAAATTCAGCAAAGCACCTTGCCAAAAAAATGAGCGATTTTATCAAAAGTAGATTTAATTTTTACTAAAATTTTGATGATCGATATTTAAATTATATTTTATCATTTAGCTTTATTTAATGATAATAAAGCATTTGGAGATAAAATTCTAATGATTTTAAAACGTCTTGATAATTAATATAAAATAAAGGATTAATTTTATATTATTCGCCGTTTTTTAATCTTATTATCATTTAGGAGTTTCGTATGAAAAAATTTCATCTGGCTTTGTCCTTGTGCGCAGTTCTTTGCTTAAGCGCACAAGCGGACGAGAAATCAAGCGCTACAGACGCATCCAAAAGCAAGGATTCAAATACGCAAAGCCTAGGTGTAATCGAAGTTACTAGCGATTCTAGCACGCCTAGCACTGTGGATGATGTCAAAATCAACACCCGCAACGCCACGCTCGTCAAAGACGTATTTCGCGATATTCCGGGCGTGTATGTGGGCGGCACCAACGGCATGAATCAAAAAATTTATATGCGCGGCGTGAGCGATCGCGGTCTAAATATCACGATTGACGGCGCGAAGCAAAACGGCAATACCTTTCATCACAACGCCGATTTACTAATCGATCCGGATCTTATCAAAGCCGTAGAGGTCGATGTCGGCGCACGTTCGGTCGTAAACGGCTCGGGCGCCTTGGGTGGCTCGGTAGCTTTTAAGACGGTGGATGCTTCTGATCTGCTTGAGGACGGTCAAAATATCGGCGCGAAGCTCAAAGTAGGCTATACGAGCAATAACGAGGGCTATTCGCAAAGTGCGATGCTCTACGGCAGGGCGTTTGATAGCCTAGATATGCTTGCTGCGTTTAAGCACTAAGGATATGGCTTCGGCGAATCTGGCAACGGCAAACCTACGGGCGGCGATGGCAACGACATAAATTATTTATTCAAAGCGGGCTATAGCTTTTTGGATTTTCATAAAATTTCGCTATCTACCGAGCATATGCAATATAAAGGCTTGTATCCTTTGCGACCGGAATTCGGCTCCTGGCTGAACGGACAGCTGGATAACCGCAAATACGAGCGCGATACGCACACGATCAAATACACGTATAATCCAAGCGACTTGCTAGAACTCGACATCACGGGATACTACACCAAGCATCAACGCATCGGATCAACCTCGATGAACGTAAAATGGGGCGTCGAGACCAAAGGAGGCAAAATCGGCGCTAAGAGTAAATTTGAAACGGGCGATTTAACGCATACGCTGCGCTACGGCTTTGATTACTACCGCTCCGAAAACTACGTAAAACCCGGTAATTTGCGTCCGGAAAGGGTCGATAACTACAGCGTCTATTTAGAGGATGCTATGCGATACGGCGGGCTTACGGTAACTCCTGGCGTGCGCTACGAAAGGCACGAGCTAAAGACCTACAACAGCAGAGGCGCTAATATCTCTAGCTACAAATATAAATTCGACGAAGTAAGCCCTGCTTTGGCGCTTGATTACGAGATCGGCGCGGGATTCGGAGCGTTTGCGAGCTATGCGCGAGTATTTAGAGGACCTGACGTAATGGAGAGCATGATGGCTGCGGGTACAAGCCGCGGCAGACCGCTAAGCTGGATGGCTAACGAAAGTTTAAAAGCCACTACAGGCAACGCCTACGAAATAGGCGGTCGCTACAAAAGCGATCTGGCAGAAAATTCCTCAGTAAGCCTAACTGCGAAGTATTTCAGAACGGAATATAAAAATCTCATCGTAGATAACAATGCGGCGGGCGGAATCGTCGGCTGCCCGGGAGGCGCACAGGGCACCTTATGCAGGGCTAATACAGGCGGCGCGGACATCGACGGCGTCGAGCTTTTCGCTAGATTAATTTTAGATGATTTGAGCCTTGCTGCGGGCTACACCCACCAGCACGTAGAATATAAAGACCGCGTACGCAGCGGCTCGGGCTATCTAAGCTCAAACATCATCGGCTACCGCGACTACGGCGATAAATACACCTTCAATGCCGAGTATGCAATCTCTGCAGCGGATCTACTGCTGGGCTATAACTTGCTCTTTTTCGACTCCAAAAACGTAGCCTCCGCAGATAGCGACGAAAAAACCAAAGTGCCTAGCTACGCAGTTCACGATCTATACGTTACCTACGCTCCGGATAGCGGACGATTTAAAGGGCTTGAGATCAACGCGGGCGTTTATAATCTCTTTGATAAAGCCTACGCGTCGCACTCACAGCGCAGTGCCGATTTTACCGGAGATTCAAATGCTATCGACTGGGAGCCTGGACGGAATTTCAAGCTAAGCGTGGCGTATAAATTTTAAAGCTTACGCGATAGACCGTACGAAATTTTGCACGCTAAAGTGGCGAAATTTTAAAAATTCAAAGCCCTTGGAATTTCAAAATTCCTAGGGCTTTGGAAATTTGAAATTCTTAGACTTAGAATTTCAAGCTTTTAAATTCAGTTAACAGAAATTTTCTCGTAAAATTCTCATTCGCAATGAAATTCTAGCTTGCGGCGAAATCCTCAAAATTCAAAGCAGCATTCGTAGCGCTTCACATCCGAAGCTCGTTTAGAATTTATAAAATTCCTCCCGCTTCAAGCGCCGTCCGTTTACTCTTCATCGTTAAAATTCCGTTTTAAATTCTACTTAAAAGGAGAGCCTTTGTTAAATTCTACTAAAAACGCCATTCGCGGCGCATTTTGGACGAAACCGTTCATAGTTTTAGTGCTGCTTTTACTGCTGCTAATTCCGCTAAGCTTTATCGATAATCTTACCTACTCGCGCTCCGAAACCAAGCAGCTCGCGCAGGATTCGATCCTCACACCGGTGGGCGGCGAGCTGCAAATCCAGGGCCTTGCGATCGTAGTGCCCTACGCAGAGATAATCGAAGCGATAGACAAAAGCAGCAACGAGCTCGTAAAAAGGCGCGCAGAGAAAAATTTCATCATCGTGCCTAAAAACTACTCCCTCGCGGCGGAGATCGACCCCACCTATCTAAAGCGCGGGATTTTTCGCGTTCCGATATATAACGGCGATTTTGCGCTTAAGGCGGACTTTGAGGCGATAAACTATACCGAGCTCGGCGTCGATCCTGCGCGGCTAAATTTCGACGAAGCCGTGCTAGTACTCGGTGTAGGCAATCAAAAATCCTTCACCGCCTCCCCCGCTTTAAGCTTAAACGGCAAGGAGCTTAAGCAATATCACGGCAACACTGAGGCTAAAATTTTCGATCGAAGCCTAATCTACAAGCTCCCCGCTTCCGCGCTGTCGTCTGATTTTAGCATCAGCGGCACGCTTAAAATTCAAGGCGGCGAGGCGCTTCATCTAGCTCCGATCGCACAAAATAGCCGTTTTGAGATTAGCTCTACTTGGGCATCGCCTAGCTTTGGCGGCGGCTTTATCGCCAAATCGCGCGAGGTAAGCGCTAGCGGTTTTAAAGCTTCGTGGGAAGTTACAGGCTTAGCCGCAGGCATTGCTCCTGCGTGGCTTGCAGATCAAGATGACCGCGTCGCTATGACGAACTGGCGCAGCAACGACGATAGAAATGATGCCGTAAGCATCGGCTTCATCGAGCCCGTGAACAACTACTCGCTGATTAAGCGCTGCACGGATTACGCGCTGCTGTTCTTAGCGGTGCCGTTTTTGGCGATCTTTTTGTGCGAGGTTTACACTCACGAGCGCATCCACCCGATCCAATATCTACTCATCGGGCTTGAAGACGTCGTTTTCTATCTGCTGGTGCTTTCGCTTTCCGAGCATATGGGCTTTGCGATCAGCTACGCTATCTCGGCGATCGCGGTAAGCGCGATAGTATTTTTCTACGCGAGCGCGATTTTCAAAGGCGCGCGCTGGGGCATCTTCATCACTTGCGTTCAGCTCGTTTCATATGCGATCCTCTATGTCATCTTAAATTCCGAAGACTACGCCCTATTAATGGGAAGCCTGATGATATTCGCGGTGATTTCGCTGGTGATGTATTTTACGCGCAAGCTCGACTGGTACGACACGGCGATCCCAAGCGGCGAGAAAAAGCAGGAGCAAGAGCCTGAAATTTAGCCTTTAAATTTGCCGCTAAATTTAATCGCGATGGCCTTTGGAGTTTTAAAATCCAAAGGCCATTTTAAATTTGCTCGCTAAATTTCAACTGCCAAAATTTCATCTATTTAAAATTTATCCGCCGCGGCAGACAAACTGCGACCGAGCCGAACGGCGAATTTTAAAATTTTGATCCGCAAGCGGGAGTATGTCGCGACAAAGACAAAATTTAAAGCGCGCCGCTTTAAATTTTAAAATTTCATCTGCGCCGATTTTTGAGTATAATGAGCGAAAAATTTTAAGGATTTTGTGTGATACTTGCTATTGAGAGCAGCTGCGACGACAGCTCGGTCGCGGTGATGGATGAGCGCAGTTTCGAGCTGAAATTTTACGAAAAAATAAGCCAGGAGGCCGATCACGCCAAATACGGCGGCGTCGTGCCCGAGCTTGCCGCGAGGCTGCATACGGAGGCGCTGCCGCGGATTTTGCAGCGCGCAAAGCCCTATTTTAGAGAGCTTAGCGCCGTCGCAGCGACCAATACCCCGGGACTCAGCGTGAGCCTGATCGGCGGCGTGAATATGGCAAAAGCACTCGCGCTCGCGCTAAATTTGCCGCTCATCGGCGTAAATCATCTCATAGGCCACGTTTACTCGCTGTTTTTAGGCGGCGAGGCGCGATTTCCGATGGGCGTTTTGCTCGTTAGCGGTGGACACACGATGGTTTTGGATATCGGCGCGGCGGGGAGTATCGAAATTTTAGCGACCACCGGCGACGACAGCTTCGGCGAGAGCTTCGATAAGATCGCCAAAATGCTAGGCCTCGGCTACCCGGGCGGCGCGCTCATCGAGGAGCTCGCAAAAGGCGGCGAGCCGAGGTTTAAGCTGCCCGTGCCGCTGAAGGGCGACAGGCGGCTGGAGTATAGCTTTTCGGGGCTTAAAAACGCCGTGCGCGTGCAAATCGAAAAGCTAAAAGAGGCGGGCGAGCTGGATGAGCGGGCGATGCGCGATCTGGCGCGCTGCTTTGAGGACGCGGCTTGCGCGCACATACTGGATAAATTGCAGCGGATCTTTGAGCTGCGCCGCTTTGCACGATTCGGCGTCGTGGGCGGAGCGAGCGCGAACCTGCATCTGCGCGGACTTTTGACGGATTTGTGCGAGCGGGCGGGCTGCGAGATACTTTTCGCGCCGATGAAATTTTGCTCCGACAACGCCGCTATGATCGCGCGCGCGGCGATAGAAAAGCTGCGTAAAAAGGAATTTACGGCGCCCGCAGAGCTTGAGATCATCCCGCATCTAAATCTACGCTCGGCGTTTGAGTGAAATTTTAAAATTTACAAATAGTCCGCACCCGCTAGCGGTTTCTCACGCGCTGGGCATTTGAGTAAAATTTTATCTTGAGCTCACTCACGGTTAGGTCTCGGATAAATTTCGCTTTGAATTTACATATCGCGTTAAAGCTCGCGCCACGTTTTGTTAAATTTCTCTCGTGCTCGCACCGCCATCGATGCCGCTACTCTTGCGCGTCCTCGCCATTTGCAATATCTGCTAAAATTTGATCGGCTTGTTCTCGTGTCATTATTTATCCTTTAATTTAATCGTGCAGAAAAGTTACGACTTCATGTTCTTTTGGAACATATTCCCTATTTTCAATACCGCCGCTACCATACTCAGACAAGGCTTCATTTAAAATTTTATAAAGCTCGTCTATCGAAATATCTCCAATGTCAGAATTTACGCTTTGGAATTTATATTTGACCTTAAATGGATTTTCCGTGAAATATTTACTCGTTGTCTCATCATAAATTCGCCTTATATCAAGCTCGATTTCTCTACCCTTATAATAAAGCAGCCAAATCTCCTCTCCGGTATATCCGTCTCTTGGATCAGGCAGATGCGGGCTACAAACAAAGATAAGCCAAATATCTCTTTGCCTGTCGATTACCCAATTCAACCACTTTATTTGATAGGGTTTTTGTGGATTATAATGATATTTTGCCAAGCACTGATCTACACGATTTATAATATCATATTTCTTAATATCCTCTTTAGAAATATATTCCGCTACAAACGCCATTTTATTTTCCCTTTCTTACATCTATTAACGCTACACTAAAATCATCCTTATCCTCCCAGCCTGGTCTAAATTTAAAATCAATCAAAATATCTCTCAATATTTTAATAACTTCATTATCTGGAATAATAGAATTTATAACATTTACCTCGATAATTTTCTACACCCTTTGAAATTTACGTCCATTCACTTCTTGATCATATTCGTAGTCCAAAAGAATATCTAAATTATTTCCTTGAATATAAAGCCTCCATAGCTTTTTGCTCCCATAACCATAATCATACCCTTCATTTGGTAGTCTTTCAATTAAAAGAAACCAAATATCTTTTTGTCTATCAACAACAAAATTTCTAGGTAGTTCTTCATGATACGGACTATATTGATGAAAAATTTTACTCAATCCATACTTCTCATCATCCTCTTTAGTGATTATTGCATTTTCAAACGCCATTTCCTACTCCTTAAAATTTAATTCTCGGATTATACCGCGATATATTTATATCCACCTGCGCGCTAATAAATATAGCGTAGGAGTTAAATTTATAATTGACTTTTGCTTTGAACCGCGCGCAACGCTCTCGTTAAAATTTTTAAAATTTCAAAGCGTAGTTTAAATTTACAGCCGCAGCTCGGCGCGCGCTAAAGCGTAGGCCGCCGCCGTATGTTTGAAAACCCGCTGTAAATCATGCGGCGCTACGTATTCAAAACCCGCGCATATCAGGCGATGCGATGACACGCCGAGCTGCGCGGGCTCGGTAAATTTAACCGCGTCGCGCCTAAGCTTCTATCGCGTAGGAGATTTTATCTTTCGCGCCGGCGCCCGCAAAGCCTTTAAGTCGCAGCAGGCAGCTGTCGCAAAGCCCGCACGCAGTGTCCTCGCGCTCATAGCAGCTCCATGTAAGCTCTAGCGGCACGCCGATTCTAAGCGCTAGCGAGACGATCTGCGCCTTGCTGAAGTGCACGAGCGGGGTTTTGATGCGCGGATGAAAGTCGCGGCTCGTGCCCAGATCGAGCGCTCGCTCAAACGCGCCTATAAACTCCGCGCCGCAGTCAGGGTAGCCGCTGCTGTCCTCCTGCACCACGCCGATGAAAATCGCGTCGCAGCGCTCCTTCTCGGCGAGCGCGGCGGCGATACTCAAAAACACGCCGTTGCGAAACGGCACGTAGGTGCTCGGCAGATCCGAAAACGCGCTCTCGCCGCTTGGCGGTGAAATTTTATCGCTTCGGCTTTGCGGTAAAATTTTGCCCCCTGCGCGCTTCGATGAAATTTTATCGCCCTGCTGCGGCTCGGCTCCGCTTTGAAGTGAAATTTTGCCGCCTTGCGGTGAAATTTTGTCGTCGCGGGCTAAAATTTTACTGCCTTGCGACGAAAACTCATCGCCCCCGAGTAAAATTTCACCGTCTTGCGTTAAAATTTCACCGCTCTGCGCGCAACCACTTCGCGCCGAATCTACGCCGAGCGTAGCGTCCGCGGAGCTCGTCGAGAAATTTGACGCAGTAAAATTTTGCCCGCCAATCTCGGCGCCGGTAGTATTTGCTGCGATAGAATTTTGCCCGTCTAGTTTGGCGGCGGAATTTATCTCGATAAAATTTAGCTCTCCGAGCTCGGCATTCTTGGAATTTACCGCGCCGTCAATCTCAGCGCTAGCGGAATTTGCCGCGCCGCAAAGCTCCGTAGCACCCTTTCTGATCGGCAAAGTGCTGTCCGTAAGGGCGTTGCCGCCGATTTGCGCGATGAAGCGAGCGTCTAAAACGAACCTCTTTGCGACCCCCAAATCGTCGCAAATTTTACCGAAGCACTCGCGCTCCTTGCCCATCGTGCGCTGATTATAATCGAAATGCAACGCCACGATCTCGTAACCTTCGCGTTTCGCGATGTATGCGCAGGTCGCGCTGTCCATGCCGCCGCTGATCACGCATAAAGCTCTCATTTTCGTCCTTTTTTTGCTAAAATTATACGAAAATTTTATAAAAGAGGGGTAAAAATGATACTTTGCGAGCAGCCCTATCCCGAAATTTTGGACGCAATCGCGGCAGAGCTGGGCAGCGGGAGCGTCGAGTTAATTTTCGTGCGCGGCGAGGAGATGCGGCAGCTAAATGCGCAAACGCGCGGCATCGATAAGACGACCGACGTACTGAGCTTCCCGCTCGATCCTGCGGCGTTTGCAGGCTTCGGAGAGGGTTTGAGCAAGGAGAGCTCCGCGCATGAAAACAGCGGCGCTAAAATTCTAAACGCTGCGAATCCCGCTAGTGAAAATACAAGCGCCGCAAATTCTTCGAGCGAAAATTCTAATACCATAAATTCCGAAAATTCCGAGGGCGAAAGTTCTAGCGATGAAAATTTAAAGAATGAAAATTTTGACGGCGGGAATTTCGCCCCCGTGCTACTCGGCTCGGTCGTGATAAATTTAGACCTCGTGGAGCTGAAAGCCGCGCAGCTGGGGCACGGCAGAGATGACGAGACGGCGCTGCTTTTTACGCACGGCATGCTGCACGTGCTAGGTTACGATCATGAAAGTGACGACGGGCAGATGCGCGCCAAGGAGTGCGAGATCATCGAGAAATTCCGCCTTCCAAAAAGCCTGATCATACGAACGGAAGGAAGCGAGGAGTAAGCACTTCGAATGGCAAGTCGTATGGATCACGAAGTAAAGTTTATATTCGAGCAATAAATTTGAAGTGTCGAGGCATAAGTGACAAAAAATTTTGCGATATATTGAAAAATTTATTTGACGTTAGCAGAATGAATTTCTGCGCGTATTTTTAAGTAAAATTTCTTATCTCATCAGACATTGCGGAATATTTATACCCCTTTTAATAGATTTTTATATGCTTTATTTAGTTTAAAAAATATCAAAAATAAAACTAGCGCCAAAATAATTCCGCTGAATAAAAAGAGTTTTTGTTCAAAGAAATTTTGCCTAAGATCAACTTTGATGATTACTTTATTATCACAATCTCCAAATTCTACGATATGAAGATTGATCATTTTTAAGATTACGCATTTATTATTAATGTATCTACTAAATATAAAACACAAAAGTATTTTTCTTCATAGTCGTATTTGTTTGTATCAATATGAAAATCGATAAATTCCCAAGAAAAGATTTTGCCATTTCCCGCTACAGATATCTTGCAACCATTACCGCTTTTATAACTATGAAATCTAAAAAATTTCTCTACTGTTCCGGAGAAAATATATGGATTCTGTAAGGACTTCTCACTGGGTGCAACTGCATAAGCGGCTAAAAAACATATAGGCATAAGAACCATAGAAAATACGGCAATCATAGCTAAAAAATTATGCTTTTTAGCAAAGCCGAATTTGATTAGATCATTACAATAATCCACGTAACGAAGTGGATTTTTCATTGTGTTCCTTTAAATAAACATAGATGGCAGCCCAAAAAGCGCACGCTACCGCAAGTCCGGTACTTAGACTTAGGCTACCCTCGATATCCGCAAAGTGTGAATGAGTGCACAAAATCCAACTGCACTTTCATTAAATTTCAAATGATATTTACGATATATTGTATTGTGCGGCGGATTAAATGCTGCTTAATACTTTTATTACAAACGCGAAATAAAAAGCCTAGAAACAAAGGTTTGTACGAACTATCTTCTACGTCGCAATTATCAAATATATTTTCTTGCGGCCCTCTTAATATTTAAGACCACTATCTTTCGTAGTAAAATAAATTTTTACATTCGAAAAAATAGGCAAATCTTGTAAATTCTCTAGTTCTACCTTATACATACCTTTTTGTAAGGGCGTGCAGGCTATCGTCGCACTATATGCGTCATAGTGTTTCTCGCCCCTATAAATACTCGTTTGCATATACGCGGGGCGTAAATTCCTCACCTCTGCAAACACGGGTTTTAACTTATAATAAAAATACTCCTTTCCGCGTCCAAATTTATTCGGCTCATTATCTATTTTGTATATCTTTAGACTTAGCGGTATTTTGGTACCGCGCAGCAGCGTTTCGTTCACGTCGTATTCCCCTCCTATATACGTATTTGCGAACTCATCATCCAAGAGCTTCATATCTCTATCGTAATCGTATGAGACAAAATCCAAAGTAAAATATCTACAAATTTTATCATCTTTGTTATTTATATATAATTCCGCTTTATTGCCGGCTTTAGTTAAATTTATATCGGTAAATTCCATAGGAATGCGCGGCTTAATTATCAAATAATTTATAAGCTCCTCCGCCACATAACAAAACAAAATAGACGCCGCTATTATAAAAATAAATTTTAATACTCTCATATTGCTCCATTTACTGACATTTTAGTCGATTTATCCTTTTTAAATTTTATTCACATTCATGAATGTATGGATTTTTAGAGTAAATCGCCATGATTTCCCAACCAAAATTTCGCATGCCCAAATTTTATCAATCGCAACTGGATGCATTGCATGTTTTACTCCTTAACGATAAATTTTTGTATTTAAATACGAATTTATACAAACGGATGTTTGCGAAACTTTGTCTTTAAATTTACTAATTTGAATAGAAACCGCTTTAAGACCGTTTATTAAATTTACGGAATCGATAAAAAGTAGATAATCTTCGCTCTTATATTTTATCGGTCCGAAATAAATCAGGGTATCTCCTGCGATCTTATTTCGATAATCCTCAAAATCTGCCCTGCTATAATATGAATCGTATGAGGGGTCTTTTATAATTTTACTGCACTCTTGCGGATCTAGAATATACATAAAATTTGCAAAAGACATCTCGTATTGCCGGAAATCTCTATACGTCATAATATACAAAAGCTTATTATCAAATTTATATAACGTAAATCCTCTCCCCGTAAAGCCGTCTCTAATCGTTGTATTCATATCCATATACCAGCAATCGCCCATATTTTTCTTTAAAACGGGGTTATTGTAATCCGTCGTATCAAAAACCAGAGGCTTGATTACGCTTATATTTTTCCATTCAAATAGATCATCGTAAAAGTCGTTGCAGAAGTCTCTTTCTTTTGATAAATGCTCTTCATACTCTTTTTTGAGCGTTGCATTTCTATCTATTTGCCAAAAGCTAACGGTTTTTCCGTTGAAAGTGGTTTCTCCTTCTACCATACCGGAAGGATTGTTTCTTACTACTTTCCTATCATTAGCTTTCCATAAAGCTATTTTTAAATCAAAAGGAATTTCCGTATCGCTTACATCGTTTGCATTCGCAAATAGTACGAATGCGATCATTAAGATGAAAATATGAACCCACATATCCGCTCCTATCGATAAAGCTTCGTATTTAAGTATGAATTGCTACAAACAGGCATTTGTAAAATACCGTCTTTAAATTTCCTGATTGCGACGTTGAATAGTTGTCCGCTATCCGTATTGTCAAAATCTATGAAAAGTAGATAGTCTATATCTTTATAACGTATCGGTTCGGCATAAAACAGATGCGGTTTATATATGATATTGCCCGGAATTTCTAAATTTTCTCTGCTACGAGGATCTTTTATGATTTTACTACACTCTTTGGGATCTAAAATGTAAGCAAGATTTGCGAAATCATCCGTCTGATATATATAAGGAGTGGTTTTATAAATCATAATATACAAAAGCTTATTATCAAATTTATACAATGTAAATCCGCGCCCGCTAAAGCCGTCTTTAATCGTTTTATTCATATCCATATACCAACAATCGCCCATATTTTTCTTTAAAACGGGATTGTTGTAATCCGTCGTATCAAAAACCAGAGGTTTGATTATATTTATATTTTTCCATTCGAACAGATCATCGTAAAAGTCGTTGCAGAAGTCTCTTTCTTTTGATAAATGCTCTTCATACTCTTTTTTGAGCGTTGCATTTTGTTCTATCTTAAAAAAATAAAAACTCTTGCCGTTAAACGTAGTTGCGCCCCGAATCATAGGTTCGTGAAGAGCTTTTCTTACAACTTTTTTATCTTGAATTTTCCATAAAATGGATTTCAGTTGCCATGGCATCGATGGATGCTTTATATCATCCGCTTTTACGAACGATACGGCAAACAAGATCGCTAAAATAAAAGCACGAATTTGCATCCCTTGCTCCTTAAAATGGGATTTTGGAATCCTAAAAGCATTTTTTGTTATCGGTTGTATAAACTTATACAACACAATTACTTAATCTAAAGTATAAAATACATTATCATATCCGCACAAATATGAATTTATGCATATACCGCCGATCTATACGGCAGGTTTTCAGTGTTTAAAACATCGATCAATTTTATTCACATTCATGAATATATGGATCTTTTAGGGTAAATTCGCCGTAATTTCCCAACCAAAATTTCGCATGCTCAAAATTATCAATCGTAAATGTCGCATGGTGCTCGCCGTATACCCAGCGCGATCTGCAATTTTTGTCTTTATAATCATAGTGATCTGATAGCTTTTTATAAAATTCAATGCTTTCGTTATCAAAGTCGTAGCCCAGCGCGATATCTTGATTTCGCCCGTCGTAGAAATGGATATAGTCGAAATCGAAGTTATAATAAACCTTGCAATGGCCATTTTCGCCGTTTATTATGGCATCGCTGCATTTGATTATACAAGTAGCAAAGCCTGCTGCCGCCAAAATCTATTTTTCTCGCATCAATTCATCGCCCCGTTGCGTAAAATTTTGCGGGTGAAGCTTATGCCGGTAAAATTTTATAAATCGCGCTTAGCCGAAGTTTACGGGATCCATATCGATCTCGACGGGCAGATGCTCAAGCGCGCGCGCGGCGTTAATTAGCGGCACATGCGAGCTAGCGCGCAACAGAATTTCAAAGCGAAATTTCGACGCGATATAGGCGATACCGGCCTTACCGTAGCCGATAATCTCAAAGCTCTCGCTCGCCTTCTCTTTCAAATACTGCGCGGAATTTTCGGCAGGGTTTTCGGTCTCTAAATTTATAAAATTTTGTGCGGCGCCGTTTTTTTTAGGCTTTAAATTTACGCTACCCGCATCCCCGTCGCGAGCTGAAATTTGCGCGATATTTTTCAAATTTGAAGCGTTTTTTTGGGGGCTTAAATTTGCATTGCTCCCGCGCGAATCCAAGCTTTGAAATTTAAAATTTGATATTTCGCTGCTGCCGCCCCCTGCGGCATTTTCTAAATTTAAAGCATTTAAACTTGCTCGCTTCAAGCCTGTATCCAGTCCGTCATGCGATACAAACGCGCTACCTCCCGCCTGCTTGCGTCGTAAGATTTCAAGCGCCACGTTCATTATCTCGCTCGCCGCCTTTTCATTTTTATGCGAGACCAGCACGCGCAAAAGCCGCATATACGGCGGATAGAGCCCCTCGCGAAACTCCGCCTCGTCGCGCAAAAAATCGTCGTAATTTTCGATATACTCCCTAAAAAAGCCACTCTGGCGCGTCTGTATGACGACCCTGCCCTGCCCCGAGCGACCCGCGCGGCCAGCCACCTGCATCGCAAGCGCCAGCGTCTTTTCGCGCGCCCTAAAATCGGGATAGCTCAGATGTTCGTCGATCCCCATTATCACCGCAAGATCGACGCCATGGTAATCGTGCCCCTTACTAAGCATCTGCGTGCCTACCAGAATGTCGATTTTATGGGCGTTGAAGTTATTGAGCAGCGCCTCAAGCTTGCGCTGCGTGGTGATCTCGTCGCGATCAAATTTTGCGATGCGAGCGCTCGGGAAACGCGCCGCAAGCTGTGCCGCAAGCTCGCCCGTACCGATCTTGCGCGCCTGCATAACCTCGCCGCCGCAGTTTTCGCAAGACGCCCTGTAAAACGTGCTAAAGCCGCAGTAATGGCACTTCAGCGCCGCAGCGTCCGCGTGATAGCTCATCCCGACGGCGCAAAACGGACAGCGCACGATCTGCCCGCAGTTTTCGCAAACCATATATTTGTAGTTCGCGCGCGTCGGCAAAAACACGACCGCCTGCTTGCCTGCATCTAAGCTGCGCCCGATTTCGGTTAAAATTTTGGGGCTCAGCCCCGTCTCGCTCTCATCGAAAATGAAGCGCTTGGCGCTGCTAAAGTAGGTGCCGCGCAGGCGGAAGTGCGGCTGCTTCACATAGGTGCTAAGCGCGGGCGTCGCGGAGCCCAAAACCACGCGGATGCCAAGCTTCTTGCCGACGAAAATCGCGGCGTCACGGGCATTTAGGCGCGGTGCGGCGGCGGATTTGTAGCTGTCGTCGTGCTCCTCATCCACGACGATGAGGCCTATATCGCTAAAGGGCAAAAACAGCGCCGAGCGAGCGCCCGCGATAAGCCGAATCTCGCCTGCGTTAAATTTCGCTAAAATTTCGCGCTTTTTTTTGGGAGAAATTTTGGAGTGCCAGACGCCGAGCCGCTCGCCGAAATAGCTTTGTAGCCGCTTCGTCATCTGCGGCGTGAGCGAAATCTCGGGCATCAAAAACAGCGCCTGCTTGCCCGCAGCGAGCGCCTGCGCGATCAGCGCGATATAAATTTCGCTCTTGCCGCTGCCCGTATCGCCGAAGATCAGCGACGTCTCATTGGCTTCGGCAAATTTACGCGCTTGCTCCTGCGCGGGGGTGAGGTTTGGAATTTTACCTATTTGAAGCGGGGATAACGACATTGAAGCGGGGTTTTGAACTACGGCGAAATTTTGTGTGGCACTAAAATTCCCGTCAAAGGCAGAATTTCGTGCGATGATGGAATTCTGCTCGGAAATAAAATTTTGTTCGCGGGCAGAAGTTTGCTTGCAAGCGGAGGTTGGCTTACTAACGGGAATTTGCTTGCAAGCGCAATTCCACTCGGTAGTAGAATCCTCCTGCGAATTCCGCAAATCCTGCGCCGTATCGCTCGCGGGCTCAAAGATCCCAAATGCAACGCCCTTTTCACAAACATAGTAGTGCGCGATAAAATTGGCAAGCGCGATCTGAAACGGGCTAAATTTAAGCTGCGAAATTTCTAAAATTTCCTTGGTTTTGAAGTTTGGCTTTGCAACCTCGCGCAGGATCACGGCGGATTTGACGCTCGATTTTACGGGAACGGATACGATTTGATAAGCTGGGATTTTAAAATTTGAACTATAAGTAAGCGGCTTTAGGCTGGCACCCAAAACCGCAACTTCATAATAGAGCATTTAGCTATTGAGCTAAGGATTGACAAAGAGGCTCTTGATGATTACAGTCGAACGAACCGACATTAGCCCTTGAGCCTGCAGGTCTAGAATCAGCAGTAGGATAGTAGTTAAAAGTAGTTGATTGACCGGCAACGGTAGCTGTATATGTGGAAGTGGCATTAGCATTACCATTTGTAACTAAGCTCCAGCCATTTCTGCCGCCAGCTTTCATTGGATAGATGGGCTGCTGCAAAACACCTTCAAAAAGCGTACCTGCTACATCTGGATTAGCTTCTAAACCCGGCCACGCAGTCACGCCCCTCATCATATTCTCGCTTCTAACTAGCGAAAGTCCGCTTCTAATAGCAGCGATGTCTCCGCGCATCTTAGCGATCGTAGCATCATCGCGCGTAGCGGCTAATCTAGGCACCGCAATGCCCGCCAAAATACCTAAAACAACGATGACGAAAACAAGCTCTATCATCGTAAAAGCTTTTAAATTTTTCATGTTAAATCCTTTGATTTAAAGTGAGATGATTATAGCCAAATTTAAATAAAATTAATTTTAGTTAAAGAAAAAATCCTGCATTTTAAATGGAATTTTATGAAATTTCATTAAATTCTGCGATTTTTTGTCCGAATTTTACGGACGTATCAGCCGGGATTTCAAATTTTAAAAACTCGCTTTGCGCTACGAGCACTATCGTCGAGCCAAGCTCAAAATTCCCCAAATGATCGCCCTTTTTAAAGTTTAAATTTTCATACTCGTAAAGCGCCTCAGATCTACTTGCGCATGCATTCGTCTGTATTCGCGCATCGAAATCAAATCTCATCTTACCTACGTTTAAAGCACCCACGAAGACCATCCACAAAATCCCGCCGTTATGCATTTTGCACTTTAAAATCACTCGCTCATTTTTTGTGTAGAGGTTTGGAATTTTAAATAAAAATTTCTTCGCCACGCTGTAGAGATCAGCGGGTATGTAAAGCGCCTGCAGCACGCTCAGATCGCACGGCACGTGATAATGATGATAATCGCGCGGGCTTAGATAGATGTTTGCGTAGCTTAAATTTACGCCCTTTGTATTTTCGCCGCCTTGGGCGTCCTCTGCGCTCATTTCGCGACTCACACTATTTTCATCGCCGTAAATTTCAGCTTGCACGCCGCTCGCGACATAAGTTGCGCCGCTTTCATCGCTTATGATTTTCGCTTGCGCGGCGCGAAATTTCATCCCTGCGCCGGCATCTTTTGCGCATCCGGTTCCAACCTCGCCGCCCCCATTCGTAGCAACCACCCCGTCATCTAAATTTTTAACCGCTCCGCCGCTTTCGCTTGCAGTAAACGTGCGTCCCAGCAGCTCGCTAAGGCTATATTCGCAGCCCTTCACGCTAAAAGCCCGCATATCGGCGCAGGTCCCACTCTCAAAGATCACGCCGTCACAGGGGCTTATAAAGGCTCGCTCGTCTGCCGCTATCTCGCGCGGACGCAGCAAGCGGCGGGTAAAAAGCGCGTTTAGGCTCGCGTAGCTTTGCGGCGGATCAAATTCGCTCATATCGATTTTGAAAAATTCCACATATTTGCGGTTTATAAAATTTTGTATAAATTTAGGGAATTTCACCGCGGCGATAACCCCGAAAATCCTCGAAATAAAACTTCTCATCTATGCCTTTCTAAGCTTAAGCAGTGCGATCTCGGCATCCGCAAAGACCCTTATCGGCGGGCCCCAAAATCCTACGCCGCTGCTTACGTAAATTTGCTTCAGCCCGTCGTTATACAGCCCGTAAAGATACTTCTGGCTAAGCAGTACCAAAAGTGTCCACGGGAAAATTTGCCCCGCATGCGTGTGTCCGCATATACACAGATCGACCTCGTCGCGCACGAAATCCACGACGTATTTGGGCTGATGCGCGAGTAAAATTTTTGGTTTATCGGGATCTGCCTGCGCTAGCGCAGCGCCGAGATCGGGCTGCATGTATCCGAAGCGAAAGCCGCTAAGATCGTGCACGCCCATTAAATTTAGCCCTTCAAATTCCACGCTTTCGTTTTGCAGCACGCGCACGCCCGCTTTTTGCATTGCCGCGATAAGCCCGCTTGCGTCGCCGCGGTAATACTCGTGGTTGCCCGTGACGAAAAATATAGGTTTTTTGATCGCCTCAAGAGGCTGCAAAATATCCCCGAGCTCATCCGAGCGCAGATCAAACATATCGCCCACGATCAGCAGCGCGTCATAATTTAGCGAGTTTATCTGCGCTACGACGCCTTGCAAAAATTCCTTTTTCAAAAACTCGCCCAGATGCACGTCCGAGATGACGGCAAAACTTAGCTCGCGAGCTAAGTTTTTGATTTTTATTTCGCGCTCGGTGATTTTTGGAATTTTTAGTGCATTATAAAGCCCCTTAAAAATATAGCTAAACGCCATTATTACGAAGGTTATGTCGATAAAGGTTTTTAAAAATTTTCGCCTATTTTGGCTAAATTTAACTACATGCGCGGCGGCGCTTAGCACATCGTAAGCAAGGCAGATAAAAAAGAGTGAAAAGGACGCTGCCATGCAAAATACGCAAGCTTTATAGAGCAGCTCATTTTTAAAGCTTCCATTAAGCCCAAAACCCGCAAAAAATATTGCATCTAAAATCGCCAAAGCCACGCAAAGTAAGCTCAAGGCGGGATGAAAGATCACGAAATTTTTGTATGGCGCAAAGCGCGCGCTGATTGATCTGTAGACGTAAAGATTAAAAAACAGAAATAAAACTGTGCCGACGATCGGGAAAATATAGGCGCTTTTCAAACTCTAGCCTTGGATATACTCGTCCAGCTTATCTTTATCAAAGCCCGTGATTTCTTGCTTATCGTCTAAAATTAACGCGCCGCTCTTTTTAAATTTAGTGATGGTGCGCGAGAAGGTCTCGGGGGTAACATTTAGAATTTTGGCTATTCTAGTGTATTTCGCGCTCATAAAAATATCGAAATTCTCGTTGATAAACTTAGCGATTTTGCCATCGCAGTTAAGCACGACTTGATTATCAAAGACCGCATTTAGCGCGCGGATCTTCTCAGACATCGATTTTAAAAGCTCCAGGCAAATCTTTGGATCGCTCATAAACTCGTTTTTAAATTTTTCATAATCGATCTTTAGCACCTCACCGTTTGTCGAAAACACGCCGCTTGCAGGATAGCTCGTCTCTTCGAAATTTACCATCTCTGCCACGAGCGAGATGGGGCGGATCTCGCGCATATGGATCTCACGCCCCTTTGCGGAGGTTTTATAGATTTTTAAAATTCCTTTTAGCAGGATTAATAGATACTGCGAGCGCTCGCCCTCGAAAAATAAAATTTCGCCCTTTTTGTAGCTTTTATGAATGCTAATCTGTTCCAAACGATCGATTTGCGCTGCGCTTAGAGCTTTAAAATAAGGAATTCTCTCAAGCATCGCCGCGACCTATTTTTTAAGCAGGTCTCTTATCTCGGTAAGAAGTTTAATCTCTTCGCTAGGCTCGGCAGGTGCGGCAGGTTCCGGCGCAGGAGCAGGCTTTTTAAGCTTATTGATCGCCTTGATCGCGCAGAATATACAAAACGCGATGATTATGCAATCGACCGTTACTTGGATAAACGAGCCGTAGTTTATCGTAACGGCCGGGGTCTGCCCCACCGCTTCTTTCAGCACGATCTTAAGATCGGTAAAATTCATGCCTCCCGTAAGAAGTCCTAAAACCGGCATCATGATGTCGCTTACGAGCGAGGTTACGATCTTGCCGAAAGCCCCGCCGATGACGACGCCCACTGCCATATCGATAACGTTGCCTTTCATCGCAAATTCTTTGAATTCCTGAATGAAACTCATATTGTCTCCTTGAATAAGATGCGCCGATATTAGCCTATTTTTGCTTTGTTTTTGCTTTTTATTAGGAAGTAAAAAGTATAATCCGAGCTTAAATTTAAACCCAAAGGACCTAAATTGTATCGCTTCGCTCCGTCGCCCACCGGCGATATGCATATCGGAAATTTACGCGCGGCTATTTTTAACTACATCTGCTCGCTGCAGGATAAAAGCGGCTTTATTTTACGCATCGAGGATACCGACACTGCGCGCAATATCGAAGGCAAAGATCAAGAGATCATCAAAATTTTAAAGCGCTTCGGCATTAAATGGCAGAGCCTGTATTATCAAAGTAAAAATTTAAAATTTCATCAGCAGTTCGCTGCTAAGCTGCTCTCCGAGAAAAAGGCGTTTTGCTGTTTTTGCAGCGAGGAGGAGCTGGAAGCGAAAAAGCAAGCCGCCAAGGACGCGGGCGAGGCGTATCGCTACGACGGGCACTGCGAGCATTTAAGCGACGAAGAGGTGCTTGGCTGCGAAAAGCCTTTTACCATCCGCCTCAAAAAACCTGATCACGCGCTGGAATTTACCGACGCGATCAAGGGGCGTATCACATTTGAGCCGCAGAACATCGACAGCTTTGTTATCATGCGCGCGGACAAGACGCCAACTTATAACTTCGCCTGCGCCTGCGACGATATGATGCAGGGCGTGAGCTTCGTAATCCGCGGCGAGGATCACGTCTCAAACACGCCAAAGCAAAACTGGATCCGCCAAAGCCTCGGCTACGACGGCGAGATCAAATACGCGCACCTGCCGATCATATTAAATTCCGAAGGCAAAAAGATGAGTAAGCGCGAAGCTAGCTCCTCGGTAAAATGGCTGCTTCAAAGCGGTTATCTGCCCGAGGCGATCGCGAACTATCTGATCCTGCTGGGCAACAAAACGCCGCGCGAGGTCTTTAGTATGGATGAAGCGGTGGAGTTTTTCGATATCGCTAAAATTTCAAAAAGCCCGGCTAAATTTGACGAGGACAAACTCGCCTTTATAAACCGCGAGCATATCAAAAGAGCGAGCGAGCAGCGCCTGGCGGAGCTTTTTGAGCTTGAGCCGAAATTTGCGCCTTTGATAAAATTTTACACTCAAGAAGCGAGCTTGATCCCACGTATCAAAGAAAAGATCGCATCGATCTACGGCGCGAAGGATATCCCGCAAGAGTGGGAGACGCAGGCGCAGGCGCTGCGAGAGACGATCTTAAATTTATTAAGCTCAAACGGCGCTCCAATGGAATTTAATGATTTCAAAGCGGCGCTTTCGCAGGCTACAAGCTTAAAGGGCAAGAGCCTATTTATGCCGCTTAGATTTTTACTAACCGGCGCGCCTCATGGACCGGAGCTTAGCGAGCTGTATCCGCTGATCCGCGCTGATTTAAAGGAGATACTTGATGCTACTAAATAGCGTATTTTACGGCATTTTAGTGAGTATTCACTACGTGATTCAAGCTTATATGATGCTAATTTTCGTCGCCTGCGTTTTGAGTTTCATCCGCCCAAATCCGTTCGGTAAATTTTATAAAATCATCCGCGTCATCTCTGCGCTTACCGAGCCTGCGTTTGCGTTGGTGCGCCGCTATCTGCCTACGACTTTCGGCGGATTTGATCTTTCGCCGTTAGTGATTTTATTCGTTTTGATGTTTTTTGATAATATGATAATTTATATTCTAAATAGGAGCGTTCTTTGAGAGCCATATGTAAATTTAGCCTTATTTTAACTTTGCTGTGCGCCGCAAGTAGCGGTAAAATTTTAAGCTACGAACAGATCAAAGACGAGCCCAAATCCCTAGCTAGGGATTATTACATCTATCGCCTAATAGATGAGACGAAATACAACAAAGCGGAGATTAGAGCTTTAAAACAGAGCATCTTTCGCTACAAAGGCAAGTTAAAAGAGAAGCTAGATAGAATTTTCGGCGTCGTTCGCCCACCTAAGCGTCCGGATCGCTGCGCAGGAGTAACGGCGGCAAATATTTTAGATGCAAATTTAACCTGCAAAAAGGCGCGCTCCTATCCAAATTTTATCGCCAAGCTAAGCCCGTCTGTGCGCGAGACGCTCGCTTCACAGTTAGAGGGACACCAAGACGCAGCTTCGCGCAATGCCGTAAATCTACTGCGCGGATTTAATGACAAAAACCCGAGCGAGTATTTTATGCAGAGCCGCAACGCGCAAAACTACTTTTTATATTACGACTACTTAAAAGGTGCGGGCAAAGACGCTCTGATCGATATCGACGCTGATGCAGCCTTCGTAAGCGAACTAGCTTCGCAAAAAGGCTTCAAAGCGGTTCTCAACGACGCGCTAATCAACCGCAAATACCCGCACTTGCGCCGCTCGCTTACGGGCGTCGATCCACTAGCCGTGGAGAAGGACGTAGCGTTTATGCTGGGCGTAAATGCCGTCATGCAGGGCGATGAAGGGGCTGCGCTTGCGTTTTTTAGCCGCGCGGCTACGAGCTTTGAGAAGCCTCACGATGTGCACAATGCGAAATTTTGGATCTACCTGCTAAACGGAGATCAAAATATCTTGCGTCAGCTTGCTAGCAGCGAATACTACAGCCTCTACGCGCTTTATGCCAAGGAGGTCTTAGGGGATAGGAATTTAAACATAATCATCCCAAATCCCGCTAAAAATTCCATCGAAGGCTACGATATCACCGATCCTTTCGCTTGGGTTCGCACGAAAAATAGTGCTGATCGGATGTCGCGCCCGCAGCTTTTGGAATTTGCCAAAAAATTCGATACTAAGCAAAGCATCGGCGAGTACTCATACATCATGAATAAAGCAAGCGGCGGCAAGGACAACTTCTATCCGACGCCGTTTATGGAGTATATCGGCGACGGCGATAACCGCCGCAAAGCGCTAATTTTAGCGCTCGCCCGCCAAGAAAGCCGCTTCGTGCCCGCATCGGTATCTACGTCGTATGCGCTTGGGATGATGCAATTTATGCCGTTTTTGGCTAACGAGATCGGCAAAAAGCAACTCAAAATCGACGGCTTCGATCAAGACGATATGTTCTGCCCGGAGGTCGCTTACCGCTTCGCCAACATCCACATCGACTGGCTGGAGCGCAAAATTTACAGCCCGGTTTTCATCGCATACGCTTACAACGGCGGGCTCGGGCTCGTCAAAAAGATGCTTCAGCGCGGCGATATGTTTAATAAGGGCAAATTTGAGCCGTGGCTTAGCATGGAGCTCGTGCCGTATGCCGAGAGTAGAGACTACGGCAAAAAGGTGCTTGCAAACTTCATCATCTACTCGCAGATCCTCGATCCGCGCGCGAAAATCTCGGTGCAACAGGAGCTGCAAGATCTGCTGGTACCGAGCAGAAGCGACGACTTCCGCTAAGCTGGCGGCGAGCTCGGAGAATTATTTTAAGAGGCGGCGAGCGAGAAATTTTAAAAGCCGCCGCCCCAAAAGCGCAAAATTTGCCAGCCAATAGCTTAGACGAGCAGATCAAAACGGCGAAATTTTACCGCAAAAGTAGGCAAGGCGCTATAAAATCGTGCGAATTTATTTTGACTTCAGTGGTTAAATTTTATCTATTAATGCCTAATGACGACCATTTCCAGATCTGCACGAAAGGTGGCGTGCCATGCAAATTATTGCGACCGTAGTTCTCATAATAGCCGCCATTTTGTGCGTATCGTCGTTTAAAGACGAAAAGAAACGCACCGCAAATTTAGCGGCTTGCTTGTTTTTTATGACGTTTACGTATTGCGTGCAATTCGGCGTAGGGGACGAGAGTTACGTCCGAGCAGGCGGCGCGGCGCTGATAGTCTTTTTTATCTTTGCGCTTGCTTTTTTTGAGCTTTATTTCTGGGGTGACGAGCTTTAAAATTCAAAATTCATTGAAATTTTATCGCGGCGTTTTGTGAGCGATCAAATTAGCGCCCGAACGTATAATTTTAAGTGACATGAAATCAAAATCGGGCGTTTTCGGCTATGGAATTTAAACAAATAGCCTTTTCGTCGATATCCGCCGCGAAGGCTGTGGCGGGTTTAAATTTAGCCGCTTTTGCAGCTTGTTTGCGATGCTTTAAAATTTCATAACTTCGGATATGCAAGCCGCTATTTAATTTCGGCAAGTTTTAAATTTTAAATTTGCGCTTGCCGACTGCGCCGTTTTAGCTAAATTTAACAGCGCGGGGTCTGCGGACGTGAGATGATTTAATTTTACGACCTTAACTCCGCGCGAATACTTTAAATTTCGCGATCAAATTGCTATTTAAAAAGCCCTTTGATCTTGCCGAAAAGCGACTTTTCGCCGCCTGCGGAGGTTTCATCTTCATGATCTTCTGCGGCGGAATTCTCGCTGCCGCCTTCTATCGTATCGCCACTGCACGGGACGGAATTCTCGCCGTCTGCTTGCACTGTGCTGCCGCCGTCCGTTTCTATTGCACTGCCGCCCGCTGCATTGACGCCGCGCGAGGCGGAGCTTTTTTCGTCGCGTTTCTCGCCGCGCAAGGTAAAATTCTCTCTGACCATCCTAACGCCTCCGCCTGCCTTATCTCGCTCTATCGCCTCGCCAATCTGCTGCGCGGCGATTTCCGCGTAGATCAGCGCGCCCTGCGGATCGCAATTAAAAAGATTTGAAAACGACTCGGACCTATTAAGATCAATCGGATTGGGCTCAACCACCTCGGTAGCCTCAAGTAGTCCCACTTCAAGCTCGCGAGCCAAATTTAGCGCGTTTAAAAACACGGGCAAATTCTGCGCATAAAACTCATCTATCGCCTCTTTTATCTCGCCGTCCACTTCATAATCGCGCAGCAGCTTCTGCACGCCATCGGCATTTAGATACGCGCCGCAGCAGTAATTCTCGACGATCTCGTTGTGAATTTCGCCGCTAAACTCCGCTAGAAATTCCGCCGGCAAAACCTCGCGCCAATCGCTTATGTAGATTTTAAATTTAGAGCTTTGCTCCGCCAAAAAGCTAAACGCCGTGCCGCGCGTGTAAAAATACTCTCTAAAATAGCCCTGCGCCACGGCAAGGTGAAATCCGTGCGTTTTATTAAAAATCCCCTGCGTGCCGTACTGCAGCGCCGAGCGGAAGCCATCCGCGTATTTTTCTACATAAAATTCATCCACCCCCGCTTCGCGCGCTATTTTAGCGATAGCCTCAAAATCTCCCCTCTGCGCAAGCTTTAGCGGCTTAAAATACCACTGCGAAATTTCATCTTTGCCGATCGCGTGATAGCTTATGTCGTAACCCACCCTCTCTCCTTTAATCTTTCAGATCGATCTGCGGCTGCCAATACAGCGACTTTGAAATTTTACGAAATTTCATCGTGGCACCCAGACCATTTGAGGTGCGGTAGCTAAGCACCAGCTCGTCCTTATCGCTCTTAGGCGCGGTGATCTTGTAGCGGCTCGCCCACGCGATCTTAAAAAGCTCCTTTTGCAAAAGCGGATCGCCGTCGTGCAGCGGCGTTACGTTTGCGTTTGCGCCGTTGATCTGCACCGCGAGGATCTGCACCTCTTTAGGATAGGAGGTGAGCAAAAACACCTCGTCCTCCGCGGCGTTTCTAAGCTCGGGCGCGACGGGATTTAGATAGGTCGCCACTCCCAAATAGCGATCGCCCGCGCGCACCGATTCAAATTTTTGCGTGTAGGCCAGAAACTCGTTTTTAAGCGGATCGTGACGGGGATCGTTTGCGGAGCAGGAGTTTAAAAATATCGCTAGCGCGGCTAGGAGCGCACCCTTTAGCAGGCCGTTTAGCGCGCCGCTAAAATCAAATTTATTCATCGATCTTTCCTTTGAAATTTTAGGCGCATTCTAACGAATTTTGCTTTTTAAAAGGCTAAATTCGCTACAATCTGCTCATCTTAAAAAGCCGGATTTTAAAATGAAAAGACTTGCTATCGCATTTTCAGGCCCCTCCAACAGCGGCAAAACGACGCTAATTTGCAAGATCGCTAAAATTTTTATCGCTAGCGGACTACGGATCGCGATCGTAAAGCACGATCCCGGCGATAAGGCGCGCTTTGACGTAGAGGGCAAGGACAGCGCCAAATTTAGCGAGCTAGGCGCCGAGACCGTCGTGATGAGTCCGACGCGGACGAGCTATTTTTCGCAGCGCTGTATGCAGATTGACGAGGTCGTGCGGATGCTCGGAGATTTTGACATCCTGCTCGTAGAGGGGCTAAAGACGCTGCCGCTGCCGCGCATAAGCCTGTTTCGCGACAGGATCGATCCGGCGTATCTGCCATTTTCGGATGCGATCGCTTCAAATTTAAGCGGCGAGCAGATGGATAAGTTTTGCCGCGTAAATTTCGACATCGACGACGCTGCGGGTATCAGCGAATGGATCTTAAAAAACGCCAAAAAAATGTAAAGGAAACAGAATGCAAGAGATCGTAAAATCAATCCAAAATATCGCACTACAAATCGCCGAGGAGCTGAAATACGCTGACTTCGGCTACACCGATCATCACAACAGCACGGGCGATACACAGCTCAAACTCGACGTAAAAAGCGACGTCATAATCGAGGCGGAATTTCGCAAAAACCCGCTCGTACGCGCCCTAATCAGCGAGGAAAAAGAGGAAGTGCTAGAGCTTCGAAAGGACGCGCGCCTCATCGTCGCTTACGATCCACTCGACGGCTCGAGCTTGGTGGACGTAAATTTTGCCGTGGGCTCGATTTTCGGCATCTACGAGGATGAAATTTCGCCCGCAAACTTAAAAGCGGCAATCTATTGCATCTACGGACCGCGCCTTGAGATGGTCGTTTGCGAGGACGCGCCGAAGCTCTACCGCCTAAATCGCGAGGTCAAATTTAGCTTCGCAAAAGACCTGCGCCTAAACGAAAAAGGCAAACTAAACGCCACGGGTGCGACGCAAAAGGGCTGGAGCGAACCGCACCGAAAGCTCGTGCGCACGCTGTTTGACGAGGGCTACCGCCTGCGATACAGCGGCGCGATGGTAAGCGACCTGCATCAAATTTTATTAAAAGGCGGCGGACTTTTCAGCTACCCCGCTACTAGCGATCATCCGCACGGCAAGCTTCGCGTAACCTTCGAGGTTCTGCCGTTTGCGTTCATCTTCGAGCGCGCCGGAGGCGCCACCAGCGACGGCGCGAATGGCTCGCTTTTGCAGCTTAAAATTGAGAAAATCCACCAAAGCAGCCCTTGCTTTTTCGGCTCGAAGTATGAGATCGCGAAGATGCATGAAATTTACGGCGAGAAAAACTGATGGCTGATACCGAGAACACTGTGCCGCGCGACGTTTACGACGAAATTTTGGATAAAAGCTTAGCCGCGCTGCAAGCGTGCCAGGCAGAGCACAACCTCACCAGCTGCCTGGAGTGCGAGAAGCTGCTAGATTGCGCAGTGCGCGACAAGTACGTCAAGGCGGTTTATGAGAGCATGTCGCACGGCGCGACGGGGGATTTTTCGTTTTAAATTTAGCTATTGCGATCGCGGAATTTTACGAAGCAGACTGCTTAAAGCTCTTGCGTCGCGGAATTTCGCGAAACCTGTTGCGACGCGGAATTCGCTTTGCGGCGCAGATTTAATACGGCGGCGTGCAGGTTTTTGCTTTGCAGCACGGAATTTGTCCCGCGTTATGAAATGATAAAATTTACGGCGCGTTTAGCCTCGCGGCGGGGTCTGCTCTGCGGTGCGTCTGTTTTGCGGGCAAGGTTTTGCGGCGGGCGATAAAATTTAAATTGCAGGCGCAGTTAAATTTTAAAGCAGGCGCACGATTAAATTTCAGACGCTGCGGCTGGATTTTAAAATTTGCGGATAAAATTTTAAGGCGCGAAATTTTACTTCGCAAAATTTTATCTGCGACCGTGAGCCGTTTATAAGCGCGGATGCGCGAAATTACGCAAAGCAAAATTTCGGCGGGTTACGGGTTAAATTTTGCCGCCGCGATCTTTAAATTTACGCGACTAAAATTTACCGACTTGCGCGAGCCGCCGTTCGTCACCGATCTTTTGCCGAGCTAAATTTTGCCTTGCGAAATTTAGCTCGCAAATTTAGCGACGCGGCGAGACGGCGGATTTTGCCTCGCAAAATTCAAGCCGTAAATTTAAAACGCAAATTTAAACCGCGATCCGTGCGTTAAAATTTAAAAGCTAAATTTAAAGCTCGTCGAGCATGTGCCGTGCGAAGCGCTCGTTAAAATTTCAAAGTCGAGGCGCATGCAAGCGCACACGTTAAAAATTTTAGAGCCGAAGCGTATGCGACCGCTCGCGTTAAAATTTTAAAGCTAAGGCGCATTACGGCGGCGTTTGCGTTAAATTTAAAACCGATCGGCGGTCGCGCGGAATTTTAGAATTGATCCATTCGCGAAGCTGTGCGTCATCGATCTATTCGCAAAAGCCGTGCCCATAGACTTTTTCGCAGCGGCGCGTGCCGAAATTTAGCAGATTTGGGGAGTACAAGCAGAGGGATGCAGTCGTTCGTACAAGGGGTTTTGATGGGGCTGGGCGTTAGCGTGCCGATCGGCCCGGTAAACATACTGATAATGTCCTACGCGCTGCGG
The DNA here is from genome assembly GCA_963522285.1 of uncultured Campylobacter sp. GTDB lineage: Bacteria > Campylobacterota > Campylobacteria > Campylobacterales > Campylobacteraceae > Campylobacter_B. The sequence goes on from CAUQWV010000006.1 coordinate 125,117, forward strand.
AGCTACACCAAGGCGCTGTGCCTGGGCCTCGGCGCCATGAGCGCGGATATGCTGTATCTAGCGCTATCGGCGTTTGGCATATCGCAGTTAGCCAAAATCCAGATCGTTTTTGCCTGCATATCGGTATTTGGCGCGTGCTTTTTACTCTACACGGCGTACGCGATCTGGCATGACGCGACTCGCTCGGTGCAGCCTGCAAGCGTCGAGGCTTGCTCAGGCGCAGCACTTTACGGCAAAGGCTTTTTGATAAATTTACTAAATCCATACGTCATTATGTTTTGGCTCAGCGTCTCTGCCGGCACCGCGCGAGCAGATTTCGCGCTTGCTCTTGCGGGGCTTGTAAGCGGAATTTTAGCTTGGATCACGCTTTTTCCGCTTGCGATATATCTAGCTCGTAGCAAGCTTCCAAACATAGTAGTGCGGGCATTTGCATATATCTCGGCGTTTATTTTGGTATTTTTTGCACTAAAGCTTTTATACGCTATAATTTTTGCTAAAATTTAAACCAAAGGAAGGCTTATGAAACCGATTGAAATTCTAAAAGAGCTCATCAAATTCCGCTCGCTCACACCTAGCGACGACGGAGCTTTCAACTACGTCTCAATGCTGCTGGCGGACTTTAGCGAGGATAGATTCGAGCTAAACGGCGTAACTAACGCGATTTTTACTAAGCGCTTCGGACAGGGTCCGCATCTGTGCTTTGCCGGGCATATCGACGTCGTGCCGCCGGGCGAGGGCTGGGCGAGCGATCCGTTTGTGCCGGTGGAAGCGGAGGGCTTCATCTACGGCCGCGGCGCGCAGGATATGAAAAGTGGCATCGCAGCGGCGATCTGCGCGCTAGCGGCGGCACGCGATTTTAAGGGCACGCTAAGCCTGCTGCTAACCAGCGATGAGGAGGGCGACGGCATCTACGGCACGCGCGAAATGCTCTCTAAATTGCGCGAGCAAGGTGCCCTACCCGACTTCGCAGTCGTTGCGGAGCCTACATGCGAAGTGCGTTTCGGCGATACTATCAAAATCGGCCGCCGCGGCTCGATTAACGGCGTCCTCACGCTCACGGGCATCGGCGGGCACGCAGCCTACCCAGATAAATGCATCAATCCTGTCCACATTTTAGCGCCGGTTCTCGCAAGCCTCGCGGGGCATGATCTGGACGCGGGTAGCGAGGATTTCGCTCCAGCCAAGATAGTCATCACCGACATTCGCGGCGGTTCGCAGGTCGTAAACGTAACACCCAAGGACGTGCGCGTGATGTTTAACGTCCGTGGTGGCGTAGGACTGGGGCTAGAGGACGTGCGAGACTACGTACTGAGGTTATTTGAATTAGATACAAAAGACGCGCTGTGCAGCGAAAGTGAATCCTGCGGCAAGCTAGAAATGAGTTGCACCGCACAGCTACGAGCAGGCGCATCGCTACACCTTGCGCTAAAAAGCTCCTCAAAGCCTTTTTTAACTCAGCGAGGCTCCAAAATCGTGCAAAAACTAAGCGCTAGCGTGCAGAAGATCTGTGGCGCAGCAGCCGAGCTAAACACCGCAGGCGGCACTAGCGATGCGAGATACTTCGCGGAGTTTGGCGTGGAGACGGCGGAGTTTGGCGTGCGAAACGACACGATCCATCAGATCAACGAACGAGTAGAGATTAGCGACGTCGAAAATTTAGCTAAAATTTTTAGCGATCTGATAGAAAATTTCGGCTAATTTAGAAATTTAGCAAAGCTACGTAGATTTGATAAAAATTCTGCGTTCTACCAAGCTTTGCCAAATTTGCTGGGGTTTTCGCTCGTCATTGCTTGGAAGATTTTATCTTTGCCACGCGGCTTACGTAGGAATTTTGCTCTGATACGCCGCTTTTGCTAAGAATTTTATCTACAGCACGCTCGCCGCTTTTACAATTACTTTGCTAAGCAACGTTGCTTTCGCAAGAGGCTTTAGCAAAACATCGCTATTTCAAAGGCGAGCTTTGGCGACGAACGCTACCGCTGCTAGGATTTTTTATAAAAATGCTGCTTCTGCGAGAATTTCAGCAAATAGCGCGGTCTTTGCGCAAAATTCATCTCGCTCTCTTTGCGTAGAATTTCATCCTTGCCTGGCGCCTCTGCCGGGATATTGCTGCACCTTGTCGTCTTTGCAAAATTTTATCTTTGGCGCGCCCGCCGCTTACGCAAGAAGCTTGACTAAGACAATGCTGCTTCTGCTGGGATACCGCCCGCTTAGTGGATTTATAGAATTTTACTTAGTCACGTTGCCGCTGAGATAATTCTGCCCCGCTTACCGCTTCTGCGCGGATTTTAACCCCGCCTGACAAGCGCAATTAAAATTTTACTTTGCTTTGATACAGCGGCGTTGAATTTTACCCTTACAGCGTGGTGACGCAGAATTTTTAAGCTATGCAAAATTCTACCGCAAAACCTTGCTATCCTTGCCTATCTGCACAAAAGGATCGGCAAAATTTTGCTGCCTCACGCGCTGCTGCACTAAATGCACGCAGGATAAAATTTATCGCCGCAAGGATTTCGGCACAGAATTTCGCGAGTCTAAATTTTATTACTGTGAAAAATTTCAACCGCTCATAGCAGGCGTCTAAGGCGTGATAAATTTAAAATTAGGACTTTAAGTCAGCATAGCAAGTTTCGCTTCTTGTCAAATTTTAACTACCTTGGTCGCTGCAAAACTAGAAATTTACAAAATCGCTTTACGAAATTTCGCAGCGTCGCGCGGTAAAATTTTAAAATCAGCGCTGTGCCTGCAAGGCAGAATTTAACGGAATTTTACTTGCCAAATTTGGCTAAGCTTTCTCTTTCAAAGTTTAGTAGCCACGCTTTGGTCGCTACGCCGCCCGCGCCACTGTATCCGCCGAGCCCGCCCGAAGCTACGACGCGGTGGCACGGCACGATGATAGGGATTTTGTTTTTGCCGTTTGCGCCGCCTACTGCGCGGCTTGCGTGCGGTCTGCCGATAGCCGCAGCTAGCTCGCCGTATGTTACGACCTCGCCGTAGGGGATCTCTAAAAGCGCGCTCCACACGGACTTTTGAAACTGCGTGCCATTTTGGCTCAGTTTAACGCTGAAGCTCTCAAGCTCACCCCTAAAATAGGCGCTAAGCTCGTCGGCGCAAAGAGCCAAATTCTTTCTTAAATCGCTAAGCCTTAAATCTCGTCCTTTATCATCCACAGCACGCACAAAGCCAAATTTAAGCCCTGCGTCGTGTTTTTTAAAGATCTCATCATTGGGCCCGCAGACAGAGCTTTTGACCCAGTCGATACTGCAGATCCCGATCTCATCATCACAAATTTCAAGCATTCCAATGGGCGAATTAAAAAAGGCTTGTTGCATCTCAATCCTTTCAAATTTCATCGATTTGATCAAAAAATTTAAAAAGCGCTTGCTATGGTGCAAGCTAAAGCTCGAAAACGACGGAATTTCATACGGCAACGTAAATTTTTTAAAATTTATCTGCAAAGCGCCGCGAAGCCCCTACTCAAACCGCACGAGGTTTACTAAAACCCCATCGAAAACGTCCTGCTTAAAGAGTTTGATCTCGCGCACGATATCTGAGTTATCATCGTCGATGACGCCATTTTTGACGAGGCTGTCCTCGATGAGCTTAAATATAAAGGCGTGGTTGCTGACGTCGGAGATGCCGCTTTTAAAGCCCATTTCAAGGCGTACCGGCACGCCTATGTGCACGCCGCGCAGGTCCTTGGCGATGTAAAGATCGGCGATCGTGCGTACCATTTTTTTCGCCATTTGGTAGCTCGCCGTGGACGACAAAATATCATTAAGACCGAAATTCTCCATCAAAAGCGGAATACGAACGCGCGCCAAAACCCCTTCGCCCGGCTCGCTCGCACTCTTTTTCAAAAACGAAATTTTAATCCTATGCGCGATGCCTATGAAACGCGGCTTAAGCTCGATGAGCCTAGCTTTAGACGCTTGCGGTAGCGAGATAGGACGCGAAGCGCTTGCAATAGGCAGAGCCAGCGGACGCTCTCGAAGGCTCGTGCGCTCTTTCGCAGGTGCTTTGCGCGCAGGCTTGCCATAGAAATTTACGGGCTTAGTCGCAAAAGTTGATTCGCTCCCAAAAGCAGCAGACGCAGGCTCATCCCCAAGCACCCCCTCCGCCATAGAAGAAGCAACCGCAGAATTCTCACCCGTTAACGCAGGCTGCGTGGGTTGCTCAAATTCGGGCACAAATTCATTTCCCGCTTGCGGCGGCAAATTTAAAGGGCGTCGCTCTTGCACGGAGGCTTTCCGCGCTAAATTTTGCCCATCGGAATTTTCGGGCGCGTAATTTTGCCCTTGTGCCGAAAACGTGGAATTCTCACCAACGAAATTCTCATCTTTAGGCGCGAATTCCGAGGCATTTTCTAAGGCAAAATTTGCGGCACGGCGGCTAGCGAAATTAGCGCTTTGCCCCTTAGAAAACTCGGAGCCTTGAGGCTTGCAATCATTTGCGCACTTTATATCAAGCGCAGAATTTACAAAAGTGGAATTTTTTGATGCAGAGCTTTGCACCGTAGAATTTTTACTTCGTAAGTCCGCGTCCTGCTTTGCTACAAACGAATTTTCAGCCGTAAAATCCTCTGCTTGCGCCATAAAATTAGAATTTTGCGCCTCAAATACGGAATCTTTCACGAGCGTAGAGCTTTGCGCGGAAATAAAATTTCGCGATGTAGGAATGAAGCTTTGCCCTTTGGCAGAATTCACAGGCGCAGAGCTTTGCGGCATAAAATTTTTACTCCTCGCATTTTCGCTCTCTTCGAAACTAGCGGCAAGCCCCACACTCATGTCATCCTGCGCGGCGTCATTTTGCAAAATAAAATTCTCGCGCGCTGTATCCCACGCGGTATCTATGCAAAATTCCGCTCGAGCCGCACCATAAAATTCTGCTCGCGAAACATCTTGAAATTCTGCCTGCGAAGTAAAGTCTTGCGCGCTCTGAGCGCTACGCGCAGAAAAATCTCGCTCGCCGTGCCTCGCATTTGTGGCATACGAAGTCTTTGCCAAGCTGCCGCCAGCCTCGGGCGAAACTGCGCCCGAATCTCCTTCACAAAAGCTATCAAAATCGAAGGCGCCGTCAAACTCCGCATAGCCATCCGCCTCGCGGAGACGATCTGCGCGGGCTTTCTTTTTGGGCGTAGAAGGGAGCGTGAGCCTGCCTGCAAGCTCGCGTCCGCCAGAGTTTAAAATCCCAAAAATTCTAGCTCTAAAGCGCTCAAACTGCTCGCCACTGAGCGAAATTTTATCATTTAGGCTCTGCACGCCGAAGTCTGCGGCGGTAAAATTTACGATCGCTCCGTCCCTACTCGCGACGCGCACGCGGCCTTTGACCGAGCCTTTTAGCTTAAAATCGCTGCCTGCGAGAATTTTTTTCATCAACTCCTTCGGATTGTAGGGCATTTTAGCGCTCGCCAAAAACTGCTTCGTTGAATTTAGCGACGAAGCTTAGCGGATTGACGCTCACGCCATTGATCGCGATGCCGAAGTGCAGATGTGGGCCGCTAACTCTACCGCTCTCGCCCGAGAGCGCGATTTCATCGCCTTTGCGAACGTGATCGCCAAGCGCAACTTTGATCTCGCTTAGATGATAGTACTGCGAATAGATGCCGCCGCCGTGATCGATCACGACCGAACCGCCGGCGTAGTAGCGGTCTTTGGCGATGACTACGACGCCGTCATTGGCGGCGCGCACTACAGTGCCTACTGCGGCGCGGTAATCGGTGCCGCTGTGATAGCTTTTAAGCTCGCCATTAAAGGTGCGGGCATTGCCGAATGCAGAGGTTATTTTGGAGTTTAAAGGTAGCTCAAACGGTGTGGAAAAAAGATAGCGCGGCGTGGTGATCGCATAGATCGCGTTGGCTTCGTCGAGCTCTTTTTTGATACGCGCGGCGGCTTCTTTGGGTGGTTTAACTTTACCAGGAGCGACACTTAGGACCTCTTTTTTATACTCGCCCTTTTTCAAAGCGACGATCTGCTCGTGGCTGCCGCTTTGATCTACTATCCGCAGCGCGAAATCTCCCTTAGCACGGTAATTCGCTGCTAAAACGGCGATTTTATCGTTAGAATTTGGAGCCGTGATGAGAGGAATTTGCTTTGAGCCAAAGCTCAACTCGGTTGTGCCTTTATCTAATTTTAAGATAATAACATCACCATTTACTATGTCTAAAGCGAAAATTTTGATCGCCAAAAGTGCAAAAATAGCTAGAAATTTCATAAATTTTCCAAAATTCGTTATTTTTCATCAATTTTTTGTTAAAAATTAGCTAAAACAAATGAAATTGCTGTTATAATAACGAAAATTCAATTTTAAAAGGATTAAATGATGAAAAAGTTTTTGCTTCTAGCATCTGTTGCACTTTGCGGTCTTTTGCACGCGGACGTCGTGGCAAATCAAGAGGTTATAGCGGCGACTAACGTTGTTAGATCTTTCGTAGCGGCTAATAACTTCGGCACCGATGAGCGCTATCTAACCAGCGCCAAAGCCGTCGCAATCCTAACCGACGTAAAACGTTTAGCTGCGGGCGCATCGCTACAATACGGCGATGGAATTTTTAGCGTCAAAGGCGAGAACGGCGAGTGGAGTTCACCGATTTTTATCAAATATAAAGGCTACGGCGTGGGCTTACAAGCAGGTTACGAGACGAGCGACATCGTGATGATCTTTCATACTACAAAGTCATATCAAGACATTTTTACTGGCACAGACACCCTTGAGATCAATGTAGGTGCTGCGGCGGGCGGCGTAGGTAGAAGAACAGGTCGCGCAACCGATCTACCTGATATTTCTGCATGGATGGTAAGCCCGGGCGAGCAAACAGGCGTCTACCTAGGCGTATCGATCGACAACGGCAGAATCACTATCGACGATCAACTAACTAACGACTTCTATGAGAGAATTTACGACTACGAGGACATCTTAAACGACTCTCCGCGCGCGAACAAATACGCAAAAAGATGGAAGGAAGTGATGAGGAAGTATTTCACAAACGGCGAGAAATACGGTGCTAGCAGCAGTGCAGCGATACCTGTAAATCACGTGCAGAAAAAATACCCTGACGGTAAGCCGATCATCTCAAACCGCTCTCCTAGAACTCATGCTAAGGCTACGAGAAGCAAAAAGGCTAAAAAAGCAAAATAAATTATCGAGCCAAGCCCCGCTTATGGGGCTTCTTGCTTTGGCTTTGCGTTGAGTTTGTGCAGAGCGCGCAAGCGTGAAATTGAAGCGCATAGGTTATTTTAAAAAGATTTATTGGTTCTTTACTAAAATATTTTATTTAATTTTTATGAGTTATTAGATATATAAGGACCGATATAATTTTATAAATTTAACGAAATTTTATAAAATTTAATCAGTTTTTTATATTTTTATCACTACAATTACAATTCTTGTCTCGTTAGCTCAGTTGGTAGAGCATCTGACTCTTAATCAGGCGGCCGTAGGTTCGAATCCTACACGGGACACCAATAATCCTTTACAATTATAGAATTCTAATTAGTGTTTTTAATTAATACGCTAAATTTATAATTACGATGCTTTTGTAAATGCAAATTAAGGCCACTCGATAGTAATAAATGACTTTTTCGATAATGTATCCAAGCGATAGAATTCGATGCATAGATGAAATTTAATAGTCATAGTCAAAAAGCAAAAAACAATTCTAGCTTTGATACCGCAATAGCTAAATGTCATCCTTACTCTTTAGTAAAATAGCATTTGCTGATTTAGCGCCAATATATATTTTGCTAAGGTTCGTGCAACATAATATTCCATATAAAGCACCGCAGTATGGAGTTTTATCAAAGCAGCCTTTACATTCAATCGCAACACCCAATATAGAATAAATTATTTAAAATTTATCTATTTTCGGAGTTGCAGGTTTTAAATTTATCATAAACCAATACTGCAAAGGTAGAAAGCATGAGTCCTATTATTGCAGATATTGCTAAAATGACTAGTTTTTTAGGCTTTGCTGGGCGATCAGATAAAACTATATTAGAAATTATATGAGAAGTTTTAAAATTAAAATCAGAAAGTCTACTTTCTATAATACTCTTTTTCTTCATTAAATCAGGAATTTGTACTAGAATTATAGCACTCATTTCGTCACTTATTTTAGGTATATTGTCGTTTAAAATTTTGTCTTTTATATTCATTAACTCCATCAGTTTTAATTCGCCAACATCACTAAGCTTTTCTTTCTTGTTCAGCATATCTATTTGATTGTCTATTTTGGCTATCTGAACACCTTTTAAATATTCTATGCGTTCTTTTAAATTACGAATTTTATCATTTTTTAAATAACTTATCTGCGAATCAATACTTACCGATTGTTCGCGTACAGCCTTTTTATATTCATCTAAAACTATAGCATCTTCTTTGCTTAAATCTGCCACCATCTCATCTATCTGTTTTTTTAGTAATTCGTTTGATTTGGCAAACGCCGTTATAATAAATATATTGGCGCTATCTTTATCGGCGACGATACTATCAACCGTTACGTTCTTGTCCTTAATATCCTTTAGTCCATTAATATATTTTACTCTAAGCTCATGCATCCGAACGGATCTTTCGGTTATATACTGTGGCATACCAGTTTCATTATTATAATAGGCGGTTTCTACCATCGCCGTTGCTTTATACCACGGAGTAGCAAATAGAATGTACAAAAGCCCAACCGCAATAAATCCGCAAGTTACTATACAAATTTGCTTTTTATATTTCCATATCTTTTTTGCCAAATCTATCAAATCAATCTCATCATCTTCACAATAATTCTGTTGCATATTTCTTCTCCAAATTTAAAATTTAAATTGCGCCCTCGCGAACAAGGACCACCTTAAAGGTTTTTATGATTATCACGATATCGTTCCAGATCGACCAGTTTTTCATATACCACGTATCCATGCCCGCCCTGGTCGCAAAATCCACATCGCTGCGCCCGCTCACCTGCCAAAGTCCCGTGATACCGGGCTTGACGGCGAGTATGAGATCGGCGTATTCGCCCATATCTTTGCGCTCGTATTGCGCGCACGGACGGGGTCCGACGATGCTCATTTCGCCCTTTAGGACGTTGATAAGCTGCGGAAGCTCATCGAGCGAGCTTCTGCGCAAAAAATCGCCCAGCTTCGTAATGCGCGGATCGTGCTCGTATTTGTGATATTTTTCAAAATACTCCACCTCTTGCGGATTTTGCTTTAGGTACTGAGCTAAAATTTCATCGCCGTTTTCTTTCATCGAGCGAAATTTCAGACATCCAAACGGCTTGCCGCCGAATCCCATTCTTTGATGCGAAAAAAATATGCGCCCGTCCGGTTCTTTTAGCTTCATCATCAACGCGATTACGCCAAAAATCGGCACCAGCAAAGGAAGTGCTAAGAAAATTAGCGCCAAATCAAGCCCGCGTTTAAGAGCTAAATTTAAAGGGCTTTTCAGAGAATTTCGTATCGCAAAGAGACTGGTACGCGAGGCAAAAACGCTGTAAATATCTGCCTGCGTAAAGTCGTATGAGCGCAGCACGGGGGTGAATAAAATTTCTTTGTTCTTTCTGATATTATGCTCGATAAGCTCGTTCAAGGCTTTCGCCCCAAGCCTGCTTCCGCCGATAAACAACACGTCGTAATCGTTGCCAAGAGCTCTAACGTATCCCAAATACGCGCTTTCTAAGACGGCGCTCTCAAACTCCTCACCCTCGCCTAAAATTTTCGCCCTCTTCTGCCATAATCCAAATTTAAAAAGCTTCCTTTTCGTTATGAGCTTACAAAGGGGCAAAACCACCGCCATAAAGGCAAAGCTTAGAATAAAGCTGGCGCGCGAAAATTCGTAATTGACTTTGATTAAAGCAAGCAACGCAAGGCTTAGCAAAAGCCCAAAAAAGCAGCTTCTCACTAAAATTCTACTCTCGTGCCAAAAATCATACCGCCTCGAATAGATCCCCTGATAGAAAAATAGAAATATCATTATGACGTAGGACGGCGCAAAGCCCTGATACCTGCCGATATCCAGCAGCACGCTATCGCCGTAGAGCAAATTTTTAAGCACCACGGCAAGTCCGAAGCAAAGCCAGATGCCGAAAATATCGACCGCCAAGATTATCAAAACGCAGAGTTGCTTTTTCATCCTAACTCCTATTAAAATCATCTTGCAGGCGCACGATATCGTCCTCGCCGGTGTAGCTGCCGACTTGAGCTTCGATTAGCACGACGGGGATTTTGCCCTCGTTTGCGAGACGATGAACCTCGCCCATCCTAATGAACGTCGATTCGTTCTCGCGCAACAAGAAATTTCGCTCGCCCACAGTCACGGTCGCGGTGCCGCTAACAACGATCCAATGCTCGTTGCGATGGTAGTGCTTCTGAAGCGATAGCCGCTTGCCAGGCTTAACAACGATGCGCTTGATCTTGTAGCCGCGCTCATCTTCGAGCACCGTGTAGCTGCCCCATGGGCGGTGCGTCGTTACGTGCACGCGCGCCAAATCGCTATCTCCGAGCCGCTCTACCACCTGCTTTACCTTTTGGGTAGAGCCTTTTTTGCATACGAGCAGGGCGTCTTTGGTATCGACGATAGCGAGATCCTCGATGTCTATGGCGGCTATCGTGCGGCCCGAGCCGATGATGAGATTGTTTTTAGAATTTAGAGCGATATTTTGCTCGCCAGCGGTGTTGCCGTTCGCGTCTTTAGGTAGTTCGGCGTCTAAACTATCGAAGCTTCCCAGATCGCTCCAGCCGATATCTGCGGGCACGACCTTAGCAAGGCTCGTGCGCTCCATAACCGCGTAGTCGATGCTATCTGCTGAAATCTCTTGCATATCGCCTAGTTTAATTCTAATCGGATTTTCCGCGTTAGAATTTTCGTACGCACGAACGCAAGCTTCGTAAATTCCAGGGCTACGCGCTTTTAACTCGCCTAAAAATACGCCGGCTTTAAACATAAACATGCCGCTATTCCAGTAAAAATTCCCCGCCGCTATGTAGCTTTGCGCTGCCGCAAGCTCAGGCTTTTCGTGGAATTTTAACACGTCCTCGCCGCTTGCTTCGATATAGCCGTAGCCCGTATTTGCATCCGCGGGCTTGATGCCGAACGTTACCAAAAACGCCTGTTTTGCAAGTTCGCGTGCGCGCAAGACGCTGTTTTTATACGCCGCTTCATTTCTAATGAGATGATCGCTCGGCGTTACGAAAACGATCTCCTCGGCCTTTAGGCTCAAACACGCAAGCGCGATCGCAGGAGCCGTGTTTCTGCCGACGGGCTCGAGAAGAAATTTCACGCCGCGCGCACCCAAAGCCTCAAGCTGATCGAGCGCCAAAAAATACTGCTGCTCGTTTGAGACGACGAGCGTGCGCTCGCATAGCGGGGAGTTTCGCTCGTAGCTCATCATAAAAAGCGAGCGATCGTCAAAGAGGCGCACGAACTGCTTTGGCATAAGCGTACGGCTGATGGGCCACAGCCTCGTGCCGCTGCCGCCGCTTAGGATTATATTAGTCATTTAGGCCGTCCTTAAATTCCTCATATTTTTTCTCGACGTAGCTTTTGATCTCGGCTTCAAAGCGCGCGCGCGAAAATTTTAAAGAATTTTCTCTGATTTTTGCAGGCTCAAATTTATCATAATTTTGCTCAAATTTAGCTACGGCGGCGAGCAACTCCTTTGTATTTTGCTCCATAAAATACAGCCCGCTCTCGCCATCAAGCACCGTCTCGCGAGCGCCGCCGCGCCCGAAGCAGATCACCGGCGTGCCACATGCCTGCGCCTCCACCGGCGTGATGCCGAAGTCCTCTTCGGCGGCAAAAACAAACGCCTTAGCCCGCCCCATGAGATCTGCCATCGTTTCATCATCGGCAAAGCCCAAAAGCTCGACATTTTTGCCGGCTTTTGATCTGATTTTTGCCATATCGGGTCCGTCGCCGATAACGAGCAGCTTTTTATCCGTCTGTGAAAACGCCTCGACGATGAGATCGATCTTTTTGTACGGCACCATGCGTGAGGCAGTGAGGTAAAACTCCTCTTTGGCTTCGCGCAGAGTAAATTTATCGACGTCCACGGGCGGATAGATGACGTCGCTAGGCTTGCCGTATGTTTTTTTGATACGGCGCGCGATGTAGCGGCTGTTTGCGATGTAGTAATCCACGCGGTTTGTGGTGCTTGCATCCCAAATGCGAATTTTATGTAAAAAATACTTCGCCAGCATGCCCTTTAGGCCGCGATCCAGCCCGCTTTCGCGCAAGTACTGATGATACAGATCCCACGCATAGCGGATCGGCGTGTGCACATAAGCGATATGAAGCTGGTTGGAGTGCGTCAGCACCCCCTTTGCGACGGCATGCGAGCTGGATAGCACGACATCATAGCCGCTTATATCAAACTGCTCGATCGCAAGCGGAAATAGTGGCAGGTAGTTGCGGTATTTATCCTTCGCAAAGGGCAGCCTTTGGATAAAGCTCGTGTGGGCGCGCTTGCCCTTTAAAATTTTATTTCTGTCGGCATCACTTAAAAAGTCGATGAGGCTGTAAATTTCAAAATCATCCCAGATATCGGTAAAACTCTCGACGCATTTCTCCGCACCCGCATAGGTGCTAAACCAGTCGTGGATAAGGGCTTTTTTCATTACAAACTCTCCATTATTTCGATAATCTGCTTAGCCGAGCGCTCCCAGCTAAATCTTTTTACATTTTCAAAACCTTTAGCGCGAAGCTCGTTTTGTAAATTTTTATTATCTAAAACCATTTGAATTTTATCTCTCATATCTTCTACGCTGTATGGATCAAAATACACTACGCTATCTCCGCAAACTTCAGGCAAACTCGCTGCATTTGAGCAAACTACCGGGCAACCGCACGCTTGCGCCTCAAGTGGCGGAATACCAAACCCCTCGTATAACGACGGAAACACAAATAATTTCGCCAAATTATAGATAGCAGCGATATCCGCGTCTTTAACATAGCCCGTAAAAAATATACGATTACTTAGATTTTTTCTCCGAATAATCTCAGAAATAATGCTATCGCCAGTTATAAAGCCATCCTTTTTCCCTACTATGACTAAATTTAAATCCATCTTTTCTAATGCAAATAATAAATTCTTTAAATTCTTATGCGGTTTGACATTTCCTACAAACAAAACGAAATCCTCAGGAAGACCATAGTCCTTTACCACCGCTTCTAAGGCATTTGAATCGCAATGATGATTAAAGTGCCCCTCATCTATCGCGTTTGGCACAACAAAAATATTTTTATCGGATTTAGCGTATTTCAATATCTCACTCCGTGAAAAATCTGAAACGCTAAGAACTATATCACTTCTGCTGAGTGCTTGATTAAAAATCATTTTTGCATATATTTTCTGCATAAAATTTAGCGTATCATAGAAAGCCAAATGAAATGCATCATGGATAGTAACTACTCTAAATTTAGCCCTTATTGGTAGAATTGGAATATTGTAATGCGGAGACCAAAAGATATCGCATTTAGGAATTTTTAAAGGCAGCTCAAGCTGCTCTTTTATAGAATAAATTTTGGATTTACATTCTAAAATTTCAACACTTTTACTCCACGCATAATCCCGTATTTCGGCTTTACTACCAAGCAAAATAACCTCAAATTTTTCCAATAAAAAAGGCAGTAGCGATTTGATATATGTACCTATACCAGATGCTTTATGCATACGAAAATCAATTACTAATAACAATTTTGGCCTTTAACAAAAAATTTATTAAAAAGAAGAAGAAATAGAAAATAATAAATAAAATAAAATTATTAATAGAAAAAAGCTGATAGTACCCGCCCATATTCCATATGCTATTTAAAAAAGCTATCAATAACAGACCCGGTCCAAGATAGCCAATGTTTCCGCTATTGATAAATTTTTTAAACAGAAAATTTATCAGATATATATATATAGCAATCAATATAAGTATAAATAATATTCCGATTATACCTAAAGTAAAAACAGCTTCCCCCAAAGTGGTCGTAACTAAATTCCAACTATTAGCAAACCAGTCACTAGTATAATATAATGCCACTTCATACTCAAATTTCTTATAATATATGTATTCTCCAAATAAATCTTGTAAAAAACTAGAGTAAAAAGCTTGATTTAAAAAAGATAAATTATAGATATATGGTAATTTATCATTTATAAAATCTGTCCAAATTAAGTAAAAATTAGATCCTTGACCCACAAACAGCCTAAATATAAATTTCAAAACAATATCGTACAATCCAAATTTTTCTGAAAAGTGAAAAAACATCAATACAAGAAAAAATAATAAAATAAGCAATGCGAGGACTAATAGGACAAGTTTAGTTTTATTATATCCATAGTATAAAACAATCATAGTTATAGTATAAAATAAAACCACAATCATAGCAGATTTATGTGCCATAAGTATCGGATATATAATCAGCATAATAAAAGCGAGGCCCACATAACAAAACTTCTTATTTATTAAGGCAAACAAAATTAATATTGAAGCTAATATGGGGAAAAATATAGTCATCATTACATGAAAAAGATTACCAAATCCATCGCCTTTCACTCTAGCCGCATCCGTTGCCCCATTAAGCAATGGAATATTACCGTATGTATATATATATAAGTAAGCAACCACCATTGGTATAAGAAATAAAAATATATAAACAAGGGTAAAATTGATATTAGGTACACATAACTTTTTAACTAGATGCTCACATTTATATAGTGGAGTTTTGAAATTATTTATTGTTGTTAAAAATACCAAATTGATCAAGATAGCAAAAAGCAGATATACTACGCTAGCTCCGTTTAAAAATTCATACTCATAGATATTTTTAAGATTCTCTATCTCGATGATCCCCCAAAATTCAGCTAATATAATTCCTACAATATGAGTAAAAAATATAAAATTAAAGTAAATATAGACAAAAAAATACTTATTTTTATAAGACAAATAAAGAAATATGAAAAATAAACAACAGACAAAAATTGAATAACAAAAGCTCATAATATATCCCCAATCTTTTTACTCCAGTCATTGTTTTTTGCAAACTCGATGAATTCATATGGCTTATGATATTTCTCTAAAGTACATAATAAATATTTTTTAAAATTGAGATAATTCGATGCTAAAAAAGCCGGACTATTTATCGACTCTAGCTCGGTCCATTTTGTAGAAACAACGGGTAACCCGCAAGCCATATATTCATATAGTTTTAGTGGACTTATAGAATGAACTAAATCCATATCTAACCTAAACGGGATTATACCGACGTCTGAAAATTGTAAAAAAGAGGCAATCAAATCATTATCGACCTTGCCGTAAAACGTAATATTTTCTCTAGATTGTATTTGATCAAAATTGTCGGGTTTAAATTTTACGGCTCCAATTATTAAAAAATGCACATCTTTTAGCTCGTCGGCGACATAATCTAGTAGGTCGAAGTCAAACCAGCTTTCTATAGCGCCTACATAAACGGCAACTGGTTTTGCAATCGTGCAAAAAAAATCCGGCTTATCGTATTTTTTTTGAAATTTATTAAAATCAACTCCATTTGGTACATAGAAGCAACTTTTATTAAATTTTTCTATATAATTTTTAAGATTCGATGATGTATATATCACTTTATCTGCTTTTTTTATTAGATACTCCTCTGCCTTGATAGCTGCTGCCCCTACGCCAAAACCTTCAAGCCTATCGGTAACCCTAACAATCAACTTCTTATATTTTATAATGTTTATTAAAGGTAGAAATACGAAATTATCTATCACCAAAGTATCTACGTTTAAGAAATCATAATTTTTAAGCATATTTTTAAAATTTGGCAAGGTAAAAATATGCCATATTTTTATAATCCAATAAAATTGGGACGGCAGCTTTTTAAATGGCGGAATAAGCGCAAATGGGGTATATATAAAATAGTTTTCAAAAATTTCATGCAAGCCTTTCTTTGCCTGAGCTAGTCTGGTGGCTTCGTTGATCTTATTATGAAAGGGGGAAACAGGCGGCGCGATAAATAAAACTTTGTTTCCTTCCTTAGCCAGTAATTCACTATAATAATTACAGCCGACTTTAAATGGAGATCCATAATAAGAATTTCCACACCATAGTATTTTTTTAGGCATTTTTCATCCTGCTGCGATATAAGCTTTTACTTTTTAAGTTTAAACACGGTTTCTCTACAAAAAACCAGCTGATTATAGCGCAGCACATAGATAAAATAGCGACATATACTACATAAATGCTGCCCCCCTCACCTATTTGGACAAAAATATTTACAAAAAACATATGGTATATATAAATACCGTAAGTGAAATCATTGCCTCTTAAAAAATTATCAAGACCTTTGAAGCTAAAAGCAAAAGAAAAAACTAAAAATGAAAATATAAAATAATTTACTAATATATCTAAAAAGATATTATTAAAATAATAGTAGCAAATTCTACCTATAATATAAGTAGCAAAATATATAAAGAATTTATCCTTTAAATACTTATGGAAAAAATCAAAATAACTATAGAAATAAAAGCCGATTAAAAATACAAATAGGTATGGCGCTAGAGATACATTAATAAGTTTATTAATAAACAAATTTCTATCACTACTAGAATTATATATAAAAAATATTATTGAGATCAGAAAAATGCAAGGTAATATTCTCTTGGTCTTTTTATCTATAAGAAAAATGATAGGCAAGACAGCATAAAATACTAGCTCAATCGAGATCGTCCAAAGAGGCGCATTTATCTCGCCAGTACCAAAAGCCCTGCTAGCTTCAAGATTGTAAAACTGCAAAAAACTAATTTGAGTAAGAAGCCATTTAAAAAAATCAAAGTCAAAATTTAAGTCTACGAAAACATATAAAATTACTATACCGATAAAAATATTAACATAAAGCCCCGGGTAAATTCTTAAAATTCTATTTTTAATATAAGTTTTTAAATCTTGATTTTTTGCATAAGACATACTTATTAAAAAACCACTAATCAGAAAAAATACAGTTACACCGCTAAAATTTAATATTTTAGTTACATACCAGGATAAATCGCTTTTATTTACCAAATAATCATTTGCATGAACAAACATAACCTGAAATGCAGCTATCAACCTTAATAAATTAAAATTATTATTCACTATAATATTATTATTCATTGAATGCACCAATTCTCGATAACTTTCCATATCCATTTGAATATAACTCAAATTTACTATAATAAAATTCCCTATTTGCCATATCGATAATCTCCAGCCTGCCCTCATTTATCTCAAATTTTCTAATAATTTTTACGCCTTTGTATTCTGCGGCTAGACTTATAAAATTTTCTCCAAAATCCGCCACTTCGCACCGGCATTCCGCGAACAATCCAAATAGTCCTATCGCCCCCTCGCCCCAACTATTTTGTTCCAAATCGCCTATAATCGGCACGTTGTGTGCCTTGACACTTCTAAATTCATTTCTTATGTCAGGGATCGGCGTATAAAGATATGTGCCAGGATCTCTCGCTATATCCAGCCCATCTATCCACAGCTCGTAGCCCAGCTTATCGTTGTGCGTATGTCCGCCGTGACCCCTTTGCCCAAGCGGCGTAGCGCAGATGGCGAGGTAAAATTTATCGGATTTAAAGATAAAAATTCCGCTGTATGGATAAAATAAATTTTTGATCTCTTGCGAATTTGGAATTTTAAATTCCATGCTTTTTCGGTGCGGCAGTTCTCCGAATTTCACGCCCGAAGCGACCCGGCTTTTGTATGTTTTATCGCCCGCTTGCAGAGTGCGACCGGCAAGAGATCTCATAAAACTCTGCTCAAAGCGCATATCGTTTTTAAATATCTCATCGTCAAAAATCCCGTCCATGCAGCTAATTAGCGCGGAGTGATTTAAGATATTTTCGTCCCAAAACGCCTCGTCGCCGCCCGCAAAGCCGCTTAAATTTAGATATTTTCGCGCGGCTTGTTCGTTGCTTAAGAACTCGCCGTTTGGACTAAATTTGAAAAACCTGCCGCTGTCATTATCGCCGAATTGCGGCACTTCACCATTTGGCTTTGTGATGTCGGCGGTAAACCTGCCGATTTTATACAGCCTGTCTATGAACCACTGCGGCAGCACTATTTGATCGTTTAAAATTTTAAATTCCTGCTCCTCCGGCGGTAAAAGTTTCGGCTTTTTGCGCCAAAGCTTTGCATCGTAATTTTTTAGCGATGAAATTTTTTCGCTTTTTAGACCCAGTATCAGAGCCGTAGCATACGCCATTAGCTCGCCGCTTAGACGGTGATAGCTCGTAGAACTCTCGAAATTGCCGCCGTCTTCGTAAAATTCTTTTTTCATTTCGCTGATTACTTCTTGCACGGCAAACGCCAGCCACGCGTCCGTCTCGCGGTCGCCGTCTAGATACGCGCAAGCTTGCAGCAGACCCGCAATGTCGCTTAGATAGTGATTTGACGTAAGATGGGGTGAATATTCTAGATTATTTACGATATGAAGCGCGTGCTCGTAGATGCTATTTGAAAAGGCCTGCTTGAAATTTTGATCCAAAATTCCGCCCTCATCCATCTGGCAAAACATATCGTAAGCCGCCAGCATGTTGGCGACCCTGATACCAACGTCCATCGTGCAGGTCCAATTTACGCCCATTCTAGGCGGATTGTTGTGGATAAAATCTAAAATTTGGTTTTTAAATTCTTTTAAATTTTGCCCTTTTAAGCTTGGGTCCGCCATCGCAAAAATAGCAAGCTGCGGCAAGTGCTGAAACCTCGCAAGCTCCCACGGCACCTTTATATCGCTACCGGGCTTATGGGCTATGCGCTGATCTTTGTACCATTTTTTCTCACTCCACCGAAAGCCGCTTTTAAAATCCTTTTGCCAATCAATCGGCTCGTAGCCTTCTGGCGCGCTTGCGGGTGCCGCGACATCCATATCGTACTTATAGCCCTCAAGCCCAAGCGCCGCGCTATCATAGCTATTTTTTACCCACCCGCTACCCAGCAGATCAAATTTATGCTCGATGTACATTTTAGATAGATATTTTGCGACATCCGGATCGATATTTGACAGGTCGAGCTCTTTTATATTTATGTAGCTAGTTTTTATGATCGGAACATTAAAATTTATATGAGTATTGCCTAGCACATCGCACATTTTTTGAAATTTATTCTTTGCGATATTTAAAATTTTATCAGCTATTTTTATGGCTAACTCATCAAGCGGCATCGATCTAGCTTTTTTAAGATAATAAGAAATTCTACTCATTACCCACGGCCTTTAAAATTTTATCCACATGCTTATCCCACGTGTATTTTTGGATCACTTCATCTCTGGCGTTATCGCCTAGGCACTGCCTTAGCTCGCCATTATCCACAAGCCCCTTCATGGCAGAGGCTAGCTCGTCTATATTTCCAGGCTCTACCATATAGGCGGTTTTGCCGTGTTCTAAAATTTCAGACATCTGAGCCATATTGCTGCATATTATGGCCTTTCCCATAGCCATGTATTCAAATAGTTTAGTGGGGCTTCCGAAAAACTCGCTTCCGTCTGGATTTAGCACGGTGGCATTGATCAAGATATCGCAAGCGCTTAAAAATTTCGCTCCTTGCTCTTGTGGGATCAACCCCGTTAATACGACATTTTCTTGCAAATTAAATTCCAAAATATGTTTTTTTACGATTGGCATCCTAACGCCGTCGCCTATCATGAAGAGCTTCGTTTTATTTTTATACTCAGGATATTTTTTTAGCAGCTTGCCAAACGCTAGCGCAATATTTTCAGCCCCGTGCCACTGCCCAAACGTCCCTATAAAGCCGATTATGATTTTATTTTCGAGATCATATTTTTGCTTTATATCATCGCATTTTATCTGCGGATTGTATTTATTCTCATCTATTCCATTCGGATTTAGGATTATTTTGTTTTCATTCACTCCAAATTTTAAAAGAATATTTTTTAGTGCCTCGGACACTACGACTATATGAGCCGCGCTATTTAGATTGTATTCTTCTATAGCAGAAACGATAGGGAGTTTGAAAATTTTATAGTAAATGGTTTTAAAAATCCGCTTTAAAAACGTATCGTTATTTTTCCAATTTTTGATTTTCCATACATCCGATGAGTTAAATTCCAAAATAAACGGTATATTTTTCTTTTTTGCTACATATGCCCCGCAAAAGCTAAACCCGTTATATCTTTGATATATCGCGTCGGCCTTTAAATTTTTACAATATTTAATTATTTTAAAATTATAAAAAAGCTCAAGTATATCTTTTGGTAAAAGCGGTATTTTTATAGGCTTAACGATTGTGATATCTTTGTCTACATTGGGCAAAAAATCGTTTGAAACGACAGATAGTTCGACTTTTTTATCCATAGCATTTATAACACCTGCGGTGTGCCCTACCGAACCGCCCGCCTTTAAACCAAACCAATACAACGTTCTAAGATAGAGAATTTTCATTATATATCGCCCACATGCATAAATTTTAGCCTAAATTTATCTTTTGCATATTTTATCATATCGGCATCGGTGTGTATCGTAGGGGCAAAATCCTCATCGCTCAAGCTCCCCACATCCAAATCCTTTATAGAGGAAAATTTGCACTCCGTTTTATCGGCGATACTCGCAAGAAGCCTTTTATATTCATTTATTAATTTATCATTTATACTTATTTTTACGTATTTTTTATCTTTAAAACTATACTTCAAATTTAAAAAATTAAAACTATGTAGAAAAAGCACTATTATGCAATTTTCAGGCATCAGATCTATCGCTTTTAAAATTTCATCCGCACTGGAACCGTATCTAAAATCAAATTTTTGAAAGCTGCTTTTTGTTTTTATAAAACTATAACGTTTTTGCTTTTCATAAACGCTAATCGGCAGCTGCAACACGCCGTTTTTTTCAGATGCCTTATTTATATAGTCATAATTTATCTTGCAATTTCCGTTTTTATAGAAAAACGAGCTGTCTATAAAAATACCATTAAATTTTAAAGCCCGTATCGTATTATCGTTCGCTCCGTATCCGCCGGCCCTATGAGCCAAAACGTCCATGCCCGTCCACTCTTTTATCTTTTGCTTGCCGAAATTTATAATCTCTGTCTGCTCATCTACGCTATACTGCCACATAAATTTTCTATTTTTATCATATCTGCCTGATGGATGAGTGTGTAAATTTACGCCGTATCCGCCCCCGATAATATCGCCGCATAGCTGCTCAAATTTATACTCGTCATATCTTTCGTAAGGATACACATCCACAAAATGCTCCACCATCGCACCGTATTCGCTCGCCAGATCATTTATAAGCTTTACGCCTACTTCCCTACCCAGGATCTCGCCTTTTATAAAAATCTCAAACGCATCGGACCTATCCGCATGCAGTTCGCCGACTTCGGTATCGCAGGTTATTAAAATTTGTTTCATTCAAATCAACCAATCATATTTTATTCTTAAACCAAAGTATCGCCCGAAATAGCGTATTTAAGAATGATCTATAAATCAATATTCCTCCAAAATAATATCGCAATTCACCACCAAATCTATCTTTAAATCTATTTATGCTTATTGACTTCTCATCTTCACCAAAAGAGCAGCCGCCAAAATCATACTGGGCAATACCATTTTTTTTAAAATATCTTATTGCCTCCCATTGCAACAAATTCGAAGATCCCAAAATACAATTATTTATAGAACCACCATGCCAATATATAGACATATTGTCAGAAATTATAAAAATTGCTCCAGCCTGAATAATACCATCATGTTTTGCAAAAAAAACTTTTATTCTATTTGTTTTATTTAACGCAAAAAAATACCTTAATAAATACTCAACTTTTAAGGATGGCTTATTTGATCTGGCGTACGTTTCAATGGTAATCTTCTGAAAATCATATATTCCTTGCTCGCTGGTGTCTTCTAATATTTGCACATTTTCTTTTTGCGCCCTTCTTATAACATTGCGGTGCTTACTATGTATATTAGAAAATATTGCGTCTTCATTTTGAGTTAAATCTAAAACAGATGAGCCGTATCTATATATTTCATTAAAATTATTGAGTTCTAAAAAATCTATATTTGTAAATTTTGATAATGTAATAGAATAAAAAACTACCCTAAAGGGATTAAAGACTCTTAAAATCTCTTTAAAGGCGATATCCAATAACTCGATAGTTTGAATATTTGGCTCTGAAACAATATTGATATATCTAAAATATCTAAAACCTATTACAAAAAACTGCCATTTAAAAATAATATCTTTATCTTTTATGATTAGAAAATACGGAATTGAAAATTTACCACTAGTATTTGCAAATTCAAATAGTTGTGTTGGATTCTTTATACCAATATTCCACTCTATCGGGTCAATTAAATCTTTTGCAAGAATTCTAATTTCCATTAAGAACTCCTCTTAACTTACCTATTTTCTCTTCATTAAAGCAATCCAAGTCTATTAACAATAGTTTTTTAGATAGTTCTTCGACACTTGCAGTTTTTTGTTGATGCCAATATTTTTGAAAATACGGCCATACTCTTCTAGTTTTAATATTAAGATCGCCAAAAATATGCTCTAGCTTCTCAAGCTCATCGCTATATATTACATAGTTTGTAAATATATTATTGTCTACGTTCAAAAAGGATGGTAAAATTTCATTAAGCCTGAATGCAACTTTTTTCCTATTATTAATCGCAAGCCTTAACTTTCTTATGGCGATCAAGATATATTTCAATTGCTCTGAAGTCATCCTAGTATCAAATATATAAAAATTTTTTCCAATGTCATTGCTGGTTATTTTATAAAAATAGTTTTTTTGATAAAAACCAAGAATTTTTAGTAGCCTGGAGACACTAATTTTAATAAATTTTAGAAGTCCCCATTTTTTATATCCTTTGCAAGACCTATCTTTTTTAATGGCCTCCATATAATTAAAGGCTTCAGTGTTTAAAATGAATGTATGAAAAATACTCTTATTTTTATCTTGAATGCTTAGACATTCTTGCCATATCTTATGATCTTTTGTAACTATTAATCCCCCGCCGGGAGAAATCATATTCTTTGAAAAAGAATATATAGCGATATCCCCAATCAAATCTTTCTTTATGCCATAGCAATGAGCCCTATCTTCTATGTGAATAAGGTTGTATTTTTTTGCGATATCTTGTATTTTTACAACATGATTCATATAAGCGCCATAATAATGGTGAGATATAATTGCTATCGTATCGGATGAAATTTTATTTTTTATATCATCTTGAATCATTTCTAAACTATGCACATCAATATCCACAAACACCGGAATCCCGCCAGCCTGTACTATCGCATCCGGTAACGTTGTAGCGCATGTAAAAGCCGGCAATAAAACTTTTTTGCCTTTTGCGCCTATAGACAATAAAACTAGGTATATAGCAGTTCTAGCATAACTTGTATATATTTTATACTTTGGCATAGTAAATCTTTGTATATAAAAATAGCGAATACAAATTTGATATCATACTTGACACACAGGCCCCAATAGCACCCATTATCGGAACTAATAAAATACTAGATAAAGCAGTCATAATCGTCATTTTTATATTAGCCTTTTTTAGCTCTTTCCCATATCCATGCCCATTAATCCAAGCATTATATGGTTGATAAAGAGCTTGGAAACAAACCGCGATAGACATTAAAAGCAATAAGAGTAGAACATCGCTATATTCTTCTTTTAGATAAAAATTTATAATTAAATACCCCAGTATATTAGCTAAAACAAATGCTAGAAATACCCAAGCTAAATTTGCCTTTAAAACAGCAGGAGGTATTTTGCTGCTATTTGCTAGCGTTTTAAACATAGTACTACTCATAGCGTTAGATAACGAATTTATCGGAGTTGCCATAGAATTTGCCAGTCCGTAAAAGCCGACATCCTTTGCGCTTATAAAATACCCTATTAAAAGCCTGTCTATATTATATGTCGAAACGTCAATTACTCTACCTACATACACATGTATACCATATCGTTTGTTTTCTAAATTTATAGTTCTCAAAATTTCAGAAAAACCACTGAAATTTGGTCGTAATATACACCCATATATCACAAATGCAAGCGCATAAGACAATGAAAATGACAAAAGAGCGTTTAGTGGAGTTAAGCCCTCAAAAATAAACAAAATGAATAAAAATGCTACAAATAAAATTTTAGAAAATATATTAAAACCAGCTAAATATCCTATGTGATTACTGCCTTTTAATATTAGTTCCATAAAAAATGGAATTGTAAAACTCCAACTAACAAAGGATGAAATTCTAATGATATGGCCGATCTTGTCATCAAAAATGATATCTAGTAGAAAAGAAATAGCTAGCGAAAATAGTAAAAATAACACGAATATAACACAGGCTATAATTATCGATGCTCCAAATATCTTTTTTTCCAAATTTATATCATGGTTATTTGCCAGCATCTTTGAAGCACTAGAAAAATATCCGAACTCAAAAAATATGGAAATAAATATGATGATAGCTAAGGATAAAGAATATATCCCAAAGTCTGCTGCCCCCATCTGTTTTGCCAAAAGCATGTTAGACACAAAACCCACAACCATGCTAAATATCTGTGCGGCAAAAAGAAAGGCTGTCTGATAAAATACTTTATTTTTTGCTATCAAAATTTATCTCCAGCCATTTTTCTAAAGCAAATAATATCCACATCTTATATCCCTGATTTTTATATTTAGTGTGGATATCTAATAGCTTCTGCAAGAAAATTTTAGATATAAATTCATGTATCATAGCTTTTTTAAGCAATAATTCCTTTTGATACCATATAGGCATAATATTCTGCAAAAAAGGTGTTAAGAGCATACCGAAACCGATTTTTGGCTGATTTAAAATATAGCTAGGAAGCTTATTTTTTGCTATTTCTTTTAAAATACTCTTGGCGCCATATTTCATCTTTGTATCGAACGATAGGCCAGAACTGTATTCAATAAGAAAATGATCCATAAACGGACTCCTTGCTTCTACGCTTTGGGACATCGTGGAATAGTCTATCTTCTGCAAGATAAGCTCGGGGAGTCGCATTTTATATTCAACATTAAGAATTTTTCTTAAAAAACTATCAGGCAAATCATCTCTTATTTCAGACATATAATCATGCAGAATTTTATATGAATTAAAAGACTTATCACCCAACCAAAAACTTCTCTTTTCAAATTCGGTAAAGCCGTGTATGTGGCGCCTAGAAATAATGCCATTATTATAGAAAATATCAAACTTTCTAGCAAATTTCTCCGGTAGGCTTTTAAACATAAAATTTAAATTCTTAAAATGCTTCAAAATATTATATTCTTTATTTAATTTTTCATATATAGGATAACCGCTCATCTCATCACCGCCCTCGCCGACGATCATAACTTTAAGACTATTGCTTTTGCTAAGCTTTGATAGGAAATACAACAATGCAGAATTTACATCCCCCGTAGGGCTATCTATTTGCTTACTCATATATTCTTTCGCCAACTCTTCAAAATCGTTGGAAGAAATAACGCTTTTAATAAATTTTACACCAAGTTCTTTTGAAAATTTTTGCGCTATTTCTGATTCGTCATATATATCATCCGTATCATAACTTATGTTAATCGCATCTATCTTTCCGCCCTCTTTACTTGAATAAAACAAATTTAAAGAGCTATCTATACCGCCGCTAAGCGCTACAGCTATATCGACGTCTGCTATATTTCTATATTTCATTGATTTTACAAGCAGATCTTCAGTTTTTTCGGTAGCCTGCAAAAAATTATCCGCGTTATCTATATTAATAAAATCCGCAATATTCCAATACTTTACTTTTTCTATTTTATTCTTTGTAATTTTTAAATAATGACCGCATTCTAATTTATAAATATTAGCGAAAAAAGTATCAGGAGCATTGGTTGTTAAAAATGTCAGATAATTATATATCGCCTCCTCATTAATACGCTTCTCAACTACGCCCGCCTTAAAAAATGCATGAATTTCAGAAGAAAAATATAGATCGTTATTGCTCATAGTAAAAAACAGCGGCTTCTTACCCGCCCTATCTCTAATAAGAATAGTTTCCATTTTTACTTTATCGTATAAGGCAATAGCAAAAAAACCGTTAAAGTATTTTATGCATTCTAGTCCCCACTCTTTATAGGCATATAGAATAGTCTCGGTGTCAGAGTGATCCGTTTTAAAATTATATTTTGATTTTAATTTCTCTCTAATCTCTAAATGGTTATAAATTTCACCGTTAAAAATCAAAACTAAAGTATTTTCATCATCAACCATCGGCTGATTAGCTGTAGTAGATAGATCTAGTATAGACAGTCTTCTGTGTCCAAATACAACATTCTCATCAGAGTAAAAACCTTTGCTATCGGGCCCTCTATGTATTATTGCGCTTGACATATTTTTTATATCATCAATATCTTTCTGCGTTATTCCTTTATAAGAGACCTTACCGACTATTCCACACATTATTTTGATCCGAATTTACAATATAAAGCTTATCTCCGTCGTCTGCACCATATCCCAAAGCTCTATCGGCCAGCTTTTGCCTTTTTTTAGAGTCTCAAATAGCGCCTCAAGCTCTTCGAGCTGTCCTTTTTGGCTTACGTTTGTTGAAATTTCTTTCAC
The DNA here is from genome assembly GCA_963522285.1 of uncultured Campylobacter sp. Taxonomy (GTDB): domain Bacteria; phylum Campylobacterota; class Campylobacteria; order Campylobacterales; family Campylobacteraceae; genus Campylobacter_B. Next base: position 151,710 of record CAUQWV010000006.1, read on the forward strand.
CCTCACTCCGTATCCTTTTAGGCTTTTATAGTCATCCAAAACGATGCTCTTTCCGTCGAAGTGAATCTCCATAAATTCCTTGCTTAACTCCTTGCTACCGTTTGCGAAATATTCGATATTAGCCACCGAGCCGTCTTTGTATTTTAAGACGATGGATTTGTTATCCTCGGCGCTATATTTTTCGTTGCTCGGCGTGATGGCCTGCGAAAATACGCTCTGTATCTCGCTGCCAGTTAGCGCCGTCATCAGATCTATTATGTGGCATGCCTCGCCCACCATCCTACCGCCGTTTTCGTGCACCCAGTGATCCATCGGTATGTAGCCCGCGTTCATCCTATATCTGATTATCATCGGATTTATTCTAGCGCTCGTGTGCTTTTTTATCTCCTGCGCGTAAGCGCTAAATCTCCTGTTAAATCCCACGAATAAAACGGGCTTGTCGCCGTCTCCTTCGTAAAATTTCTTTATCTTTTCAAGCTCGTCTTTGTTTGTGGCAAGCGGCTTTTCTACAAATACGTTTTTGCCCGCTTCAAGCGCCCTTAAAGTAAGCTCCGCATGGCTATCGTGCCTTGTGGAGATGATCACCAGATCAACGTTTTTATCATTTAAAATATCGTCTAAATTTGAAGTAGCATAGTTCGCTCCGTATTGCTGCGCTACCGCCTTTGCCTTATGTCCGCTTCGGTTCATTATCGCGTAAATTTTATACTTATCCGTAAGCTTTGAGATATTAGGCAGGTGCATTCCGGTAGCAAATCCGCCCACACCTACGAATGCGACGTTTATCACATCTCTGTTTACGGGTATAGAATTTATAATGATTTTTTTATCGTGATTTAGGTAGCTGTTAAGCTCGGTTAAATTTGCCTCGCCGTAGTCAAGCAAAACCATAAGCGGCTTATTCTGCGAAGCCTGCAGCGACTCAAACGCCTCCGTTACCTGCTCGATAGGATATTTCGCGTCTATGAGCTTATCCAGCTTGATCAAATTTTCATTTACCAGCCTTAGATACTCGCTCATATTTCGATTTTCGGTCCATCTTACGTAGCTAAACGGATAATCAAGCCCCCCCTCTTCGTAGCTCTTGTCGTAGCGACCTGGGCCATAGGATGTGGAGATGAGAAAATCAAGCTCCTTTTTATACATATCCTCTCTATTTATCTGCATACCGGCAACGCCTACGAGCACCACTCTGCCCTTTTTCTTGCACATCTGAAAACTTTGCGATAGCGGCTCGCTACTGCTCGTAGCAGCGGTAAATAGCACTCCATCGGCGCCGTATCCGCCACTCCAAGACGAAGCGACGTCTAGTAAATCGTCTCTTGACGGGTTTATGACGAGCTCGGCGCCATATTCCTTTGCTATCTGCAAGCGCCTATCGTCAAAATCGCTGACCGCAACTCTCACGCCTGAAATTTTAAGCATCTGCACCGCAAGAAGCCCTAAAATCCCGGCACCGACCACTACGCAGGTCTCGCCCAGCCTTAGATCGATCCGCCTAACGCCCTGCATCGCTATGCCGCCGAGCGTCACGGTGCAAGCCCGCTCAAAGTCCATATCCTGCGGCATTTTCATAACTAAATTTTTAGGCACGTCTACGTATTCTGCGTGGTTTGCAAGCCCTGCGCCGGCTGCGGCAACGCGCTCTCCAATTTCAAAATTTGAAACGCCCTCTCCGACTGCTATGACGACGCCGCTAAGCGAATAGCCGGTCGGGCTTCCGCTATCAAGCTTGCCCTTTACCTTCGCATAGACGCTGGCTATACCGTCTGATTTCACCATATTGATGACTTTTTTTACGTTCTCCGGCTGCTCCAAAGCCCTTCTGATCAGGCTTTTGCCGCTATTTGATACGCCGCTTATCTCGGTACCCGCCGATATGCAGCTATTTACTACTTTTATAAGAACGCATCCCTTTGAAACGCTTGGAGCAGGCATCTGCTCAGCCAAAACTTTGCCTTTTTTAACTATTGCTTGTATCATTAACCATACCTTGAAAAATATTAAATATTAGTATTTCGCACGCCGCAAAAATCCAAAACTTCTTTTTCTATTTTTAGCCCCTTAAATTCCTTATGTCCGACTAAAAATACGATAATGTCCGAAATTCCGATAGCCTTTTTATAATCCACTATCTCAAAATCTTTGTGAGCCTTGATATTGGGCTCCACGGCGACCACATCGACGCCATCTGCGATCAGGCGTCTAGTTATATTTAGCGCAGGTGACTCCCGCAAATCGTCGATATCCGGCTTAAAAGCAAGTCCCATGCACGCGACTTTGGGCTTTCTGCCGTTTTGCAGCTCAAATTTCAAAGCGGCGTTTTTGATTTTTTCAATACACCACTCAGCTTTGTGATCATTGACCTCCCTTGCGGATTTGATCAGCCTCGCTTCGTAGCCACCCGCATGGACGATAAACCACGGATCGACCGCTATGCAGTGCCCGCCTACGCCGCAGCCCGGGTTTAAAATATTAACTCGCGGATGGCGATTTGCTAGCGAGATAAGCTCCCAAACATTGATGCCAAATTTATCGCACAAAATGCTAAGTTCGTTTGCAAAGGCTATGTTTACGTCGCGGAAGGAATTTTCGGTAAGCTTTGACATCTCTGCAGTCTTAGAATCCGTCTGCAAAACGCTACCACTAACGAATTCCCTATAAAATTCCGCTATCTTTTTAGTAGCAATCTTTGTAGTTCCGCCCACGATCCTATCGTTTTGGGTAAGCTCTTTCAAAATTTTACCGGGCAAAACTCTCTCCGGGCAATGAGCGATATAAATTTTAGAAATATCAACACCGCCATTTTTTAAAATTTCACCTATCTTCTCGGTAGTACCTACCGGTGAAGTGGATTCTAAAACGACCATATTATCGTCTTTTACGTATGGTATTATAGATTTTGCCGCACTTATGACATAATCGATATTTGGCACGTATCCATCTCGAAACGGCGTCGGAACAGCTATGATAAAAACATCTGCGAAATCAGGCTTAACGTCTGCTTTTAAATTTCCGCTCTGCACTGCTTTTTTAACAAATACGTCAAGTTCCGGCTCGACGATATGAATTTTACCCTCATTGATCGTATCTACGACACTCTGCACTACATCAACGCCGTGGATTTTATACCCTCTATTTGCCAAAAGCGCCGCCGTCGGCAACCCTATATACCCAAGACCTAATATGCAAACTTTTTTCACAATATTCCTTTTAAAAATTCCAGTATTTTTTTGCAAGCTTTACCGTCGCCATACGGGCTTACACTTTTACTCATTTTATCATATTCATCTTTTAAATTTAATAATCTTTGCACCTCTTTTATTATATTTTCGCGCTTGGTGCCGATAAGCTTAACGCATCCTGCCCTTATCCCCTCAGGTCTTTCGGTAGTTTCTCTGATAACTAAAACAGGCTTGCAAAGGCTCGGCGCCTCCTCCTGGATGCCACCACTATCGGTTACTATCATATATGACTTGCTCATGAGATAGACGAAACTATCATACTCTAGCGGATCGATTAAAAATATATTCGAAATGCCCGATAAAATTTCTCCCACAGGCTTTCTTACATTTGGATTTAAATGCACGGGGTAAACGATGTCGATATTTTCATTTTTTAGCGCTATTTCACGTAAAGCCTCACAAATATTAACAAAGCCTTCTCCGAAATTCTCTCGTCTGTGTCCTGTAACGAGAATAAATTTTCTATCACTAAGCTTATATTTGGAATTTATAAAGGATAAAATTTTATTTTTCAGCAGCTCGTTGTTTTCGATTTTATCTATCGTCCACAAAAGCGCGTCTATGACGGTGTTGCCGCTAACGATTATATTTTTTGAATCTTTGCCTTCTTTTAATAGATTGTCTCTTGCATCGATGGTCGGCGCGAAGTGATATTTAGCTATGAGTCCCGTCATCTGCCTATTTATCTCTTCAGGAAACGGCGAATAGATATTATGCGTCCTAAGTCCAGCTTCTACGTGAGCAACATCTATTTTTTGATAATACGCCGCCAAAGAAACGGCATAAGTAGTAGTCGTATCTCCATGCACAAACACGATGTTCGGGGTATATTCGCTAAATACATCGCGCATACCAAGCAAAACACCAGACGTAATATCGTACAGATCCTGCCCTTGCTTCATTAAATTTAGATCAAAATCCGGCTTGATTTCAAAAAATTCAAGCACCTGATCGAGCATCTGTCTGTGCTGCGCCGTAACGCAAACCTTCACTTCAAATTCTGCGTGCTTTTGAAATTCCTTTATCAACAGAGCCATCTTAATGGCCTCCGGGCGCGTCCCAAATACTATTAAAATTTTTCTTTTCGTCATAAACTCCCCTAAATATCGATTTTTTAACCAAATTTATCGCCGTAATTTTAATTAAATTTTGCTATATCGGCGCTTAACAATACATAAAATCACCTATTTGTCGCTACTTGGATGGTATAGAATGTTCTTTGCTTCAAAGATGGCTAAGATTTATTTTAAATTATCAAAAAATTCCACCGCAAAATCATCAAAAATTTTACCTTTCAAATGCGCTTTGCAAAATTCTACTATAAGCCCGTGCAATAGTGCATATGCGCCGTTTTCGTTCTCCAGCTTATCTGCTTTTGCCGCCGCATCGCAGGGAGAGTTAGCGAAATTTACAAACTCATAGATCCGCTCAAATTCTAGCTCGCCAAGCCACGCGCTAAGCTCATCGTAGCTTTCAAACTCATAGCCTAAAGCCCCAAGCAGGCGCGCCGAATAGCTGTCCGCAACCATCACCGCACGCTCGCACGCGTAGCACAAGATCGCATCGCAGCTCTCTGCGCCGATCCCTTTGCGCGCTAGCAGCCACTCGCGGCTAACGCCCGATTTAAAGCTCTCAAAATCCCCAAAATCCGCGATTATCGCTTTGCAAAGCGAGTTTAGGCGTCTCGCTTTTTGATTATAAAATCCGCTCACTTTAATGATCTCCGCAAGCTCCGCTTCATCTAGCCCGGCAATCCCCTCTAAGCTCAAAAGCCCCTTGCTACGCAGGTTTTGCAACGCCGCGTCAGCATTGTGCCACGCCGTATTTTGGATCAAAATCGCCCCCACGACCACCTCAAAGCTTCCAAACGCAGGCCACCAGCGAAAATCCTTGATTTTCACGGCGCGAAAAAGCGCGATAAAAAGCTCGGTCGCGCTCATCTTGCGCCTCCGAAATTTCTGGCATCATTTCTAAAATTTCGCACGGCGGCGATTTTTCGCGTACGCTCTAGCACGGCGATAAAATTTACGCCAAATTTAAATCCGCGCGCCGTATTCATCTGCCGCCTTTTAAATTTGCAAAAAATTCCTCACTAAAGTTCAAGAAAAACTGCTTTGCCGCGCGGCCGCTGCGGCTTGCGCGAAGCATCGCAAACTCCCTTGCCTTTGCGTGCAGCGCGTCTAAATTTGCAACAAAGCTCAAGCGAAATTCCGCCGCGCTCATACCTTTTGCAGCCGCAAAATAGGCATCTACGATCCCCAAATACTCCCGCATGCTCCCGCCGTAAAAGCTTAGCTGCAGCCCGAAGCGCTCGCTCAGGCTGATTCGCTCGTTCGCCGCGTCGCTTAGGTGCAGCTCGCCGCGACTGATCTGCGCGACGTCGTTGTCGCTTGCGCATTCGCCTACGATGTGGCGGCGATTGGACGTCGCATACATCAGCACGTTGCGCGGCGTGCGCTCTAAGGATCCTTCTAGCAGCGGTTTTAGGTGCTTGTAGCCGCTCTCGCCGAGCTCAAAGCTCAAATCATCGCAAAAGATGATAAATTTAAAGCTTGTTTCGCGGATTGCGTCGATTATATCCACGAGATAGCCCAAATCGTCCCTGCCGATCTCGATGATCTTAAGGCCTTGCGGGATAAATTTGGAAAAAACCGCCTTCACAAGGCTTGATTTGCCGCAGCCGCTCTCGCCCCATAGTAGCGCGTGGTTGGCGCTGCAGCCGCGCAGAAAGGCGTCCGTGTTTTTTATAAGAGCCGATTTTTGGCTCTCTAGCCCCACAAGCGCGTCAATACCCGTGAAATCGATGTCTCGGACGATCTTTAGCGCCTTTTTGCTCGCGCGAAAAACGGCGACCTGCACCGTGCGCCAATCAATCGCGCTAAAATCGCTGAAATAAATTTGCTCGCCGGCGGCGCTCTGCACGCTTTTTAGGACGGCTTGCGGCGCTAAATTCAAACCGCTCGCCGCGTTTAAATTTAACTCTTCGCTCCCGCTTTTGCTCGCGCTTTTTTTGATATTTTCATCGCAAGTTCGCATTTTTTAGCTCCCTTCGCAGATAGATCAGAATTTCGCTTATCACGTCGTCATCGTCGCGCGTCTGTGCCTTTAATCGCACTTTATCGCCGTTTGCAAGGGTGATCAAGATATTTTCGTCCATGCTCGAAATCACGCGTAAGCCGAGCTTCGTAGCCAAAACCTTAATCATCATCACGTCAATGAATTGCTTGGTGTAGATATCCGCGCGCCCGAAGCGATCCTCGATCTCGCCGAAAATTTCAAGCACTTCGCTCGCCTCTGCGCACTTGCTAAGCCGCCTGTAAAGATCCAGGCGCAGGCGATCCTCTCTGATAAATTCCGAGTTTAAAAAGGCGTTTACCGAAATTTTAAGCTCCACGCTCGCAGCGGCGCTCTTTCTGCTTAGCAGCTTGCCGATCTCCTCTTCGAGCATCTTTAGATAAAGCGAGTAGCCGATCGCTTCTATATGCCCGCTCTGCGCCTCTCCGAGCAGGTTTCCGCCGCCGCGAATTTCAAGATCGTGATACGCTAGCACCGAGCCGCTACCCAAAAATGAGTTGCTCTCAAGCGCTACGAGCCGTTTTAGCGCGTCTTGCGTAAGAGCGGTTTTATCCTCGATCAAAAAGTAGCAAAAGCCCTGTTTGTTGCTGCGCCCGACGCGACCGCGCAGCTGATGCAGATCGGCGATACCGAATTTATCGGCGTTTTCGACGATGATCGTATTTACGCGTGGCATATGAATGCCGCTTTCTACGATACTGGTGCAAAGCAGCAGATCGTATCCGCCCGCTACAAATTTTAAAATTTCATCCTCCGTCGTCTTAGCGTCGATCTTGGAGTGCAAAATTAGAATTTTAAGGCTCGGCAAAATTTCAAGCAGCTTCTTTTTGGCGCTTTGCATCGTCGCGATGTGGTTGTGGACGTAAAAAATCTGCCCGCCGCGTCGCAGCTCGCGCGAGATCGCCTCTTTTACGATCTTTTCGTCCCACTGCTTGACGAAGGTACGCACGTCCAAGCGATCTTGCGGCGGGCTAAGCAGCGTGGAGTAGCTTTTAATCGAGCTTAGCGCCATATTCAGACTGCGCGGTATCGGCGTAGCAGACATACTAAGCAGGTGCGAGGCGGCGCTTTTCTCTTTGAGCCGCTCCTTTTGCTTGACGCCGAATTTATGCTCCTCATCGATGATTATGAGCCCTAAATTTGCGGGGTTTAAATTTAAAAGCGAGTGCGTGCCGACCACGACGATCGCCTCGCCGCTTTGCAAGCGCTTTAAAATTTCACTCTTTTGCCTCGCGCTACTGAAGCGATCGAGCTTAAAAACAGGAATCTCAAACTCCCTAAAGCGCTCGCTAAGCGTGGCGTAATGTTGAGAGCTAAGCAGCGTCGTAGGCACGAAAAACAGCACCGAATGCCCGCTGCGGATGCAGACAAAGATCGCATTCATCGCAACCTCGGTCTTTCCAAAGCCCACGTCGCCGCTAAGTAGGCGGTCCATCACCTTGCCGCTTTGCAGATCCGCTAAAATCGCGCTCACAGCCTTTTGCTGATCGCTCGTGTAGCTAAAGCCGCTTGCGCTTAAAAATTTCGCATAATCCGCGCTTTCGTTTTTGATGACGATCCCTCGCACCAGCTCGCGCTTGGCCGCCAGCGCAATGATCTTTGAAGCGATCGCAAAGAGCTTTTCGCGCACTCGCTCTTTAATTTTTGAAAAGCTCGCCCTGCCCAGATGATCCAAGCTCACCGTGCCGCCGCTTGCGACGTAGCGATCGATCTTATTTAGATACTCGACCGGTAGCAGCAGCTTGTCGCCGCCCTCGTAGAGCAGAGATACGAACTCCTTGCTGCGCCCCATCACCTCTATGAGCTCAAGCCCGTTAAATTTAGCGATACCGTGATCTTCGTGAACGACAAAATCGCCCACGTTTAGCTCATCCAGAGCTAGGCTCGATCTTCGCACGCGCTTTTTAGGCGCCGCTTTGTTTAGCGAAAGGATGATCCGCTCGGCGCTTATTAAATTTACGACGAAATCCTCGCGTAAAATTTCGATATTGCTAAATCCGCCAAGATCAAACGGCGCGAGCAGAGCGTCGTTTCGCGCGATCAGCGTGATAGCCTCGCTGCGGTGAAATTCAAAAAATTCCTGCGACGGCGTCACCGCGAGATCTTTAAATTTACGCGCCGCCGGCAGCACCTCGATCGCGTCTAAAAAATCCAAATTGCGCTCGGAAAAAATTTCATCCTTTTTGATCTCGTGCAGCAAGACGCAATCAAACGCGCTCACGTAATCGACGAAGCCATCGATGAACCAAAACCCGAGCGAGCCCAGATCGCGCGCTAACGCGTCGCTATCCGCGCGCGATATCTTTTCGCTCACGCTCTCAAACTCGTCCTCGCTTAAATTTGCCAAAAACGGCGCTATCTCGGCTTGCGCAAGCTCATCTTTTTCGCTTTTTTGCGTCGCGACGTCAAAGCGCCTGATACTCTCGACTGTCTCGCCGTCAAGCAGAATTCTAACCGCGCTTTCGCTCCCTACCGAAAAAATATCGATGATCTCGCCACGGAAGCTCACCTCGCCCATGCTTTCGACGATATCGCGAACGTCGTATCCAAGGCGTAAAATTTCCTCTTTTAGCTCGCTTAGGCTTAATTCGCTTCCAAATTTTATATTTAACGGGCGCAGATGGCTTGCGGCAGGGAGTTTATTTAGGATCGTGCGGACGGGCGAGATTAAAATTTTTTTGCCGCTTGCTTTATAAAACGCGCTAAGAGCGGTGCTGATGCCCGCTAGCTCGCCCATGTAGCTGCGCAGATCCTCGCCGAAGCTAGCTCTAAAATCGGGCAGGCAAAAAGCCGCGTAGCCCATAAATTTAAGCACCTGCTCGCACGCCGCAGCCTCTTTATCGTCCTCGCATATCAAAAGCTCTTTTTGGTTTTGCAAAAAGTATTCGTAAACCTCGGCTTGCATTATTTAAACCTTTCGATCTGGTGCTGCACGACATTTGCGATCTCCTGCCACGAAACATTAGGTTCCAAGGTCGAGATATTTTTGAAATTCTGCGCGTTCCAGCTCATAAAATTTGCAGGATCGACGCTTTGAGCCAAAAACCTAACTTCGTAATGCAAGTGCGGACCGGTGCTGTAGCCGGTGTTGCCGCTATAGCCGATGAGATCGCCTTTTTTAACCCAAGAACCGGGCGTTACGACCGCGGAGCTAAGGTGGCCGTAGCGGGTTTCAAAGCCATAATTGTGCGATAGAATCACTAAAATTCCATATCCGCTACCGCTGCCACCTGCAAACTGCACGAAGCCCTCTGCCGTCGCAAACACCGGAGTGCCCTCGCTTGCTCGCAAGTCGATGCCGTGGTGCATCCTCATAACGCCGCTGATCGGATGAGTACGCATCCCAAAAGGGCTAGTTACGCCGCGATACTGCATCGGAAGTCCATTAGGCACAGCGCTAAGAATCGCGCTCGCCGTTTTTTCGCTAGCTGCGATGTGCGCGCCAGAGCCCTTTTTACGCTCCTTTTTCATCTCATTCATCGCAAGCATTACCTGGATATCACTATCCAGCCCACCTCCATCGTCTTCGCGTCCGTCCAGCTTGGCAAGCACCTCCTCATTTTTGCCCTCAAGCGCGATATTTTGCTCTTTAAGCGCGAGATTTTCGGCGTAGAGGGTTTTGTTTAGCTCCTTTAAATTTGAGCGATCGCTAGCGAGTTTAAAGATCGCAAAAAACAAAACGAGCAGAAAAATTACAAAAAAAGCAGATAAAATTTTAAGCTGAAATCTAAAATTCTCACCAAAATATAGGGTCTTGGTGCCAAAGTGATCGCTTAGGGTGAGTTTAGTTTTAGCCACGGCGCGCCTCAAGCCATAAAATGAAATTTTCTACCAAATGAAACGAGCCGAAAACCAAATACTCCTCGTCCTCTCTAAGCTCGCCACAAAACGGCGAATGCGGAATTTTAAGCGCGTCAAGCGCGCGGGTTATCGCCTCTGCTGCCATTTCGCGATCCGCAACCTCGTAGTTAAAGATCTCCACGCGCTCTATCACGGGCGCTAAAGTCCGCAGCACCACGGCTACGTCCTTATCGGCAAAAGCGTTGTAAATCAGCACGATCTTTTTGCCCCCGTAGATTTCGGTAATTTCGCGGGCGACTTGCTGCGCCGCAAGCTCGTTGTGTCCGACATCCACGCGTAAATTCGGCGCCAAAACTTCCATCCTGCCGCGTAAATTTAAAGGCGGTAGCTGCGAAATTTCAAATTTCAAATTTAAAAATTTCATCGCGGCAAGCGCTAGGGCTAAATTTGAAATTTGAAATTTAGGCAGATTATTGTGCGCGCAAAACTCCACGATCTGCGCTTGCTCGCTCTTGCTTAAAAGCTCTGCTGCAAACCTCAAATGAGTTCCTTTTTGCTCTGCGATCTGCCTTGCGATACGAAGCGGAACCTCGCTCATCTCGTCGCTTAAAATCGCCTCTTTATCCATCGTAATGAGCTTGGTGTGGGCGATCTGCTCTAGATTTTGTCCTAGCATACCCAAATGATCGGTGCCGATCGGTGTAAAAAGCGACAGCATGCGCCCGAAGCTCGACGTAGCGTCAAACTCGCCGCCCATCCCAGCCTCGATCACGCAGTAATCGCAATCCCTAAAAAGCACTGCCGCCGCAAGCGTGAGATACTCGAAATA